>CAZVFD010000055.1:0-1797 GCA_964625465.1 uncultured Candidatus Midichloriaceae bacterium | reverse complement strand
CAAGCCGAACAAAAGGGGGCTCAATACAAAGGTACATATGGCCGTGGATGCGCATGGTATGCCGATCCGAATGGTTGTTACAGAAGGTGCCAAAAACGATTGCACACAAGTTCATGAGTTAACAAATGGTATAGGCGCGGAGAATCTTCTTGCTGATAAAGCTTATGATACTAATGACATTGTAGATTCTGCAATTCAAGCAGATGCGATTCCTATCATCCCATCAAAAAGAAATAGAAAAATACAAAGAGACATAGACGAAGATCTATATAAATTAAGACATATTATTGAAAACACATTTCAGAAATTCAAAGAATGGCGCGGCATAGCAACCAGATACGCAAAGAATACACGGTCATATATGGCGGGTCTTTGTCTTAGAGCGTTATTAATGTGGGCAAAAATCTCATGACGACATTCCCTAAGAATCACAAATTAACTGCGAAACAAAGTTTATTTAATAAATTAGTTTCAAAAGTGGAGATGGACTGTCAACACTTTTCCGGACAAATAGTCACGCACATTTTTGGTTGGCTTCATAGTCAGCTGGTGATAAATAATCATTAGCTGAATGAACTCTAATCCGATTATAAAATACTTCTATATATTCAAATATTGCATGCTTTGCCTCCTCTCTAGTATTAAATTTTTGTTGGTAAACTAACTCATTTTTCAAGGTAGCAAAAAAACTCTCAGCAACCGCGTTGTCCCAGCAATTGCCTTTACGGCTCATGCTTTGGATAATCCCATGTTGAGCGATAATCTTTAAATGACTCTCAGCAACATATTGACTGCCGCGGTCAGTGTGCCAAATTAATCCTCTAGCTGGCTTTCTGCTAAAGATAGCCATTAATAACGCATTATTAACTAGATCTGCCTTCATATTATTACTCATAGACCAACCAACAATTTTCCTTGAATAAAGGTCAAGTACTGTTGCTAAATATAACCAACCCTCATCTGTTGAGATGTAGGTGATATCTCCTACATAGCAAAGATTTGGAGCAGTTGCAGTAAAATTTCGATCCAATAAATTAGGTGCTACTGGCTTATTATGGCGAGAATTAGTTGTAGCCTTAAATTTACCCTTACTTTGACAAACTAATCCAGCTTCTTTCATTAACCTCACAATCCGGCGACGACTCACTATTATATTGGCTTTGAATAAAATCTTTTTAATACTTCTAGAGCCATAATTACCTCTGCCTTTTACGAATACTGAACTGATTTGCTCAAGTAATAACTTATCTGCAGTAGCTTTCGCAGATTCAGCCTCAGCCTGGCTTAGCCAATCATAATAACTACTACGAGTTACCTGCATGAATTTACACATAACTGACACCGAAAACTCTGTTTGATGCTCTTTTATCCAAGCGTACCTTACTGAGATTCTTTTGCAAAGTACGCTGCGGCCTTTTTTAGTAAATCACGCTCCTGAGTTACTCTGGCTAACTCTTTCTTTAAGCGTTTATTCTCATCATAAATATGCTCATTATCAGTGGCTTTAGTGACAATCACTCTAGGGCCTCCATGTTTGCTAATCCAGGTATAGAGAGTGCTCTTTTTAATTCCTAAATCAACGGCTGTTTGTCCTATTGATTTGTCTCCTTCTAAAGCCAACTTAATTGCTGATTCTTTAAATTCTGATGAATATTGGTTTAATTTTCTAGACATCAATTCCTTCCTTCTAGTTTAACTCGTAATTAATTTAAACTATCTGTCCGGTTTAGTGTAGCCACATTACCATAGCTTGCTGCAACATGAAAATACGTTCTGTACTCTCTTATGTATTCAAGA
>CAZVFD010000054.1:0-2340 GCA_964625465.1 uncultured Candidatus Midichloriaceae bacterium | reverse complement strand
CAAGATCGCTCAAACATTACCCTTACATCAGGTGGGGAAAATATTCTTGATAAAGTGTCAAACATGTCCAAACTTGGCACAAGTTTAACCGACAAGCACGAAGTTGCATCTAGCATGAATGAGATGTCATCAAAATTATTAACTAATGCCCATGCTTCGCAAATTGGTTATAGCGAAACTACCGGTGCGGCTTATGACCTCATGAAAAACTTTAGCAATTCAAAAGGCAATAGTTTAGCTAATGATTCTAATATTGGTACAGATGTGGCACTAAGCGCTAATGAATCTATTCAAGAAGTGAAAGATACAGTTGCGTCTTATTCTAGGTTAATGGGGGTTGATGAGCGTAAGGCTATTGATCAAATAGGAGTGCTTTCACTAAGTGGTAAGCTATCTCTTCCGCTTCCCAAATTCTTTAAAGATAAAGTTAGTGTAGATGTCTCCGCAGGCGCAGAAGGTAGGTTACAAGGTACATCTTCTGATATAGATAATCTTAACACAACATCAAATGAGCAGTTACAGCTAGCCCAAAAGTTCACTGAAGGCATGGATAAGGTTAATCGTGTATTTAAAAAACGACGTGGTTCAAACCAAGTTAACACATTAGTTGCCCAACTGTTGTCCTGAGTGCTCACATTTCTGTTACTATTTTGTAACCAACTAAATGGAAACAAAAACATGAGCACCAGTCAAAACAACATTGCCCGCCAAATGAATGCTACCCAGAGAAAAGCAATCGCCTTACAAGCAATTAATAGAAATGTTACGCAAATTGCAAGAAAAAATCAAGTTAGCCGGGGCTTTGTTCATAAGCAAATAAATAAAGCAATACAGGGTATTCAGGATGCCTTTGCTAATGT
Organism: uncultured Candidatus Midichloriaceae bacterium; assembly: GCA_964625465.1. Taxonomy (GTDB): domain Bacteria; phylum Pseudomonadota; class Alphaproteobacteria; order Rickettsiales; family Midichloriaceae; genus CAZLFQ01. The sequence continues at coordinate 1,480 of CAZVFD010000054.1, read as the reverse complement.
TGAGCCAACTGGTGTTTTGTATTATATCCCGGTTACCATAAATTGGATTAAAGGTTTAGTGATTAATCTTGCAATGCATTGCAGGGCTAATTATCGTGGTATGCAGGCTGTGCTAAAAGATTGTATTGATTTTTCCACATCTATTGGTTCTATTTCAAATGTGTTAAACCACACAGCAATTGCCGCTAACGAATATAATCTAGCGCAAGACTTAAGTGCTGTTAGTCTGGGTGCGCATGATGAAATGTTTGTAAACAATAAGCCAATCTTAGCTGGCATTGATATTCCCAGCCTTTATTGTTACTTGTTGTCCAAAGAAAATCAGCGTGACGGTGAAACCTGGGCCATTAATTTATTTGATTTGCAAAAACAGAATTTTAAGCCAGAGCGAATTATTGCTGATGATGGTAGTGGTTTGCGCAGTGGCCATGAACTAGCATTAAGCGATATTCCCTGCGATTATGATAACTTTCACATCACCAAAGACATGATGGAGTTGCGACAGTTTTTTAGAAACAAGTATCGAAGCGCTTTGACTGAATATTTAGATTTTTCTGACATGGCTGATGATGCTACCCTCGATGCAACGCGTGAAAAATATAAAGACTTACTGCCAGATGCGTATACCAAATTAAAGCTCTATGAACACATATCTACCACAATTAACACGCTAATTAGTTGGATGGAGCATGATGTTTTTAATAAGCCTGGTAGTCAAGTTAAGCCACGCCGTGAATTGTTTGATTTTATACTTGTGGAGTTTGAAAAATTGGCTGATATTCACCCGCACAGGATTCAATCTTTGTGCACCAAGCTGCGTAATCAACGAGATGGCTTGTTAGCTTTCGTTGATGTGCTAGATGATAAATTTTTGAATATTGCAGTAAAATATGACTGTAGCAATGATCTCGTTTGGGAGATTTGCCAACTACAACGATGTGAATATTATGGCGACACTTATCATCTACGCTCTGCGCCATTACTAGAAGATATTGGGGAAGAGCTCTTTGATTTGATAGAGTTAGATGTGCTGGCAGCCTTAGATTCCACGGAAAAAACCAGCGCAATGGTTGAAAATTATAATAGTAGAATTGCTCCATACCTGCGACTTAGAAAAGGTTGTAACCAATCATTTTTAAATTTGCTGCGTTTTTATTTAAACCATGTGCCATTTCGCAGAAGTGCACGCACAACCAGAGTTAATAAATCGCCCGTAGAAATATTAACTGGTAAAGCTCATCCACATTGGTTAGAAATGCTGGGATATACGCGCTTTAAACGCGTGGCGGCTTAATTAGCTAGCAATTTGCAAAGAAATTTTAAGCTCAACCAGTTTTCTGGAGAATTGCTCTTGCAAAGTGTTCACGAAAAATCGCGTTTGGTGAACCATGCCTTTTTTTGCGGTTCTTGGGTATTTATACGTAGGAAGTTTGGGTGCTTTTAGCACCATATTAGGAGTGGCTGGCAGCGCTATTGCGGC
>CAZVFD010000053.1:0-3021 GCA_964625465.1 uncultured Candidatus Midichloriaceae bacterium | reverse complement strand
CTTCTAATCGATCTGAAAAAGTTGCTAAAAGAATTTTATTAGGTGTCAGCCCCTATTTGTTTCATTGAAGCTAGACATGGCCCTCAATTCTGATACAACAGACACACTTCCGAACTTACTAATGGCCTTATATTCATCGCTTGTCATTTTAAAATTGGCAGTGGTTATTTCTATGTCGCCACCCAATATTTCCTTGGCATTATCTAAAAAATTTGCTTTAAAATTTGTGCTAATTTGACCAATAACAATCAAAACTGTGGCGCTAATTATTACGCATAAATAAAATACGATGAGATCCTTCCATCCGCCCAATATCTCTCTGAAGGATATCCTAGTTGTTAGATTCATGAACTTCTCCATCTAAAATATGCATATGTCTTTTGCAACGCTTTGCAAGCTTTGAATCATGAGTTATTAGAATAAAAGTAGTGCCAAACTTTTTATTTAGGTCAAATAACTCGTCCATCACTAATTTTCCTGTTTCTGAATCCAAATTTCCAGTTGGCTCATCAGCAAGAATAATCTTTGGCTTTGCAGCAAAAGCGCGCGCTATGGCAACTCTTTGCTGCTCTCCACCTGATAATTGTGATGGGAAATGCATTATTCTATCTTGCAAACCTACCAAACCTAAAGCGCTTATTGCTTCTTTCTCGGCATTAGCAATTCCCGCTAGCTCTAACGGGATCATAACATTTTCTAAAGCTGTCATTGTTGGGATTAAGTGGAAATTCTGGAATATGATACCGATATTTTTTCTTCTAAAGACTGCCAGATTATCCTCGGATAGATCGCTAATCTTACTCCCAGAAACTTCAATGTCACCAGAGGTTGGCTTTTCTAGCCCAGAAATCAGCATTATCAAAGAAGTTTTTCCAGCGCCAGATGGACCAACAATACTTACTGTCTGACCATAAGGGATATTCAAATTTACTTTTTTTAACACATTGATTTTTCCAGCATCAGACTTTAAAGTCAAAGACACATTGGATAATTTTATAAGCGCGCTCATGAAGAAAATAATTATATATTTTTTACTTACAGCAGCTTACGCATTTCCAGCATTTTGCTCAACACAAATTATCATGTTTGGTGATAGTTTGGTTGCAGGATATAATTTATCTCCTGACCAAGCGCTGCCCGCACAACTTGAAGCCATCTTGCTCAAGGACGGGGTTGACGTGAAAGTAAAAAATTTTGGCGTCTCTGGTGACACAACTAGCAACGGCCTTGCGAGGATTGAACTAGCCTTAAGTGAAAAGCCAGACCTAGTTATAATTGTTTTAGGTGGAAACGACATGCTAAGAAATGTATCACCTGAAATCACTTATGCTAACTTAGAAAGTATTATTAAAAAATGTCAAGACTCAAAAGCAAAAGTAGTTTTGGCAGAAATGAAAGCAACCTTAGCTTATGGATTAGGTTTTAAGAGACAATTCGATTCTATATATTCCAAGCTTTCAAAAAAATATTCGCTCACGTTGATTCCATTTTTTATGGAAAAAATTATTTACGATCAAACAAAAATGCTGTCTGATGGGATCCACCCTAACGCTCTTGGCGCAGCTGAAATAGCCAAAGATATGGCGGTGGTAATTAAAAAGGAGATTAAAAAATGAGCCTAGATGCATTTCAAGATATAACTTGGATATTACCTTTTAGGAGTGAGTTCCTAACCGAATATTTCAAGTCATTTATGTTACTTGGCCACCCGAGCACATATGTAATGATTCTAGCTATCTTCTTTTGGTATTCTAATAGTCGATTTGCTGTTTTCATGGCATTCGCTACTGGCGCAGCAACTTTTATATGCAATTTTATTAAACTCACGTTTCAAATTCCCAGACCCCCTGTGGAGTATCATCTAATTGACGCGCCGAGTTTTGGCTTTCCTAGCGGCGATGTCTTGTTAGTTACAACCTTTTGGATTCTCTTGGCGCTACATTATAACAAACCTTGGCTATATGCACTTTGCCTCTTTTTAATTCCAAATGTTATGCTATCTAGAATGTATTTAGGGGTGCACAGCCCACTTGATGTAACCACAGGAATGATCGTAGGCGTCGTTACGGCCTGGTATCTAAATTCTGATAGATTTCAAAGAGTATTTGAAAGCTGGTTGAATAAGGAAAAGCTTAAAACATATTGGACGCTTTATTTCGCCACATTTATATTTGTAATCATTGCTTTCAACGACATCATAAATACCCCTATTGCCGTTGCTTTAGGAGTGTTTTTTGGACTCGGCATCGCATTTTCTAAAGGCTTCATTCTAACAAGTAATAGACCAAGTATGTATATACTATCCGCTGCAATTACTTTCTTAGTATTATTGTACATTTTTATACCAAGCACGCTAGTCTCTGGTCAATATAAGTGGGTAAATCAGGTAGTAAAGTTTGCACTTATCTCTCTTTACATTTTCTACTTTGCACCAAAATGCTTTAAAGCAATTGAGGATGATGAAGAGCTAAAAGAAGCCTAGTCTGTACTAAAGCAATCTGTATATCCTCAAACTATCATCCTATAAAGAATGGCAGGGTTGCCTTTTTTCTTTGTTGGCCAGCATAGAAGTTGCGATGCCTTGAGGTATTTCAACTTCTGCACTTCCTGAGTCATCATTGGTGTCCAAACATGTGCTGGATAGGTATTTAATTCTTGCTGATATTATTTCGACAATATCTCTATAGCCCTTTTGTTCAGCGATAGATAGGGCTGTATCTCCACGATTCGTGACACGGTTTAAATTCGCTTTAGCTTGAATCAAGAGCTCGACAATATCTTTATGGCCATTATATGCGGCGATAATTAGGGCTGTCGCTCCATTATCTATAGCAAGGTTTAAATCCGCACCTGATTTAATCAACAACTCAACAATATCTTTATGACCTCTTTGTGCGGCGATAAATAGGGCTGTTGCTCCACTGCTCATCACAAGGTTTAAATCCGCTTTAGCATTAATCAAGAGCTCGACAATATCTTTATGGCCCTTTTGCGCAGCTATAAATAAAGCTGTCGCTCCAC
>CAZVFD010000052.1:1307-3406 GCA_964625465.1 uncultured Candidatus Midichloriaceae bacterium | reverse complement strand
AGCAAATTCCTCAGTTTAAAGACGCAAATCCGCCGCAAGTAGGACTCTCTAATAATAATTTAGCTGATGCTGCAGCAGCTCAATTACAAAAAGATGAGGTGGCAGTTGGTTTGTTAGAGAGCTCAAAGAATAGAGCGCGCTTTAAGATAGATCCTAAAACTGATCCAATGTTTAAGTTTGATCCTATACAGGCAGAGCAGAGCTTGGGTATAGGCGTGCCAGATGAAAGGGAAGCAGTAAAATAGTTGACGATCTTAAATATCTCTGATATCATTTAGTTCTGGTAGCCAATAAATTCCCGGAGCTAAAATGAGTTTTAAAATCAAATACATTGCACAACTTTGTGACGCCGAGTCAAATGAAATTATCGAACAAGAAGAAATTAAAATCAAGGGGCTATCATTTCCAAAAACAATAAATGAGTTTGGCATCAGGCATAGCGAACAAATAGAGTTAATAAAAAAAGCGCAAGATTTCTTTTTAAAGTTTCAATCTCAATTTTTTTCAGAGCAGAAATCCTGTCCAAAATGCGGTAACAAGATACATAAAAAAGGTAAATTCACTTCAGATTTTCACGATGTTTTTACTGATCATGAGGTGGTAGTTCAGCGCTTAGGTTGTAATTGCGGTTGGATGAGCGATCACTCTATACAAGGCATTTATGGTAATTCATCACATCCTGAGCTGGTTAATTTACAGGTTACCAATTGTGCTGACAAGAGTTTTGATAAATCCAGTCAAAACTTAAATAATATTTGCTGCAATAAACGCAAAATTAATAATCATGCCACTTTAATAAATAATGTTAATAAAGTTGGAACATTGTTAGAGCAACTAAAGCTTTCCGAAGAGTGGTCAAAAAGCAATACCACTGCTGAGCAAATAATACTTAATATTGATGGCGGGCATGTTCAAAACAAGGAAGAAGGAAAACACTCCTTTGAAGAATTGGTTGCAACAGCGTATAAGCCTGAAGATTTAGTAGATACTTCAGCAAATAGAAAAGAAATTAGGCGTAAAGTGACAGTTGCTTCAGCGTTACAAGATTCGCAGAAAACTATGAAAGCATTAACTAAGCAGGCTTGTTTAAAATTAGGCATGGATAAAAATACTATTGTTACCGTGCTATCAGATGGTGCAAGTAACTGCTGGAATGTCGCTGAAGATCTAGCAAGTGAATGCAAAAATATTATTAAGGTGTTAGATTGGTTTCATATCGGCAAAAAATTTAAAGAGCGTGAATCCAAAATATTGGCGAAATTTATAGAAGATTACAATGGAGCAAAATGGAAACTTTGGCATGGCAAGCCAAATGATGCTATTGAAAAATTAAAGAAGCTGAAAAACCAACATGAAGGTGATGCCGCAACAAAATCACTTGATGAATTGATCTCATATATAAGTAACAATATTGATAGTATTGTTAATTATCAAAATCGCCAGCAAGAAAAACTATCTTTTACTAGCCAGTTAGCGGAGTCTTCTATAAATAGTGTTATTAATGACCGTCAAAAAAATAAAAAAATGCAATGGACTAGGAAGGGGGCACATAATATTTTGCAAATCAGGACGTCAATATTTAGCAAAGAATTTAAGGCTCTCCGGCCGATCTGTAGAAACCCTTTAAGCATAACACTCGTAGCCTTGTAGATCTAAAAACAAGCGCTGAAACATAGAAGTTGCTTTTACTAAACCATAGCAACGTCGTTTTAAAACTTTAATCTTATTATTCAATCCTTCAACAAAGCCACTATTCTTACGGGCCTTAAAATAATTACCTATATAAGGTTTATATTTCTGCAAAGTTTTAATAAATGAATCAAAGATGTTTAATCCGCTTTTTTCAACCTTATTAATCCATCTATCTATTTTTGCCATGGCTGATTTGCGTTTGCTGTGGGTATTAAATATATGCGTTAGTCGTAATGCATAGCTATGCGCCTTCTTTAAAATAGGCGAATGCTTGTAAAGCATCTCTAGTTTCTGTTTGTCAGCCTCACTTAAACATTCATGCTTAGCTCGTAAGACCCACATCATACCTTCTAATTTGCCGTAATCTTCAGCGCATAACTCACGCTTGAGCCTAGCCATTTCTTTAA
>CAZVFD010000052.1:960-1297 GCA_964625465.1 uncultured Candidatus Midichloriaceae bacterium | reverse complement strand
ATGGTTTGCGATACAACTTAGCGACGTGATACCTATCAACAATCAGACATTGAACTCCAAACACTTCAATAGCCGCATTAACATAGCCGTCATACATGTCAGTGCAAACATGCTTAACTGTGCTCTGCAAGTTACCAGGTATTGATTCTAAAAATGCTTTAACATCTTCTTTTAAACGCCCCTTGATAACAGCAAGTACTATAGGACTGCTTTCATTTGCTTTGGCGCTAACCACAGTAAAAAATGATTTATGTCCTTTTTTTACAGCTATTTCGTCGATACCGATAGTTCCAATACCCTTTATTAAATTCCAGTTAGTCTCTAATTCTACTTGCCT
>CAZVFD010000052.1:0-950 GCA_964625465.1 uncultured Candidatus Midichloriaceae bacterium | reverse complement strand
GATACTCGCCAAGGACATCCCTATGCCACACGGCGTTGAACTCAAGGAGAAGCCAGAAGAAGTGGTCGCCACCGTCGCCGCTCCTCGCGAGGAGAAGGAGGAGGAAGTCGCTCCTATCGACCTCTCCGCCATCGAAGTCTCTGAAGAAAGAGGCAAGAAGGATGAGGGCGAGGTAGCTGCAGAAGGAACTGCTCCTGAAAAGAAAGCTGAATAAGCTTTTGTCCCATGCGTTCTTTCTTGGCAACATCTTCTATAGTGCTGTTAATCAAGCAGCGCATAATATAATCATCTAGCCCATTAGTGGTTGATGAATTTCTGTTACACCAATCATATTGTTCGGTAGTAGTTGTATTGTCATCACAGGATTCACAAGAGTAACGAATGGGTGTGATCCGTAAGTAAACAGGGACATCTAAAATAGGAAGATGACGGACTAGTCTCTGCGGAGCCATACCATTACGTTTTGTCGCGGGTTTTCCGCATTTATGGCAGGTACTATGCTTATTCTTGCTAACCACATCCAATATAATATTGCCGTCTTTATCAGTAGATTGTGCAATTATCTCAAGAGATTTTATATCAAGAGGTAGGTTAATATGAGCCATAAATCCGCGCCTGTAAGTTTATTAGCTTGACATTATAACCCTTATGCAGCAAGCTTTCTAGGGTCTACAGATCGGCGGGAGAGCCGAAATTATTAAAGCATGGCGCCCAAAAAAGCGCAAGCAAAAATTACAAGGCGGGCAATTTAAATATTCCGACATTGCAATTGAAGCTGCAGCATATGTTAAAGCTGCGCTACACATGCCATACAGAGAAACGCAAGGTTGCCTTATATCTATTTTAAACCTAATTGATCTCAGTTTACCTGTTCCAAATTACACCACAATTTGCAGGCGTATTGCGAAACTTGATCTGCCACAGCTATCTAATATTACAGATGACAAAAA
>CAZVFD010000051.1:759-4947 GCA_964625465.1 uncultured Candidatus Midichloriaceae bacterium | reverse complement strand
CACGAATTCGAAGAGCGACTTTATCAACACCTTTGGCGACAACTTGAGGAGCCTGCATTTTAGTCGCGTCATATTTCAGGGCGACGGAATAGTGAGTTGGGTTAGTGATAACAACGTCTGCTTTGGGAACGGCTGCCATCATACGTTTTTTTGCGCGTTCTAATCTTATAGATCTTAACCTAGCTTTTATTTCTGGGCTTCCTTCGGTTTGCTTCATCTCTTCTTTTACTTCTTGCTTTGTCATACGCAAACTTTTCAAATATTCCATGCGCTGATAAAAATAATCAAATGCAGCAATAGCAGCCATGACACCACAAATTGCAAAAAGTGATTTTGCAACCAACTTAGATAAAACTGACAGAATTCCAGCAAAGTTAAGCTCGTGAAGTATTTTGATACTGTCTAAATCATTTTTTATGGCCATATAAACAATGAAGCTAACCAAAGAAATTTTTATCAATCCTTTAATTAATTCGACAACCGATCTAAATGAGAAAATTCTTTTAAAACCTGAAAGAGGAGAGATTTTGCTTAAGTCAGGAGAAATAGCTTCGGGAGAAAAGATGATTCCATTTTGCAAAAAACTTCCAATAAATGCGCCAAGAATACAAATGGCGAAAGGTATAAATAACAGATAGCCGACATCAGCTAGTATTTTGATGGCAAGTCTTAATAAATCATCGCCATCGAAATCCATTTCGAAGTTATGTGGCTGGGTTATATAGTGAGATAGGCTTAAATTAGCCGATTTCATAAGGCCAAATGACAAAAATGGTCAGCAAAGAAAGCATTATAAAGCTGGTAACTTCTTTGGAAAACGCTATGTGCCCACGTTTTATGGCGTCGTCAATCCTTTTCTGCGTGGGTTCTTCCGTTTTCTGGGCATTATCTTGATCTTCAGCCATCTTCCGTACTTAAAGTATGCATAGGTTATATTATGTTAGCTTGTATTAAATTGCCATCTCTAAAAATATTTTGAAAAATTAACGATTTGTTAGTAATTGCGCGCGTACACTTGTGTGTAGGATTCAAAATTTATATATATGGGGTTTTTATGAAATTTAACGATAAGAGTGCCGCAGAATTCCAAAAGGCATATAAGGATTTAGGGGATGCACGCCGATCAAATAAACAAGATAATGTTGATAATGCAGTTGAAGCCGTAGGGAAGGCAATTAAAAAATTAGATCCTAATAACAGCGCTCACGTTAACCTTATGGAAGAAGTTAAAAAATTTGAAGAATCACGAAGTAGCAATTCGGAATTTACTCGAGGCAAAGAAAGTATTAGTGCAAAAGCTGTAATCGAAAAAATTAACGAACAAAACACTCCAAAAATAAAAGAAGAATTTAAGCAAGCTGCTGAACAAGCTAAAACAGAAGCTGCTAATAAAGCAAGAGAGGAACAAGAACGCGCAGCCAGAGAGAAAGAAAAATCTAAGCGAGATGCTGAGATAGATAAAATGTCTTCGACAATTACTAAGACTTTAGAAAGTGGCTTGGCTAAAATGCAAGTTAACGAACAAAAAGCAGCTGAGCAACGTGAAAGACAAGCTGCGAAATTCGAAGCAAAAGTAGCAAAACAATCTGCAGAAAAATTGAAAATGGAGCAAAAGTCTGCAGAAAGATTGCATAAGGTAATGGAGGACCAGAAAAAAACACAAGGGGCTGAGCAAGAAAAAGCTGCAAAAGCTGCGGCTAAAGAGAGAGAGGCATTGGCTAAAGCTGAGAGAAAGGATTTCAAAGGAACTGGTAAGGAAATTGACCGTGAGCTTGGCACAACAAAAAAATCTTTTGCGGACAGAATTCGGGATGCGATGGGCAGGAATAAAACAAAAGTTGAATCAAAAGAGATTACAGAAGGCAACCCACTTTATGATAGAAATAGAGGGGTTGGGAAGGAAAATAGCATTGGTCAAGATATGAGTGATGCCCATGGTCAGATAAGTAGAAAAAACCAAGTAGAAGCAAGGCGTGAAGTACATCGAGGTAGGAGATTCAAAGATGCTCATGATGTTGATTATACATCAGCAAATCCAGACGGAAAATGGAGTATTAAAGCTACTGCGTCTGAACCAAAAGAAAAGACGTCTTTTGTCGATAAATTTAAAGCAGCGAAAGCAAAATTAACAGGAAAACAGACTGGTGGGCGAGGGGGTGAACAATCTCGCTAAATTGTAATGTAGCTATATCTTTCTTTTGGTCATCCCCGAGAAATCGGGGATCCAGACTTTCTAAAAACTAGATTCCCACTTCCGTGGGAATGACATGATTACACAAGTATCTTGTCATGCCGAACTTGTTTCAGCATCTAATTTTAAAATAAATCCAGCATTATGCGGCTTTTTTAGTTGCAGAGCCACCGATGATCCTACTGCATTCCGCCATCGTTCTAGAGTTTCTAGAGATAGAGTCGGTCATGTAGTAGTTAGAAATAGGATAATCAAAGTGATCAGATGAGAAATCTTTCATCTTTCCTAATTCAAGAGGTGTTTTCTCTGAAATCAATGTATCAAGTTTTTTGAATACAGGGTTGAGGCGCGCCATTTTATTCCAAACATCTTGAATACTTTTATAGCCTAGATTGATCCCTAGCTTCATTGCCAGTTCACTAAATATTATCCAATCCTCTTTTGCTTCATTTGGAGGGAATACAGCAAGTCGCGTACGCTGCACTCTTCCTTCTAGATTGACATATGTGGCTGTTTTTTCAGTATATGCTGCTGCTGGTAAAATCACGTCAGCTACTTGCGCTCCTTTATCACCATGGTGACCTACGTAAACAACGAATGTATCTTTGCCAATTAGCTTCATATCAACGTCGTCAGCACCCATTAAAAACAAGACTTCCATGTCTTTGCTGAGCATTTTATCAGTTGTTCTATATTTAGATGATGGGACAAAGCCTATATCTAGCCCTCCAACACGTGAAGCTGCTCTTTGCAAGATGTTAAACCCGTTCCAAGTATCTGTGACAAAACCGTATCGACCTGCTAATTTTTTAGCATAGTACATTGCTGCGTCTAAATCGCTACCGGCAACTACGCCTGAGCCGATTATGATCATTGGGTTCTTATATTGTTTTAATGTTTCGCAAAAAGGATTTTGGCCTTCTGCAAGTTGTTTTAAAATCCAAGGGTTGGCTCCAAGGTGTTTGTAGTCATAAGTAAGGTCAACTTTATCGCCAATTACCGCTACTTTTAATTTTCCTTGGGTTGCTTCTTTATGAATTTTTGCGTTTAAGATAGGAGCTTCGTGTCTTGGATTCGAACCAACAATTAAACAGAAATCGGCCTTTTCAATACCCATTATAGATGTGTTGAAAATGTAATTTCCGCGGTTCTCATTGTCGAGTAAGCTTCCGTCCTGACGACAATCATGATTGAATGAGCCAAGTTCATTTAGCATTTCTTTCGCAACTAACATGCTCTCTACATCTGTTAGATCACCAGCGATTGCTCCAATTTTATCTGGAGCAGAATTTTTTATTTTTTTTGCGATCACTTCGTAGACGTCATCCCAAGTGGAAGGCTTAAGAGAACCTGCTTGTTTTAGCATTGGGACATCTAGTCTTTGGTATTTTAATCCGTCATAAGCAAAACGGGTTTTATCGGCAATCCATTCTTCGTTAATTTCTTCGTTTAATCTAGGTAAAATCCGCATTACTTCGCGCCCTCGGCTGTCGATTCGTATGTTGCTACCAACGGCGTCAAGAACATCGATACTCTCTGTTTTGTTCAATTCCCAGCTTCGCGCTTTGAATGCGTAGGGTTTAGATGTCAATGCGCCAACAGGACATAGATCTATTATATTTCCAGACAATTCAGAAGTTATAGATTTCTCAATATAAGTTGAAATTTCCATATCTTCACCGCGGTTAATGGCACCTAATTCATTCGTGCCTGCAACATCTTCAAGGAATCTAACGCAGCGAGTACAGTGAATACAACGAGTCATTTGAGTTTTAACCAAAGGCCCCATATCTTTATCTTTTACAGCGCGCTTGTTTTCATCAAAGCGATTTGTACCTTTGCCATAAGCCATAGCCTGGTCTTGTAAGTCACATTCGCCTGCTTGGTCGCAAATTGGGCAGTCTAAAGGATGGTTAATGAGTAAAAATTCCATCACGCCTTCGCGCATTTTCTTAACTTCAGGAGTATTGGTATAAACCACCATGCCATCTGCAATT
>CAZVFD010000051.1:0-749 GCA_964625465.1 uncultured Candidatus Midichloriaceae bacterium | reverse complement strand
CAGTAACGTCTCGTACGACACCAGCCGCCGCCGGCAATTGGCTGTGCACAGCTGGCCACAGGTTTTGGAGATTTTTCAACTTTTACCAAGCACATGCGGCAGTTACCAGCAATTGCTAATCTCTCGTGATAACAAAAACGCGGTATCTCTGCTCCTGCAAGCTCGCAAGCTTGCAGCACGGTCATTCCATTTTGAACTTCTACTTGTTTACCATCAATTGTGACTATTGCCATACGATACATTTCACTAGTTAACTAGTCATTTTATAACACAGCGATTTTTAACTCTCTATATAAATCTTGAAAAAATGCCTATTGTTTGCTACTTTTCTAGCAACCATGAAGATATATGTATGTTTGTTCAAAATATCAAAAACATTGATGTTGCTACGAAGCTGAAGAAAGCCAAACGAAAAACGGCTGATGGCGATTTTAGTGTTTTTTTAGATGAAGCTGAAAGTGAGTCAAAACAAGTAAATGAGGTTTACTCTGCTCCATCTATACATTCGGCACTGTTTTTACAAGATGTGAACTCTCAGCCTAATATAGAAAAAAAGAATTATGAGCATGGAAAAGAGCTTTTGGATGGATTGGATGTCTACCGTAAGGCTGTGTTGACAGGCAAGGAAAGTGGAGAGTTATCTAAAGTCGTTGAACAGTTAAAAACTCAGAGAAATAAATCTGAGAATTCACAACTCGAAGATTTGATTGATGAGATTGAGCTTAGAGCCGCCGTTGAGGCAGCAAAGC
>CAZVFD010000050.1:0-5026 GCA_964625465.1 uncultured Candidatus Midichloriaceae bacterium | reverse complement strand
ATAAGACAGGCAATTACTCGTTCAATTGCCGACCAAGCGCGTACCATTCGTATACCTGTTCATATGATAGAAACGATTAATAAGATCCTTAGAACATCACGCCAAATTGTACATGATATGGGACGTGAACCTACTCCAGAGGAGATTGCGCAGAAATTGGCTATGCCTATCGAGAAAGTTCGTAAAGTTCTTAAGATTGCAAAAGAACCAATGAGCTTAGAGAATCCTGTGGGTGACGATGAAGGTAGTATCTTAGGTGATTTTATCGAAGATAAAAATGCTATTCAACCAGTCGATGCTGCAGTTCTTTCTAATCTTAGAGAGGTAACAACACGCATATTATCATCTCTAACACCACGAGAAGAAAGGGTTTTACGTATGCGTTTTGGAATAGGAATGAATACAGATCATACTCTAGAAGAAGTCGGACAACAGTTTTCTGTAACACGTGAGCGTATTAGACAGATTGAAGCGAAAGCACTTCGTAAACTTCGTCACCCAAGCAGATCTAAGCGACTAAAAGGTTTTGCGAATACTTAGATGCGAATTACTGGTGGTAAGTATAAAAATAGAAAGATTCTTACGCTGTCAAAGGGTAATAAGAAAATAAGTTATAGACCTACTGCAGAGAGGACTAGACTTGCTATTTTTAATTTAATTGAAAATGCTAATTATTTTCCCGTTGGTATTCTTAATGGAGCGGTTGTAGCAGATATATTTTGTGGCAGCGGCTCTTTTGGCATCGAAGCTTTGTCGAGAGGAGCAGGTAAGTCAGTATTTATAGACCAGTCAGCAGAGCAGTTAGAATTGGTTGCCCAGAATCTAAGAGTTATAGGCGAAGAGAAGAATGCTGTTTTTATAAGAAGCGATGCTACTCTGCTGCCAAAATCAACTATAAAGATAAATCTTGTATATCTCGATCCACCATACCATTTGGGTTTGTCAGAGAAATGTTTAGTTAGCCTTATGAAGGGTGATTGGTTCGCTAAAGATAACATCATCATAATAGAGCAGGGAGAAAAAGATAAAATAACTTTGCCTGCAAACTTCGAGATGTTGGATGAGCGGAGATATGGTAAAACCAAGATAGTGATCTGCAGGTTTGTTGCGGATCAAATAGATGGTTGATAAGGTAATAATAAAAATCCTGCTTAACGCTTGAACCAAATGTATTTGTGTGTATAATTCCAACTCAATTAATTATGAGCTGGTTTATGCTAAATACGAAAGACAAAAAAAGGTCTGCACCTTGTGATGATCAGCAAGAAAATAATTCACAAATTAAAAGATTAAGGAAATCCAAAGATGAACAAGATTTGGTCAAATGGTTAAATAGACAAACAGGGCAGAGAGAAGTACGTAGCCACAGATTGAAAAGACAATCTGCATTAGTCGGTAATGCCTTTGTTGCATTTTGGGATAGAAATAAACCACAAGTAGAGATGCCTTCTTTAGGCCGAAAAATAGAATCATTTAGCATTAATTTTGCAACGGGTGAGAATCGCGTAACATATGCAAACGGCCAACAAGATGTAACGTTTGTAAATCAGCGGTAGTTGTGGTAATATCGCGTCCTGAGATACTAAGCTAATCAGAAAAATGTCATTTTCTTTCAAATTTAAAGAAACGAAATATAAGCGCGCCAGACTTGGGCAATTAGAAACCCCAAATGGTACTGTGCAGACACCTGCATTTATTTTCTGCGCTACAAAAGCAGCTATTAAAGGTGTTACCACAGATCAAATTAAAGCTGAGGATACTCAGTTTATACTTTCTAATACATATCATTTAATGCTTCAACCTGGGTCTAAAATTGTTCAAAAGGCTGGTGGATTGCATAAATTTATGAATTGGAAAGGGCCAATGCTCACCGACTCTGGCGGGTTTCAGATTTTCAGTCTAGGCCATGGATCGGTTAGTGCTGAAATTAAGGGCAATAGAAATTCTGCAAGACCAAAAACAATGCTAAAAATCACGGAAGAAGGCGCGAAATTTAAGTCTTATTTAGATGGAAGTATCCACATGCTAACCCCAGAAAAATCTATTCAAGTTCAGTATGAACTTGGTGCAGATTTAATTTTGATGTTCGACGAATGTACACCTTATAATGTCGATAAAAGATACACCGCAGGTTCAATGAGACTGAGCCACCGCTGGGGGCAAAGATCGATTATCGAATTCAACAGGCTGGGTGCTGGTGAAAAGCAAAGATTATACGGTATAATTCAAGGTGGTGTTTATAAAGATCTAAGAGATGAGTCTTGTGATTTTGTAAATAATAATGATTTCTTTGGCCATGCAATTGGCGGCTCCTTAGGTGCATCAAAAGAACAGATGTACGAAGTTGTAGAATACACAAGTGAGAAACTAAGGCGCGACCGCCCAATTCACTTGCTTGGAATTGGTGGCGTTAAAGATGTGTTTGAAGGAGTGCAAAACGGCATCGACACATTTGACTGCGTTCATCCTACAAGATTAGCTCGTCATGGAGGGGCGTTAGTTAAGTCAATTAACAACCCCAAACCAGAAAAAGATCACATCAATTTAAATAATTCAGAAAATCGTGACAGCCAAGATCCAATTGAAAAGGATTGTAAATGTCATACATGTCAAAATTATACCCGCTCATACATTCATCACCTGCTAAAAGCCCAAGAATTATTAGCGTTCACACTTATCTCAATCCATAATATTCACTTTATGAATAAGCTGATGAGTGATATAAGACACGCACTTGCAAACGAAAGTTTTGAAGAAGTAAGAAAAACCTACTGTAAATAAGGACATACACAATGTTAGAAAAAAGAATAAGTCTTGTAGAAGAGTTGAATTATGCTGCGCGTGGCGTATATGCTAAAGAACAGCTAACAAAATTTGTAACAATGTAAAAGTCTGGAATGAAATCCCAGAAAAATATGCAAAATTCAGTGATCCAGTCTTCAAGGAATTCTCAGAAAAAGCATTTAACACTAGATGTACGGACTATAACTCGTCGATTGATTTTTTTGTTGAGATAAGCAATTTACTTGCAGCAGCAAGAATAGATGACGTAATTAAAAAAGAAAAAAAGCCACTGTAAGATATAACTGCCTCACATAAAACAACCAATCTTAGTGAGAAAACTCAAAATTATTTAAAAGCTAAAATTCGAGAAACACATAAAAAAATCCAAGAGTTTTATGTATCAGGAGATAATAAAATAGAGTCACATCTGGCAGAGTCTTTTAAACTGGCGATTGTTCAATCTCAACATATATGTTTTGGACAATCATTCCCTCACGATGTACTTAAACATGTAGGAATTAGTTCTTTTGGAAAATGGAACGGGTTCCCTGTTTTGTGGGCCCAAGTCGATCAAGAATATTTACTAAGAATTGGACAAAAAGTTGGGGCTAATTATGTGCGTGACCTTGTCGCACATGCCAATTCGGGCTTATCGAATGGCCAACCTTATAACCAAGAAGGGATGAGATTCTCTATAACTTTCGATATTGATCACACGTTACGTGTGATGGCAGCTACTAACGATGGTAAGAAAGTTGTTTCTACTTTAGCAATGTAAATAATCAGTTGACCTTATTTTCCATAGGTTTAATCTTGTTATAAGATAACGTTTTCTAAGATAATAAGTGCTGGATAAAAATTCACTTCCTAATGTTGATAGAATGGCGATTCCTACGCCCCCTTTGGCAGACTATGTGCCGATCACATCGCATTTTGACTTTAATTCTTTAATCACCAAAGATGGTCACTTGTTGCAAGTGATAGAGGTTGTTGGATTTGAAAATAGGGTTTTAGATGCCAATGTTGAGTTGGAATTGAGGGATTTGGTACGTCAAGCAATCAAGGAGCATATACCAGATTTTTCATATTCTGTGCATCTGCATACTATTAGAAGTAGAAAAAATCTTATGCCAACAGGGCACCTACCATTTGGATTTGCAAAATTATTAAATGATAAATGGTGCAGAAAAAACAACTGGGATAAGCAGCTTACCAATACACTTTATATAACAGTCGTAAAACAAGGTCCATCCCATAGGCTATTTGATTTGCAGAAGCTGTTTAAATCTTTAATCTACCCACTTTACAAAAAAGATACCCTATCGTTTTTAGAGCAGGCTAATGCTGAACTCACAGACGTGACCACTAAGATTGTAAGTTCGCTAAAAAAATTCGGTTCTAAGCGCCTCACTTTGATTAAAACTAATAAGGGATATTTATCTGAGCCTTTGTTTTTTTATTATCACCTAATTCATTTAAGTCAGAGAAGAACGCCGCTTCCAGTTAAAGATTTGTCTGAATATTTAGCAAATCTAAAGATAGACTTTAAATTTAATTCAGCAGAAGTATTAGGCATTTCAGAGCGTCAATATGCCGCTATGTTTACTCTAAAAGATCAGGTTGAAATACCAGATGAGATGCTTGATAAAATTTTGCAATCTGGAACTCAATTTATTATCTCTCAAGCGATATGCTTTGTGCCTCATTATGAGGTTAAGTATAAGTTTGCAGAGTTCCAAGAGTATTATGATATTAATAAATCCGATGATATTGCGGAACTTACTGGAATTAAAGAGTTGGTGCATGGTTCAACGGGAAAGGCGACTGATTTCTGCAAACAACAAACCACTATTCTAATTCATAGTGATCAGTTCAATTTTTTTCAAAACAAAACCCTACAAATGGTAAAAACATTCCATGAAATTGGTTTAGTGACAGTAAGAGAGGACTATAATTTACCATGTTTGTATTGGTCGCAGTTACCAGGCAATTTTAAATATCTCACTAGACTGTCTTATGTTCCCACCAGTAGAATTGGCCTGTTTACAAACATTCATTCCAAAACATCTGGAAGCTACAGGGGTACTAAATGGGGAGCTCCAGTATCTTTGTTAAGAAAATTAGATGGTGCCCCGTTTTACTTTAATTTTCATAATAAGAGTGGTAACGGAAATACGTTGATTGTTGGGCCCAAAAACTCAGGAAAAACCACGTTTATGAGATTCTTCTTGGCGCAAGCAAC
>CAZVFD010000049.1:0-5209 GCA_964625465.1 uncultured Candidatus Midichloriaceae bacterium | reverse complement strand
GGCGGATTTAAACCGTGCTATGAATGGCGGAGCAACAGCTCTATATGTCGCTGCACAAAACGGCTATAAAGGTATTGTTGAACTCTTGATTAATGCTGGGGCGGATTTAAACCGTGCTATGAATGGCGGAGCAACAGCTCTATATGTCGCTGCATATAATGGCAATAAAGATATTGTCCAGCTCTTGATTAATGCTAATGCGGATTTAAACCGTGCTAAGGATAATGGAGCAACAGCCTTATATGTCGCTGCACAAAACGGCCATAAAGATATTGCTGAGTTATTGATTAAATCTGGTGCGGATTTAAACCGTGCTATGAATGGCGGAGTAACAGCCCTACATATCGCTACAGAAAAAGGCCATAAAGATATTGTTGAACTCTTGATTAATGCTAAAGCAGATTTAAATATTGCTGTGGATGATGGAAGAACACCCCTATTTATCGCCGCATATAATGGCAATAAAGATATTGTCCCGCTCTTGATTAATGCTAATGCGGATTTAAACCGTGCCACGAATTGTGGAGATACTGCCCTATCTATCGCTGAACAAAACGGCTATAAAGAAATAGCCGATATAATCTCAGCAAGAATTAAATACCTATCCAGCACATCTTTTGCTGCTTGTAATACATTAGAGGTTCCAGCAAAAGTGATGTCTGGCGGCATTACAGAGTTCTATAATGAACGGGCAAGACAACAATCTCACCAAGCCCGATGATAAGGTAACCAAAGATAGCGATCTATTTCGATCCATCTCTTTACTTTCAGCATCTTATAAAATACTAGATCCCTAACTATTTGCATAGATTTGCAAATTTTATAGATGGGTGTAGAGTTGGTATATTGGCTTAATAGCATGTAGCTATGCGAATAATCGTGTCATTGTTAAGATGGTTGCTTAATATCACAAAAAGACTCTATCGGTACTTTAGGGATGTTGTGCGTAACCACATCCGCAGCATTGCCAACCCAAGTAACACTTACACTTCAACAACAATACCCAGTTCTGGTGGCGGATTTTTTTCTGCTAAAGAAGAGCAGGATGTAAATAGAACCATAGAAGAATTTATAAGGCTGCATAGGGTCTTATTTGTCGAGATATACGAGCCAAAACGACATTTCCAAATTTTTTCGTATTATTGGGTGCAAGCGCCTGAAGTAATTCAACGCGAAGTGGAATTTAAAGAATCAAAAGACTTTCGTTGGGATTATTTTTGGATGACTTTTTTATTAGTTCACAAGCCATATGTGTTTGAAAAAGAGCCTGAATATTTCATAGATCATAATATATCAACAGTGATGTATAAATTGCCTGATATAGACGATTTTATTATCTTTATCAGTGAAGAAATTTGCAGGTTTTTGTCATATATAAACCACTGGAAATTTCTTAGAGAAGAGCTTTATATGCTGTTAAATTTCGGAATAGATTCGAATCCCATATCATCGTATGTTACGCATACTTGTGAGTTATCGTCTGTAAATAACCCTAATCAAAAATTTCAAGCTCAAATTGATGATGAAAATATAGCCAAGTCTGCATCTATTGGTGGCTTTGCGGATGAATATTTAAGATCAAAACAACAACTAACTTTTTCAATACCGATGAGTTTTGAATGAAAATCATGAAAAAGGAATTGTTAAAATTTCTCACTAGGTTATCTTGTTAGGAATTATCTTTTAGGAAATTTTAAATGAAGAATTTAACAGCAATTGTAATTGCTTGCGTGGTAACAATGGTTTTATCATTCTCTGCAACGTTTGGTTATATAAAGCATATTGAAAACAAGAGACCCGAAAGCTATTTGCTTGATCCTGAGCAAGCTATCTCAAGAACTGAGATACAGAATATAGTCAAAGATTTTATTATTGAAAATCCAGCTCTAATTGTAGAGGCTGTGGACAGAATGAATATGGATCAAGCTAGGAAGGAGCGTGAGCGAGTTCAAAATTACATAAAGGATAATCTTGCTGATATCCAGTCTAATAAAAATGATCCTAGAGTTGGAAATCCAAAATCTAAGATAAAAATAGTAGAGTTTTTTGATTATCGTTGCGGTTATTGCAGAAAGATGATGATCGTGAAAGATAAATTATTAGCATCAGGGATTGATATTGAGATTGTATTCAAGGAATTTCCAGTCCTTGGCGAGTTTTCTAAGCAGGCAGCAAGAGCATCTTTAGCGGTAAATAGTATTGATAAGTCCAAATATCTAGAATTCCATAGAAATTTGATGAACTATAATGGTCCAACAGATGAAAATACAATATTAAATGTTGTTAAAGCGTCTGGAATTGATGAAGCTAAGTTTAATCAAGCTTTAAAATCAAGTAATATTGACAAAATTTTGCAAGAGAATGAAAAAATCGCTCGAAGCATGGGTGTGATGGGGTCTCCAGCCTATTTAATAGGTGAAGAATTCTATCCGGGTGCGTTGAATTATGAGGAAATACTTGAAATTATCAAGCGAGTTTATAAGTAAATACACCTAAAAGTTAAAAAATCGTTAACGCGACAACAAATTTAGATTATTGACAGTCCTTTTGTGCAGTGCCACAATTTAAGTGTGGAACATAATTTGGGGTTGTCATGTCAGACAAAGATAAAATGGATGCTAACAAAGCGTCTCACGTAAGAGGAGTAAGCAAGTGGTTTACTCCTACAATAAGCCTAATTACTTTCGTCATGGTTACATTCATGATGTTTAAAGTAGAAGGTATTAGATCAGACATTTCTGGTATGGTCGGATCTAGTAGTGTTAAAGTAGATTCTAACATCGCCTTGTTAAGTAAGATGGTTGAAGATATGAATAACAGACTTGCCGTTATTGGTGAAACAGGTGGTGGAGCTGGACTAGGTGGTGCAGATCTTAAAGCTGTTGAAAAAATTAACGTGAAAGCTGATAAGTATCACGTAATTTTCCTAACAAAGGAAATTATTGAGAGAATCAATAATACTAAAGACTACAGTGATAAGTTGGCAGATCTTAAAAAATTGCTTAATGGTAAGTTTCCAGATCAAATGGCTGAAATAGAAAAAAATAAAGCTATGGCTATTTTAAATCACGATGAAATGGTTAAAATTGTAGAAGAAACTACAACTGCAGCTAAGCCTACTACTGAAGAAGAAAAAAGCGCATTTGAAAGCATTAAGAGTGTTTTCAAAGTTAGTGGTAAGGATGATGATTTGAAAATCAAATGTAACCCAATCGTAATTGACTCTGCGATCAAAAATCTTAGAGAGAAAAATGAATGGGAAGCATTAAAAACTCTAGAGCAAGTAGAACCTAAAAATGATGGTTTGAAAAAAGTTGTAGATAATCTTAACTTAAGGAATATTTTAAAGTACTATGTAAATCAAATTGCTGATGAGACTTTAAAGAATGGTTAGATTAATACTATTATGCGTCATCTTTGCATCAAGCATGGGTGGCGCATATTGGTTATCACAAAACTCAGGTTCCCTGAGTTTTGTTTTTTTAGATTATAATATTGAAACTACAGTTACGGAATTTGTTATATATGGCGCTATAGCACTAGTCATATTGCAGATATTGCTGTTTTGGCTTTATAGGATTTTCTCAATCCCAGCTAAGATAAAACAAAAAATTAAAGACAAAAGAAAAGATAAAGTCATAGCAAACATTGCAGGATTCTTTTCTGATTATGTTA
This sequence comes from uncultured Candidatus Midichloriaceae bacterium, assembly GCA_964625465.1. Classification (GTDB taxonomy): domain Bacteria; phylum Pseudomonadota; class Alphaproteobacteria; order Rickettsiales; family Midichloriaceae; genus CAZLFQ01. Next base: position 1,534 of record CAZVFD010000049.1, on the reverse strand, counting down.
GTAAGGATACGCTTGGCTTAGAAAAAAGGTATAGAAGCATTAAAGAGCTTCTCGAGCCAGTTGATCAGTTATCCATAGGGGCATTGATAGAAGAAGCTTCTGGTAATAATGCTCATGAGAAGAATAAGCTAATTGCACTTACTAAGTTTGATAAGACAAAAATTGGTGCATTTAGTCGTCTAATAGACCTGTCAATGTTAGAAAAGGATTGGTTCATTAGTGCTAATTATTGTTCAGAACTTTGGAAATTACAAAAAACACCTGAGTTGGCGTATAAATACGTGTTATGCTTTATCAATGCAAGAAGGTGGCGAGAACTTGAGGAATTGCTTAGTGCTGGCTCACTATTATCTGAATTGTTTCATAGAGATTTAAGGTATTATCTGGGCAAAGAGAGTGCTAAAACTATACATGCGCTTTGTAAATATAAAATTGCACAAGACTTAGTTGATTTCGGCGATATTGAAACTGCAAGCTCTGGTGCGCAATATGCAGCTAAGGTATTAGAAGGATTTTTACCTGCAACAATGCTTGCGTTAAAGACTTGTGATGATGAGTCTAGTAAAATCAAATTGATTAAAAGACAATGGAAGGTGATGCCTCATTATTCCATGAATGAGCTTATATTAGACATATCTAAAAAAGCCATCGATCAGAAGTTTTATAAAACAGTCAAAAATATAGTTTCTGTGAATTATGAACACTATGAAAGTAGTTTAATCTTAGCTAGAGCAGCTTTGGACATTGACGATTTCGATTTGGCTAGTAAACACATGTCTGATGCTATAGCAGGTGTAAAAAAAGTCCGCGCCTTCTTACTGATGGCAGAATTTTGCCAAAGGACTCATGCAAATAAGGCAGAAGTTGTTGATTGGCTGCGTCAAGCTCAATCAGCAGAAAATGATAGGCCTGAAATTGAATTTTATTGGGATTTTGCAAAGGCAGCTTGGACTAATGCACCTAATGAACGCGCGGTGTTCATAGAAGCGGTTTAGTTGTAACTGAAGTGTTGTAGAGAGTCGCCTAAATATTAGATCCCGAGCTAAATTTGGGATAAAATCTAAGCTAATCCCCTTGTAATTGTCATTATTTTTCAAAACCTTAATATTTCTGTAACATTGATAGTGTATAATAGTGCCATAAAAACCGAACTTTGCAGCTATGAAAGCATATAGAAGAGTAGTTTTAATTGGGAAAGATTTTTTCAATCCAATAGCTAAAGAGCAGTGCAGCACTGATTGCATCATTATTGGCGATAAAGAAAATGGCTTTTCTTTTGACGATCTAAATGTTTTACAAGGTAAATTAGATGTTACGACAAGGATAGATATAAATATGCATGGCTCAATCTTTGAAGGAAGTCATCAAGTACAACCCAAAGATTATTCAGTATACACAAAAGCTTTATTATCTAGAATTAGTACGCTTGCATGCTCTCAGCCATTGTATGTACATCTCGAAAGTTGTTATGCTGGAGCAGCAAATAAAGATGTGAATGCATTACCTCTAGATTCAATTTTAGTAACTCACGCTA
>CAZVFD010000048.1:0-5389 GCA_964625465.1 uncultured Candidatus Midichloriaceae bacterium | reverse complement strand
ATCATGTTAACTAATCCAAATACATGCGGATTATTTGAAAGAGACATAGTTGAAATTGCAAAATTAGTCCACGAAGTAGGCGCGTATTTTTACTGCGATGGTGCAAACTTCAATGCCATAGTTGGTAAGGTTCGGCCTGCAGATTTAGGCATTGATTGCATGCATATAAATTTACATAAAACTTTCTCTACCCCTCACGGCGGCGGTGGACCTGGAAGTGGTCCTGTTGTATTTGCCAAATCGCTAGCTCAATTCATTCCTGTACCTTACGTCACATTTGCGGATAATAAATATTCATTACATGAAGATTTTAACAAAACTTCAATTGGCAGACTTAAAGGCTTCCATGGGCAGATGGGAATGTTCACCAGAGCGCTTTCATATATGATGAGTTATGGATCTGATGGATTGAGACAAGTCGCTGAAGATGCGGTGTTAAATGCAAACTACATTTTAGCCAAATTAAAAAACCACTTCAACCTCCCCTATCCTGCCCCATGCATGCATGAAGTTTTGTTTGATGATTCAAAATTAAAAGAAAGTGGTGTTAGCACTCTTGATTTCGCCAAAGCGTTGATAGATGAAGGAATGCATCCGATGACCATGTACTTCCCTCTTATTGTTTCGGGAGCTATGCTAATAGAGCCAACTGAGACAGAAAGCTTAGCTTCATTGAATCAATTTATAAATTCAATGATCAAATTATCTGAATCAACAAACGATAAAGAAAGATTCGCCAATGCTCCTCAGTACGCACCAATGCAAAGATTAAACGAGACCCAAGCAGCTCGCACACCTGTTCTTAGATGGACAGGGTCTTAAATTCTTTCTATGAAATCAGCTATGAACTACTTCTGCTTCTGATTGCACTTGAGGCTGCGTAGCTTCTACTGACTCTTGGTTTAATTTTGCAACCACCTCGGCAATGCCTAATGCATTGATAAATTCACGCAGTTCCTGCCTTGCAGCAATTACGGATGTACTCATTCGAATTTCTCCTGAACTCGCAGCATCATGTAGCGTAAGACCAAGAAGAAATAATTCTTTAAAGACTACCCTATCACCGAATCCAGGGGCTATCTTAAAACCAAATCTCTTTGCTAATTTTGCAAGAGAAACTTCAACGTTTCTTTTATTAATCGCATCAAGAGTGGAAAGTCTATTCCTTACTATAATCCAATTTATTTCTTTACGAGTACGAGCAATTTTTTTCATTTTTTGCTCCCAAAGCATTGCGCTATATATTCCCGGCCGAATTGAGTCCAAAGTGTCAGCGTTTACGTTGCCTATAAGGTCTAAATCGATAAAGCTATCGTTAATTGGAGTAATCACAGTATCGGCGTATGAGTGCGCAAGCCTTCCCATAAAAGCATCGCTACCAGGCGTATCAATTACGATAAAATCTTTATCAGAAAGTTTTTGTATTGTTGTCGTAAAACTTTCCTCTTCTTCTTTTTCAGCTTCTTGTTTTACATTTTTTTCACTTCTAGGAAGTGAAAAATGCTCTGGCATCATTAGCTGCACATTTTTTTTTGCAACATATTGCTTTCTATTATCAATGTAACGAGTAAGTGACTGTTGCCTCGAATCCAGATCAATTGTCCCAACAGAAAAGCCCAATTTAAGCAAACTAATAATTAGATGCATCGCTGTAGTAGTTTTTCCACAGCCGCCTTTTTCATTTCCAACAACAATTATATGAGACATTTTTCGCCCTTTAAGTTTAAACCTAATAGAAGGTAACATACGAACTTTGAGAGTTCAAGTTGGGATAGAAAATGTTAATTCAATCCCACGCCACGCATATAGTTTTCAATAAAGTGATCGACCAATGTAGAAGCAGATTCCACTCCAGCCCTATCAAGCTTGCCCTTGATAGATAGAATACAAATACCATGAATTCCCGACCATAGAACTGTAATTATTTCTTTTGTCTGGTCTTGATGCTTGGCTGATAAAAGTGGTCTAATACTTTTTTCAACAACACCATATAGATTTGTAATCTTTTCATTATACCATTTCGGGATTTGGTGATTCTCATTAAAACGATAGTCAAAAAGCGTACTCCATATATTGAAATTCTGTCTGCTAAAATCAATATAAGCTTGTGAGAGTTGCTTTACTTTACCAACTTTTGAGTCTTGCGCAACGGCCGCATTCAAATGCTGAATTAGAGTATCTAAAGTTCTGGCGTTTAAATGAACGAAAATATCATCCAAATTTTGAAATACATTATACAAGGTACCAACTGTATACCCAATCTGACTAGCTATCTTACGCGTACTCAACTTAGAATAACCTTCTCTTTCTAAAATATCATAAGCTGCATCCAAAATCATTTTGGATAACTCTTCAAAACTGTGATCTCCACGACGTCCCATGCTATCATTCCTATTAATTGAACAGCTTTAAACTATCATGGTATTTCCTCTATATCAAATACAATGTTTTGAATATTTACCAATCATTTACTTATTTTAGCCTATAATTAAGTTGTGGACTGGGTAAGGAGGACTATGGAAACTTCAGATAAAAACAATAAATCAATTAAAAGTAGGGACTCAAATATTAAATCTCACAATATAAATTTTGAAAAAGGCTCGCATAGATTAAATGCACACCAAATGAAAAATGGTCGTGGTCACGATCACTTTGCTGACAGACACAACAAAGGTAGAGGTAAATAAAAAAAGCCCCTTTCGGGGCTTTTAGTTTAAGCGTGTTTATGTCTCAACACTTTCTCTTTTTTATGTGGATGGAACATATGGCTGTTATGTCTCCCATATAAAAAGTACACAGCGATTAAAAAAGTGATCCATATCGCTGCATAGCAGAATATTTCGTATGGCAATCCGTAAAGGATAGTAGCGAACACTATAATGCCTGCCATCGGAACAACTGGAACTAGTGGACATCTAAAGTCTCTTTTAAGATCAGGCTTTGTGTATCTTAAAATCAATGTACCCAAGCAAACAATTGCAAATGTCACCAACGTACCAAAATTCGCAAGCTTAACTAAACTTCCAACTGGAATTAAGCATGCCATAGCTGCAATAGTAGCTGTTGCTATATAAGTGATCAAATGCGGAGTATGATATTTCTTATGAGTTTTCGCTAAGAAATCTGGCAATAAACCATCATGCGTTACAGTATAAAAAATACGAACAATTCCGAATATCAGAACAAGTATAACAGATGTTAATCCAGCAATAGCTCCTAATTTCACCGCATCAGCAAACCAAGCAACGCCCATTTTATCAACCGCAATAGACATAGGATTCGGAACATTTAATTGTGTGTAAGGAGCCAATCCTGTCAGCACTAAAGAAACAAGCACATAAACTGCTATACAAATTCCTAAAGAGCCTATTATGCCAATTGGCAAATCGCGCTTAGGATTTTTGGTTTCTTGGGCTGCAGTCGCAACTGCGTCAAATCCTGTGTATGCTAAGAATATTACAGCTGAACCAGCAATGATTCCAGACAAGCCAAACTCTCCAAATTTACCAGTATTCTCAGGAATAAATGGAGTCCAATTATTTGGATCAACTTTTGTAGCACCCAATACTATAAATCCAAAGATTACAGTCATTTTTATAGCCACTACAACTGAATTAAAAATAGCTGAACTTTCTGCGCCTCTTAGCACAACCATACCAAGTAGTACAACAATAAATAGTGCTGGAAGATCAACAAGTGCCATAACTTCTTGCCCAGTTGCCTTATCTACTACCATCGCGCCAAAGTGCGTCGAGAATATTGCAGGAATATGTAATATATTATGCGCTGATAAGAAGTCTTGCAAATATGCTGACCAACCACTTGCGACTGAAGCTGCACCTAAACCGTATGTTAATGTAATCATGCCGGCAATCAACCACGCAGGAAGCTCACCTAGAGTTGCATATGAATAGGTATATGAGCTACCAGCAACAGGGATCATAGATGCCAACTCAGCATAGCACAGTGCCGCACAAGCACAGGCGAGGCCTGCTAGTACGAACGAAAGCGTAATTGCAGGGCCAGCATGCTCTCCTGCAGCGGAGCCAGTGAATACGAAAATTCCAGCACCAATAATCGCTCCAATACCAAGAAGGATTAATTGGAAAGCTGAAAGCGTTCTCTCAAGATCGTGTGATTTTTTAGCTTCATTTACCAAGCTATCAATAGACTTACATTTAAAATATTTTTTTATACTCATTAATTTTACCTTTTATTAGGGATTTACTAAGCCTGCTGCTGTGACGTCGCCACATTTTTCAGACCAGTATGCATAAGAATTGGAGCGGCAATATACACCGAAGAATATGTACCAAACGCAATCCCAAAAAGCAGTGCCATGCTGAAGCCTTTTATGACTTCTCCACCAAAAAGAACTAGCGCAAGACAAACCAAGAGCGTGGTTGATACTGTCATGATAGTTCTAGAAAGTGTTTCATTTACGCTCATATTAATTATTTCCGCCATATCTGGGGTTTTATACTTGCGCAAATTCTCTCTTATACGGTCATATATAACAACCGTATCATTTATCGAATAGCCAACTATCGTTAAAATTGCAGCTATCGAATACAAATCAAATTCATACTGTGTCACAACATAAAATCCTAGTGTTGCGATTGCATCATGGAACAAAGCAACCACAACACCTATTCCATACTGCCAATTAAATCGTACCGCTATATAGCCCATCATAACTACTAATGATAAAACAAAAGCTATGGTACCCTTCTCTATCAACTCTTTACCCACTTTAGGACCAACGTAGTCCACCCTTCTAAACTCAATATCATTCTCAAAAAACTGCCCAAGCACCCCTTTAATATGGGCAACTTCTTTGACTTGCTCATCACTATTCTTAGGTTGAAGCCTAATCAAAATATCACCTTTTCCACCAAAATTCTGAATGTTAGCCCCATGATAACCAGATTCCGCCAATAAATCTCTCACTTTCACTATTTCAAAATCTTTGCCTGTACGAGCTTCTAGAACGATGCCGCCTGTAAAATCTATTCCGAAATTCAAACCATGAGTAAATAGGCTAGCAAAAGTACCGATCGTCACAACAATGCTAAACACAAAGGCTATCCACTTCATTCCTATGAAGTTTATATTGGTTTTATCTGGTACTAAAACTATTGGAAATTTCATTCTTCTAAAATTATCGGAGTACTTAATCTCGCCAATATATGATCTTTTAAACTAAATGCAAATGATATTATTTGCTGCATCGCAGAATCATCCTAAAATCCCCCTTAATAAAACTTTAATAAAACAATCTTTTAAACAGGCGTTTAATTAGCGTATAATTGGGACTTCAATATTAAGGGGTATTTATGAGATTAGCAGAAGCACTGACTTTTTACTTTGGCGCAACCAGACATGGACT
>CAZVFD010000047.1:0-5635 GCA_964625465.1 uncultured Candidatus Midichloriaceae bacterium | reverse complement strand
CCTTTTGGAAGCGATACAATTTCGATTCCCAGTAACCCATTGCTAAGTTTTAGTGCGGCTTCAACGCTATCAGACAGCCTGTTGCCAAGTGAGTCATCTAGTTGGAGACGATCAACAACAACTTCAATATCGTGTTTTGTGTTCTTATCAATGATTGGTAGTTCATCGAAATCATAGATGATGCCATCAACTTTCACACGCTGATAACCTTGTTTTTGTAGTTGTAAGAATTCTTTTCGGTGCTCACCTTTTTGACCTTTTACAATAGGAGAGAGCACATATAATTTTGTGCCATTGGGTAATTCATTTATAACTTCCACCATTTGTGAGGAAGTTTGCTTTTCGATAGGTTTGCCAGTTGCAGGAGAGTATGGAATACCAATTCTTGCGTATAATAATCTTAAGTAATCATAAATCTCAGTTGCAGTTGAAACTGTTGAGCGTGGATTTCTTGAAGTTGTTTTTTGGTCAATAGCGATTGATGGAGAAAGACCAGTGATAAGTTCAACGTCAGGTTTGTCTTGAATATCTAAGAATTGTCTAGCGTATGCAGACAAACTTTCCACATATCTTCTTTGTCCTTCTGCGTAAATTGTATCAAATGCAAGAGACGATTTTCCCGAGCCGCTGACACCAGTTATAACAACTAATTGATCCTTAGGGATGTCGACATTTACATTTTTTAAATTATGAACCTTTGCACCGCGGACAGAGAGAGTTTTCATGATTAACTTAACACTATTTGATTGCTGAATTGTAAGAGTATAACAGGGGTTTTAATATTATTCAATAGGTATTGTCAAAACATAAAATATGTGACTAGTCTATTAAAAAACAAAAGGTATATATGCATAAAATTATTGAAGCCATTGATGGGTTTATAAGTGACCTAGAAAAAGGAACGACTGGCAAAAAATTAGATGCGGCATTTTCTAAATTGGTTCAGCTTTTCAAGCAGAATGAAGTTAAGCCCGATGATATAGTGCCTATAATCAATAAACTTGCTGAGTATAGAGAGAAGTGGGCTGCAAAATCTGGTAAGGAAGATGCTAAAGATTCCTTCGCTAAAAGATTTGTAACTTTTGCTTTTATTCAATTTAAAGAGGCAATTAAGAAGCAGCTTAAGGATATGTCGGCAAATCAATTTTTTGATATGCTTGATGCGTTTCCAAGTATCAGTCTAGATCCTACAAAAGGAAGCTTCGTATCGGATATTAGAAATAGACTTGCGTCGATTTCACTTGGTCAAGACTTAGATGCCATAACTACAATGCGGTTGGCTAAACACCTTGTTAAAATGGAAATGGGAGTATCTAGAGCTATTCCAGATAGATTAGGTACATTACTTTTAAATGATGATGTTGAAATAAGTACTCTGGATAAGGTACTTGAAATTATAGAAGAGATTAAAAATCCGCCAAGCTGGCTATGTAGTTTAAATGAAAAAATTCTTGGCCAAAGAACTTCTCATTCAGCTTTTGTTGCCGCATTGGATGCTGCCCCAAGTCCGATGCCAGTTGAAATGACAAAGGCGGTGGGTTTGCAAAGTATGTTAAATGCTTTAAATGCCCAAGTCTCGTCGTTGCTTATGAGCAATGTTGTGATAGGGAATGCCAGTGTTTGTTTGTGGGTGCCTATTGAAATGGATGGGCAGCAATTGATGGCTCAATTTTCTGGTGGCGTTATTACCCGAGGTGGAAGTACTGAATACGTTGTAACTCAAGCTTTATATGCCGTGTCAAAACCTGAAGTTGTTGCAAGATCTGTGGTTTGAATGTCTTGCTGAGCTTGTTTCGCTTCGCAGACCTTCGGCTCAGCATCTGGATCCCGACACGAAGTGCTGCAAAGCTAAACAAGTTCGGGATTGTAAAAGTTAAAATATTCGATGACAATTACCTTATGTGGAGCGATAGGCAAATTAGGCGCACATAATTTATGATGAAAGCAATCGTGGTAAACAAAAAAAGAGGCACGTAAAATGCCTCTTTCTAAAATCAGGATAAATGTAATTAAATCTCATCGTGAGTGGTCGGATTGCAAGTTGCAGCAAGCCACTCTGTACTCCCATATTCTTCGCATGTTGATTTGTCTGATAGGTAGACTACCTTTCCAGTAAGAGTACAGCCATTATTGCTGAGTGAGTCAGGTGATGGGAAAACAATAAGAGGTGCTTCAAAAGCAGTGTTAATACAATCAATTTTGTCCATTTTGTATAGTATGCCAATTGAAGCTTTGAAGCTGCAATCTTTTATAAAACTTTTTTTGCCATTAAAAGACAATACTTTCCCATCATGAATTGTCCCTTCCATGCGGTTTGAGCCAGACATAACAAAATTAGATCCTTTGAAAGTAGACGGAATTTTAGTTGTTGTAACAGACATAAGTGCCTCTATTTTAAGATGTTTAAGGTGTTCTTGTAGTCCTGTATTGATGTGCTGTCAAATGGAAATTGGTTCTCTTTCTGAGAAACATCGCTCTTGCCAAGGCGTACGCAATATGGTACGATATTTAGTATATAGATACTTATGGTAATTTGATGGAAAGAATATATACGGCAAGCAAAGCAAGAGAAAATCTATATAAACTGGTAGATCATGCTGGTGAATCACATGAGCCAATTATAATAACAGGCAAGCGTCATAATGTTGTAATGATGTCTGAAGAGGATTACAACTCCATAGTAGAAACTCTTCACATAACTTCAATAAAAGGGCTGAAAGAAAAAATTCTAAGAGCTGCAAAAGAGCCAGCAAGCAAATTAAAATCTAAAATTTCGTGGGAATAAATTAGATGTATAAAGTACTCTATACATCTAATTCAGAGAAGGATGCTAAGAAAATTGCAAGATCACACTTAAAGAAAAAATGCCTACAGCTCTTAGAGATTTTAGTGCGCAATCCTTATCAAACTCCTCTTCCATACGAAAAACTCTGTGGTGACTTGAGTGGTTTCTATTCCAGAAGAATAAACATACAACACCGCCTTATATATGAAGTGGATGATAAAAAGAAGATTGTAAAAATTCTGAGTATGTGGACCCATTACGAGTAACCTGCTCAAATTATAGTTGCCTTATATGGTGGCTAATTGCTATATACTTCTCAGATATATCAACAATACACTCATGGACAATACACCTAATAAAAGCGGGCTACTCGATATTAAAGATGGCCAGATCTATTATCAAACATATGGTTCAGGTAAGCCTATAATAGTTTTGCACGGTGGACCTGGAGGCGATATGTATCCCTTCTTACCTTATATGCAAGAGTTAGCAAATGATTATGAAATTACTTTCTACGATCAAAGAGGATGCGGCGGTTCAGTAAATACGCAGTTTAATAACGAGCGAATAAATCTAACGCAATACGTTGAAGATTTGGATGACGTTATAAAATCTTTGGGCTATGAAAAAGTGTTTATAATTGCACATTCTTGGGGTGCGAAATTGGCTATTGAGTATATCAATACTCATAAAGACAGAGTTGAGAAAATAATATTCGTTGCGGCTGTCCCTATGAGTAATAGAGGTCAAAAAACATTTTTGGATGATTTTATAATACCAAGAATAGAAATGTTCAAAATGTTTTCAGATAAGGAATTTATTAAAAATTCTACTGATAAAGAATTAGAAGCTGAATTTAGAAAGGTGTATGCAGAATATCTTTGGGACAAGACAAATGCTCAAAAACTTACACTAAAAGTGAATGTTGAAGGGAGTTTGCGTACAGCACAGGTATCAGAATTAATGTCGTTAGATCCAATTTTAAATAATGGTGATTTTATTGAAAAAGCTAAAAATATTAGAACTCCATCGCTTGTAATTCACGGTGATAGTGACCCGATACCAATCTGGACGGCACGCGAATTGAAGGAGGTGTTACCAAATTCCAGAATGCTTGAAATTGCGAATTGCGGTCATGCACCATTCGCTGAAGCTAGTACCAAATTCTTTGGAGAAGTTAGAAGGTTTTTAAGTTATTCATAGTGATGAAGTTGGTTTATGCTCGTTGCTATAGCCAAATTAAATTAGTTAAGTTATATTGTGGCGCGTAAAGCCGAAGTAGCACAGCGGTAGTGCAACTGATTCGTAATCAGTAGGTCGCAGGTTCAATTCCTGTCTTCGGCGCCATCCTTGTTTTTAAGAAAAAGAAAAAAGGGCAGTCATACGAAAGCTACTGCCCTAGAGAAAATTAAGCTTCTACTGTAGCATCAGTGCTAGCAGGAGTGTCGCTAACCAAACCTTCTGTTGTTGCTTCGGTAGCCGGCTCTACAACAACCTCAGGAGCAGTTTCTACTGGTGTATCAGTAACTGGCATCTCTACAACAACTGGTGCTTCTGTCACAACTGGAGTCTCAATCACAACTGGTGTTTCAACAGCCATGAACGCAGCGACAGCTTCTTCAGTTGCAGAATTTAGGGCACCTACTTTTGCATGGGCAGCATGGTATGCGTCACTCATTTCTTTAATGAATGCTTCAACTTCTTGAGTCAATTGAGGGAAAGCTTCGCATTTTGAATCATAAACAGCTTTCATTTCGCCAGCTCTCGCTGCAGTGCCTTCTGCTTCATGAATCATAGGTGTAAAAGCTGTTTTTTTGAATTCAATTACAACTGCTTTAATGCTCTCAATAAGACCAGAGTTTGAGCCAAACAAATTAGCAAGTGATTCGATTTGTGCAGTTTCTTCTGGCGACATAACCGATGCTTTTGCTGTAAAGTCAGCGATTAAAGCTGTAGAAGTAGCAATTTGCGCCATTAAAGAGTTTATTTTTTCTCCGCATGTTGTCATGTGAGTTGCTAGTTTAGCCATGAGTGTTTTCGCAGCGGTATTTGGACAAGTCATTTCCATTTTTATTCTCCTATTTGTTAAATTATTCCCCCCAAAATAAGTTAAGGGTATAAGCTTAACAAAGCAAGCTAGAAAAAACTAAGCAGAACCTGAATATGAAACTATATTATTAGGTTTTTTTATGCCGATGCTCTTGATTATTTTATCCCAAGCCGCCAATTTTTTCTTAGGAAAAACCATGCTATAATCTGGATTCAAAAGCATCCATGAATTCTCTTTTATTTCTTCTTCAAGCTGATTTTTATCCCAGCCGCAAAATCCTTTTACCAAAATAAAATCGTCTTTTTGTGTACCTTTTAGCACATCAGCCAAGAAGCCTTCAGCATTTGTGAAAAGTGTGAGTTTGGGATCGGTTGAGAAAGTATCTTTTTGCGTTTTGTCTGCGCTTAGAATAAATAGTTTGGTTTCTTCCACGGGGCCACCATAAAGAATTTTAAATTCTTTGATGCTCTTTTTATTCCGTTTTAAATCTAGAAGTTGTATCAGTTCATCTGTAGTAATCGATCCAACGCTTTTGTTGATTACGACTCCTACAGCGCCGGTTTCATCATGGGCGCAAATAAATATCAAAGCTTTCTCAAATATTGAGCCATTGAGCGATGGTGTGGCTACCAGTAATTTTCCTTCAAAAGAGCTATTGTTAGCAGAGTTTGTCATATAGCAGTTTTCCATTTTGCTTCTGGTGGTAGTGACATCAAAATTCCTTCAGTATTACCGCCTGTCATCAAGCCAAATTTTGTGCAGCGATCATAAATAAGATTGAATTCGGCGTAGCGTCAACG
>CAZVFD010000046.1:0-6186 GCA_964625465.1 uncultured Candidatus Midichloriaceae bacterium | reverse complement strand
ACGAATTGTGCGTGCCTGGTCAGCGATTGAGCGAGTGATAGCCTGGCGAATCCACCATGTTGCATAGGTAGAGAATTTATAACCACGACGATATTCAAACTTATCTACAGCTTTCATCAAACCAATATTTCCTTCTTGAATTAGATCCAAGAACTGTAATCCACGGTTTGCATACTTTTTAGCAATAGAAATTACAAGTCTAAGGTTTGCTTCAATCATTTCCTTTTTAGCTCGGCTAGACATCCTTTCGCCACGTTGCACTGATGAAACAAGCTCCTTAAAGCTTGTGATATCTAAATTGATTTCATTTGCTATATCAAGAATTCGGGCTCTAATTTCTTTAAATTTTTCTTCCTCAGCTTTAATCATCTTAGCCATATTCTTGATCTTAGAATTAGACATATTTGCAAGCCACTTTGGATTCAACTCATCACCCTGATAAGCGGTAATCATTTCATCCCTACGAACACCATATTGATCAGCTAGTTTTAACATGTCCATTTCTAGAGCTATTAGCTTTTTATTTTGCGTATACAGTGTATTTAAAATGCTCTCTAATCTGTTTTCACTCAGACGGACACTTTTCATCAACTCAGCTAATTCTTCGCTTAATTTATCGTATTTTTTCTGAACTTTTTCATCAAGTTGCTTGCCTTGCATTGCAAGCTTTAGTTTATCTTGTTGAATATTGACAATTTTACTTGCAAATTGAGCCGCTTGACCAAAAACTTCCATCATTTTTGGCTTCAGTTCGGCTTCCATACTAATTATTGAAAGACTCGCCTCTTCCCCATCATCAGCATAACCATCAGCACCTGCATCTGTAGATTCTTCAGCTGAATCATCTTTTTCACCATCTTCATCATCTTCATCTGATGGCTTCTTTTTCTCATCTTCATAATCTTCTTCTACTTCCATCGAAGACTCATCATCTGTGAAGTCCTTACCAAATTCTTTGCTATATGTAGCATCTAGATCAAGAATATCACGCAGAAGTATTTTTTCATTAACAAGCCCATCATACCACTTAATTAACTCCTTAAGAGCTACCGGAGTTCTTGAAAGAGAACTCGTCATCAAATCACGACCTTCTTCGATCTTCTTTGCGATCTCTACTTCACCTTCTCTAGAAAGAAGGCCAACATGACCCATTTCCTTTAAATAAAGCCTTACTGGGTCATCACTTCTTGCAATCTCCTCTTCTTCACCAGCTTCTTCTATAGCTTGATCATCTTCAATATCTAGCTTAAATCCTTCCTCTTCTTCGTCACCTTTTTCAGTGATTTGGATTCCTTCATCATCAAAGAAAGAAATGGTATCATCCATTTTTTCAACCGAACTACCATCCGAAGTTAATACTTTACTTAATTCATCATACGTTACAAAACCTAGGTTTTTACCTTTATCTACTAATTCTTTCATCGCTCCTTCTACGCTCTTATCTTTACCTTTCTTGGTTGGTTTAACTTCGATTTCTTCCTGAATTCCATCATCAATTGTAACTACTTTAGGCTCCTTTACTTTTGGGCCTTTTATAGGTTTTTGAATCTTCTCTTTTTCTTTTGCCTGTACAACAACCTTATTTTTTTCTTTGACATCTACTTTAGGCTTTATCTTCAAAGTAGGCTTAGATACTTTATTTACTGGCTTAGAAACAACTTTTTTATTATCAAACTTCTTATGTTTGGTATTTTTATCCTTAAATTTGAACTGATTCTTGTTTTTAGCGCTCTGCTTTAATGGTTTTGTTCCTGAATCTTTTTTATTATTAGATTTGACAACACTATGAGAATATTTAGGTTTAGCTTTCTGTGCGCTTGAATGCTTTGGTTTTGATTTAACATCCTTTCTATTATCCGATTTTGCAGGAAATTTGGATTTAAATTTACCTTTAAATTTATTAGACTTCCCCTTATTAAAAGGAGTAGATGGCTTCCCAAATTTTTTCTTCTTATCTTTATTCTTGCTCATCTTATCTTTGCTAACAGTTTTTTTATTGGATCCCGAGTTCTTGTTTGAGCTCTTCTTCGTATCTTTTAAGTTCAGCAAGCCTGCGAAAAATGTTTTCATGTGGTGTACTCATTAATTCATTCTTTGTTGTAGAAATTTCTTCTTGTATATTTTTCAAAGTAATAATCTTAAACAATCTTAATAAACCATCTTTAATATCATCGTACGAAACAGAATGCATAAACCCCCAATTAAAGCCCATATCTTCCGATCGGCCCTTAAATTGAGGTAATTCAGCATATTCTTGCTTCAGGTGTGCAAAAGCGGTTTCCCGCAGCGCATCTTCTGAGAGCTCGGAAATAGATAATAGAGAATTGCGTATCTTGTCAAGTGATTTAGAAGAAATCTCAAGTTTTATTAACTCATCTAGAAACAAACTCTCTTTCAATAACATTGGGTGATCGATCAACGTTTTAATAGCCAATGCTGAAAGTTCAACAGTTTTGCTTAGAGTAGATATTATATATGACCCTTCATTTTCTACTTTAAGTTTTTTAGTTTGTTTTTTTTGGTTAAAGATTGAAGCAAATTTTTCTAAGAAAAAATATTTATAACTTCTTGCTATATCAGGGTTTTTCACTGTGTTAGAAAGTGCTATCAATCTATTTTTAAAATCCAACCTCTGCTCAGGTGTTTGAATTTTTTTTATATTTTTTTCTATATGAAATAGCAAATCAGATAATGGTTTTGCACTTGCCACAAATGATTTAAAATAGTGCAAACCAAACTTACTTAATACCTCATCAGGATCTTTACCACCTTCTAAAATACAAAATTTAAGTGATTTACCAGCTGAAAGAAGTTTCAGAGCTTCATTTGCTATCTTGGCCATAGATCTGCGGCCAGCACTATCAGAATCCATACATATTACTGGCTCATCAACATACTTCCACAACAATTCTATCTGCTTAGTCTTCACAGCCGTTCCCAAAGGAGCTACAGCATTATGAATGCCGTAGTTGGCTAGTGAAATCACATCCATATATCCTTCAACCAAAATTAACTCACGAGTTTTAAACGCATCTTTACTAGCAAAGTTCAGACCATATAATTCATCGCCTTTTTTAAATATTGGATTTTCTGGTGAATTTAAATATTTTGGCTCTCCTTCTCCCAATATTCTTCCTCCAAAAGCGATCACTCTGTTCTTTCTATTTAAAATAGGAAATATTACCCTACCCCTAAATAAATTATACAGTCCTCCTGATTGTCCTTTAACCAACACCGAAGACTCGCCTATCATCTCATCTGAAAAATGACTCAAATACTTCGTTCTAAGTTCATTATGGTTTAATGGGGCATAGCCTAAGCGAAATTGCTTTATAATCTCTGGCTTTAGTCCACGACGCTTTAAATAATCTAACGCCTTCTTACCTTCAGGGGTATGAAGCTGACTCTCATAATATTGGGTAGCAACCTCGAAAATGTCATAGTGAGAAGCTTCTTTTTGCTCTTGCTCAATTTGTTTGGGTGAATATTTCGGCAATGATATTCCACACTCACTTGCTAATCGCTCAACTGACTCTTTAAATGAAAGACCTTCAGTCTGCGCCACAAATCCTATAACATCACCATGTGCACCACAACCAAAGCAATGATAAAAACCTTTTTCGTCACTCACTGTAAATGACGGTGTCTTTTCTGAGTGGAATGGGCATAGTCCTGAAAATTCTCCAGCACCTTTTGGCTTCAAACTTACCTTACGACCAATAAGACTTGAAGGCAAAATAGCATCTCTAATTTGCTCTATGCATTGCTTCATATATAGAAACTATATGCGATTTTAGCAGAATTTCTATAGATTTTCTTTTATGACCTATGTATCTTTTTCCCAAAAGAAAACTTATTAGAAGCTATGAACGAATTTTCAACAATGTCAAAAACCAAGTTCTTAAAAGGAGCTTGGCTTATTACCAAAGATTATTTTTGGGACAGTAAGAATTGGAAATATGGTTTACTTATGGTGATGGGTTTAATTGCTCTAGAACTGCTCTTTGTTTATACGAGCGTAATATTTAATCGTTGGTATGTTGATTTCTACGACTCATTACAGGAACTTAACAAGGATAAGTTTTTTTATTCCGTTAAACAGTGGTTTATTATAGTTGGGTGTATATTAATTGTATTCATCTCCAAATTCTTTTTAAATGTTTGGCTTCAGTTGCAATGGCGTATATGGATGACTGAGAAATATCTGAAGAAATGGCTAGGTAATAAAACTTTTTATGGAACTAAAGTCATAGGTCAAGAAAGCGACAACCCTGATCAACGTATAGCGGACGACATAAAATCATTTACAAACTATACTCTTTCTTTGACAATAGGACTACTAGGCGCAGTCGTTACTTTCGTAAGCTTTGTTGGAATTTTATGGGGATTATCTGGCTCAATTCAAGTACAGCTATTTGGCCATGAGATCACAATCTATGGATACCTAGTTTGGTTGGCTTTGGCTTACAACATTATTGCTTCATGGTTACTGCATGTAATGGCAAAAAAACTTGCAATACTTAGCTTTGAACAAGAAAAACGAGAAGCTACTTTCCGCTTTTCGTTGATGAGGATTAGAGAATATGCTGACTCAATAGCTTTATACGATTCGGAAAAATACGAAAGGAAAAGTCTATTAGGGAAGTTCCAACCTATTATAGAAAACACGATAGCTGTAATTAAAAAGATGCTTCATATCAGTATTTTTAGAAACTTATATAACAACGCTGCTAGTTTCTTTCCTGTTATAGTTGTTGCTCCTAGAATGTTTGCAGGAGAAATTAAATTTGGTGGCATGATGCAAACAGTCAGTGCCTTCAGGGAAGTTCAGGACGCATTATCGTGGATAGTTTCTAGTTATACGACTATAGCAGATTATAGAGCCGTTACAGCGCGTTTGAGAGGCTTCATTGAATCTATTGAAACTTGGGAAGAAGCCAATAAAAACCAGAATGTTAAAGTCACTGGTGGTAAGTCTGTTGAAATTAAGAAGCTAACCGTAATGTTGCCCGATCAAGAGAAGCTATACAGCTTAGATAAAATTTCGTTTAATAACAACACACTAATAACTGGCGCATCTGGTGTTGGTAAGAGCACATTGATGAGAGCTATAGCTGGTATCTGGCCATTTGCAAAAGGCGAGATTAAATTACCAAACAAAAAAATTATGTTCATAGCTCAACGTAGCTATATACCTCAAGGTACATTACTCGAAGTACTTAAATACCCCAATTCAAATGACGTAGTAAATATTACAGAAATAATTGAATTGTTAACAGAAATGAAGTTGGAAAAGCTAGTTTCTAAATTAGAGAAAGTGGAAGAATGGTCTAGAGTTTTAAGTGGAGGTGAGCAGCAAAAAGTTGCAATCATTCGCGTTCTTTTAGCTAAACCAGATATTATCTTTTTAGATGAAGCTACAAGCGCAATGGATAACGATAGCGAAAAACTAGTCTATGATTTATTGAAAAAGCACTTACCTAAGTCGCAAATTATTTCTATTGGGCATAGAGACACGCTTAAGAAGTATCACAAAAACTCTTTGTTAATAACTTCGTGCTAACTACGCCTAAAGCATTTTAAGCTTAGATTCTTTACACTTCTACAGCTGTAGCGAGGGCAATGGCTTCGGCAAAGATGTCTCTTGCTAACCCTTCTTGTGCTGGGCATGTATTACTTTCATTAGGTATACATACCGCATTTGCAAACGCTTCTTTCAGCTCAGAATACATATATTCATCCACCATTTCTAAATCTATTTTTTTAGAATTTAATGCGAAGAACTTGAAAGTATTTTTCAGTAAATTTGCATTCCTTCCAAATACCTTATCTTGCATTGTGTAATACATGTTCTCAGGATGAAACTGAAATCCAACTTGATAAAATTTATGTGCAACCGCTTCTACTACGCCTTCATCTGACAAGCCGCCCAACTCAAGTGTTCCAATCTTTCCTTTTACCCCTGCGTAATTATGCTGAGTATTAATTAAAAATTCCATTTCAGGAAAATAACCATTAGTAATTGCAAGCTCTTGTTCTTGCTCGTTCATTGCTAGAAACTGGACAATTGCCCCTAACTCAACCTTTAAGGTATGTGGCACTCTATTATGTGGAGTTGCAGCTTTTTCGACATAACCACCACTGTTCAGCACTAAATGTTGCGCTCCGTTACAAAGCCCTAAATAT
>CAZVFD010000045.1:0-6939 GCA_964625465.1 uncultured Candidatus Midichloriaceae bacterium | reverse complement strand
TGGGATGTTGATCGTACACATAATGTGTTCCAAATATAGAAAAGCTTTTGCGCTAGGAAAAAATGAAAAATCTGAAAATTTCTTCAGAATATTCAATGAAGCATCTCCAATACTAGCACTAATAATAGTGATTTTAGCAGTCGTTAAACCTTTTTAATATGACCAAACAAAATTTTTTCCAACTGTTTGATTTAAAAGTTAGTTTTGATATCGATAAAAATTTACTAGACCAAAAGCTTTTTGAAAAACAAGCACAGTTCCATCCTGACAAACACATAAATGACTCCACAGAGATTCAAGACAAAATTTTGGAAAAAAGCCAAGAACTAAACTACGGATATAAAATTCTAAAATCTGACTTCAGTCGCGCAGAACATATTCTAAGTTTGCAGAACATAGACCTATCAAAAGAGGTGCTAAGTCCTGAATTTCTTGAGGAAACATTTGAATGGCGAACTAGATTAAACGATACTGAATCATTAACTGATCTAAGGTCTGAAGTTCAAGTAGACATCCGCGCAACCCTAGCAAACATGGGCAATTCACTTAAAAAAGAGCTTTATCACGAAGCAAAAAACGACTATATTAAGCTGAAGTTTCTCAAAAGATTCCTAGAAGAAATAGAAAATACTATAAACAAATGAAACTTTACAACTTAACAGAGCCAACGCAGCAAGATGATGGCGCGAAGCCTAGCTTAGCAAATGGCCATGCTGTTGGAATCGATTTGGGTACCACCAACTCGTTAGTAGCAGTTTCAAAAAATCACAAAGTAGAAATTATACCCATAGAGGGAACTAATTTTTTACCTTCAATAGTAGGCCTACTTGACGGGAACCTTAAAGTAGGCAAATCAGCATTGAAACTAGAACATAAAATCCGATCTATAAAAAGATTTATGGGAGAGGGAGCTAAAAAGATCTTTGCTGATAAAACGCCCGTTGAACTCTCAGCTTTAATTTTAAACAGATTAAAAGTCGAAGCAGAAAAATATTTAGGCGCCGATGTAACGCATGCAGTAATTACTGTACCAGCTTATTTCGACGAGAGCTCAAGACAAGCGACTAAAGATGCTGCAAAGCTAGCAGGACTTGATGTCTTAAGACTAATCAACGAACCAACAGCAGCAGCTATTGCATATAGATTAGATAATAATGATGAAGGTATATTTGCGATCTATGACTTAGGAGGCGGCACTTTTGATATAACTATATTAAAAATGTCTCGCGGCGTTTTGCAAGTACTCGCCACTGGTGGCGATAGCAATCTCGGTGGAGACGATTTTGATAAAATATTAGTTAAAAAAATTAACACGGATGCCGACAATATCGACTCCCTTCTACTTGCTCAAAAACTTAAAGAAGAGCTTTCATCACAAGAAACCATAGAAAGCGCCCCCATCACAAAAGCCGAATTTGAAGCTTTAATTCTGCCAATTGTAGATAGAACCCTAAACATATTCGAGAATTGCGTAAAAGACGCCGAAGTTGAGCTTGATGAAATTAAAGAGATAATTCTAGTAGGTGGCTCAACCCGCATACCTCTAATCAAAGATTTTATTAAGAAGAAGTTTGGCATAAAACCATTAGATTCGATCAATCCTGATGAAGCTGTGGCAAAAGGAGCAGCAATACAAGCAGAGGCTTTGATCGCTGGGAGTAATTCGTTGTTATTAGACGTCATACCTTTATCTCTAGGTATTGAAATAGCGAATGGATTGGTTGAGCCTATAATCACAAGAAACACCCCGATCCCTGTAGCCAAAAAACAGCTTTTTACAACTCAGCAGGATAACCAAACAGGCTTTAAAATTCACGTATTACAAGGCGAAAGTGAAAAGATGTCACACTGTAGATCACTAGCAAAATTTGAGTTAAAAAACATTCCACCTCTACCTGCTGGTGAGGCTAGACTTGAAATCAATTTTAAGATTGATGCTGATGGATTATTATCAGTATCAGCCAGAGAGTTATCTAAAAATATAGTGCAAGAAATTGTAGTAAAACCTTCTTATGGGCTCACTGAAGAAGAATTAATGCGCTTGATGAAGAAGCAGTAATCTACAAAATATTTATCAAAGAATTCATATCTTCTGGGAGATCAGTTTCAAACCACATTTCTTTCAAACTCCTAGGGTGTACGAAGCCAATTTTTTGCGCATGCAGCGCCTGCCTAGCGAACCCTCTTATAGCTTCTTGTTCTGACGCACTAAATCCAGATAAGTTATGGTTTTTTGATCTACCATAAGTTTGATCACCTACTATGGGGGTCTTTTTATGATCCATATGCACCCTAATTTGGTGCGTTCTTCCAGTTTCAAGCTTACACTCTACAAGGCTGATAGAATCTCTGTACACTTCTAACACACGATAGTGCGTCACTGCCATTTTATCGCCCTTATGCTTCACTGTCATTTTCTTACGATCAACTTTACTTCGACCATAAGCAGTATTTATAGTGCCAATCGCAGGAATTAATTTTCCATAAATCAATGCAACATAGATTCTTGTCACCTCACGACTTGCTATTGCCTGTGACAGATGTGAATGAGCTAAATCTGATTTAGCAACCAACATTAATCCCGATGTATCTTTATCAAGCCTGTGAACTATACCAGGTCTATCTGCCTGCCCAGCAAGCTTGCCTTTGGTATGATGTACCAAAGCATTGACTAACGTATCTTCATGATTACCTGCACCAGGATGCACTGTAAGACCAGCCTGCTTATTGATAACTATTAGATCTTCATCCTCATAGACTATATCAAGTTGAATGTCTTTAGGCTTAATATTGGATTGTATGAATAACTCTAAAGTTATTGAAATTTTATCTCCTGCTTTGACTTGATAAGAACGATCTGTTAGTATTTTACCGTTAACTTTAACAAGGTTGTTTTCTATCAGCTTTTGTATTCTTGATCGAGAAATATCGGTAGCACGGCTTGCTATTATTTTATCAAGTCTTTCGTTTGCCCCCTCGACTATAAAATTCAATTTTTTCAAATTTGGTGTCATATGAGTAAAGAAAGTGAAATAAGGTTTTTAAAATTTTTCATATATTCTATGGGTCTGGTCATGATGATCGGAGTCACGATTATAACATATACTATATATAAACGTAACATCGTTTTAGATAAGGAGTTTACTAATAGTACTCAGCAATCAAAGTGTGATATTAAGTCACTTAAGATCCCAAACACCCCAAAATCAGCTTCACTGGATGAGACAAAACTAATAATGTTGACCGAAGAAGACCTGGTATTGATTTACGATATTTGCACAGGTAAGCTATTGAATAAAATAAAACTGGATGTTCAACAATGAAGTGTCCGTTCTGCGATTTCCTTGACACACAAGTAAAAGATTCACGGCCGTCTGATGATGCTCTGGTGATAAAGAGGCGTCGTCAATGCCCCAGCTGTGGAGCACGGTTTACTACCCTAGAAAGAACAGAGCTACGTGAAATCAAAGTTATCAAGAAGAATGCAGAACGCCGACCTTTTGATGGAACTAAAGTACTAAGATCTATAAATGTTGCCACAAGAAAACGACCAGTAACTTCGGAGCAAGCTGAGGCTATTTTGTCAGAAGTAATCAAAAAACTCGAAAAATTCGGCGAAGGTGAAGTTGAAACTAAAGTAATTGGTCAACTAGTTATGGATGAATTAGCAAAAGTTGATGAGGTGTCTTATGTTCGATATGCGTCAGTTTATAAAGACTTCTCTAACGCCGGTGATTTTGGTAAATTTATAGCAAGTATAAAAAAGAAAAATGGCTAAAAAAAATCTTATAGTTTTGGCGGCAGGCGGCACAGGTGGACATATCTTTCCTGCACAAGCTGTATGCAGTATTCTACTGAAGAACAAGTATGAGCCGCTGCTCATATGCGATGATAGAACAGATAAATTTCTACAAAAGCCTCTGAGCGAAATTAATAGGTATAAAATTTTCTCACAAAAATATTCTGACTCCATTTTTTCTAAATTACTCGCCCTCTGTCTAATAATCATTAGTACAGTGTTTGTAACTTTAAAATTCATTAAAAAAAGGCCAGCTACCGTTATTGGATTTGGTGGATATCCATCTTTTCCAACATTGTTAGCTGCAACAATTCTTAGAATTCCGTTTCTAATTCATGAACAAAATGCAGTGCTCGGTCGCGTGAACAGGATATTTTCCAAATTCGCAAAAAAAGTTTTCCTAACTTTTCCAGACACAAAATTTGCAAGTAAAAATAACGCTATGGTAACAGGCAATTTTGTTCGGCCTGAAATATTAGGTGCTAAAAACCCACCAAAAAAGACTGACAAAATTTATATTTTGGTCATAGGAGGTAGCCAAGGTGCTCAAATTTTTTCTGAAGTAATTCCTAACACTATATGCAATTTGCCTAAAAGCTTGCAAAAGAAGCTGATCATACGCCAACAAGCACGCCCTAACTTACTTGACTCTACTAAATTATTTTACAAAAAATCTGCTGCCAAAGTTGAAATTAAAGATTTCTTTTTAAATATTGGCGAGCTAATAAAACAAGCTGATCTGATCATCTGCCGCGCTGGAGCATCTACTATTGCAGAGCTAACCGAACTTGGCAAACCTGCCATATTCATTCCTTATAAACATGCAATGGACAATCATCAGTACTTCAACGCAAAACACTTGGTTGCAAATGGTGCTGCGGTAATGATTGAAGAGGTAAACCTTACTCCACAAAAGCTTGGCGAAGAAATTTTGAGACTTCTAAATAAACCACAGGTTTTAACCGCAATGGGGAAAGCCGCAAAAAGCTTAAAGAGCAGTAATCCTGAAAAACTTCTCTTACAGCAACTATAGACTATAGCTCGTATAGCTTTGATTACAACGATCTCTCACTATCAGATTCAATAATTCTTGTATTTCTGCGCTTTCGGGGTGGAACTATCACCTCTTCAGCTTGTTCATCAACTCTTTCTTGCGGAGATTTAATGCTAGTAATAGCTTTTTCAATATCTCTATCATTATCCCTATAAGCATCAGTTAGTTTATTTAGAGGTGTGCCTGAGCGTAACAACAAAATTGATTGTATTGAAAACAAATCCTCAAATGCCTCATCTCCAAATTCTCTGCGAATTTTATTTAGGTTTTTTAGAGATGCCACACCACCCGTAATTGCTCTTACTTTCCTATCAATAGATACTTTTTCACGATACTGATATTCCTCACTCTTATTTGAGATAGCACAAAGTATTGTTGGCATTGCTTCACCTAAATCTTTTAGCAAATACCATTTATTATGCTGTTTTGCTTCATCTACTTGCTGGCACAGCTTATCAAGCACTAGCCTTGTATCATCAAATCCTCTTGAATATTTCAACAAGGCTTCGAAAAGGTTAATCTGGCTATCATCTACTAAAGTAACCGATGAACCAAAATCTATATAGTTACCAAATCTACCTAGGTAAGCAAAAGCATTTTCAAGCTCAAACTGCCTTTCTGTGGAACTTCGATATTTTTTACTGCTCTCCTCTGGCACGATCATCGAACCCAATAGATCAGTTGCGCACCCCCTCTGAATTAAAAATTTTGTATGATTTTCAAATTGTTCTGGATTACCCTCAACAGCATCATAAATTTCAGACAAGCGCTCGGGTGAGAACCCTTTTTCATTAATCAACTTCAATGAATCCCCTGACAGTATAACAGCCAACTTGGCGTGCTCAAAACTTGCTAAAAGCTCCAATGTTTCAATCTCAAACTCTAGGAACTCTGGATCGCATAATCTCATTTTTTCTTCACTGCAATTCTCGAGTACTAATTTTTTAAATTTAGTTAAATCATCTTTATTTTCAGCAAAATCTCTCGCCATACAACTCACCACAAAATTACGTATACTTTTTCTGGTAACAGTATTTTTTAAAGTTTTTATGTCTTCAACTGACACTACGCCATCTACTAATGCATTGAAAAATTGCCTATATCGCTCTTGATCGATTCTTCTAACCACATAGCCGAACATACGAGGGTATTCACCTATTAATTCCAATTTGGTGCCTTTATTTAGGTGCTCTCCGCTGAGGTTGATGCATGTAATCAGATTTTCAATAATTTGGTCTTGGTATTTTCCTAATTTTCTAAATAATGAAATTATTGTTTTATACTCCACCCCTACAGGCATTAATAGATCTACTTTTCCAGCATTGTCAGCAGAAGCAAGAAGTCTATTGATCGCCTCTACATTCCTCGCAATAGCAGCTTCATTATTTCGACGTTTTGACGACCTTTCTATTTGCTTCTGAACTGTATTCAATAGACTGCCCAACCTTTCCGTTATAAATCTAGAGGTGGCATCTGCACATTCATAATGATTAAAGAGCATATCTACAACGTTTTCGTCGGATAATTCCCAGCTAAATCCAAACTTATCTTCTGGCTTCTTTGCTTCTTCTTCTGCAAACTTCACTACCTCTTGTTCGATATTAGGAACCTTATCTTGGATTGCTGCTTTTAATTTCCCAAATAAACCGTTCAAATATATTTGAACGTCATTTTTAGCTTCATCTAGATCACCCACTGTATAAAGATTACCAGTCAATTCAAAAGTTTTTAGAAGTGATACACTTAAATATTCCGACTGATACATCTCTAAGAATCTACAGAAAGACTCGCATGCAGCGACGACGACTTCCTCAGAATCTTGTCCTAAATGTATATCTCTAAAGAAGATTTTTGTTTTTTCACGTAGTATCTCAAGCTTTGATTGACTATCTAGTTTTTTTTCTTCATCTGTTAACCTTGCGTTCTCTAATTGTTTTAGAGCATTATAACAACCAACCAATCCCAAATTAGATACTGTCCCATCAACAAAAGTAGCTATCTCTTCCCTCAAAGCATTTGCTGTTGAATCATTAATTTTTTTAATTCCTTCTACTTGACCTAATTCAAAACCTCTTACCATCTCAGT
>CAZVFD010000044.1:6348-7200 GCA_964625465.1 uncultured Candidatus Midichloriaceae bacterium | reverse complement strand
GGGGCTAGGAAAGTTCTCGCCAGCGCTACACATTCGTGAAACTGCTAAAAAACACAAAGTTCCACTGGTCGAAAATAAATTGCTAGCAAGATCTTTATATGAATCTGTAGATCTTGAAGATTTCATACACGTTGAGCACTATGAAGCCGTCGCTAAAATTATAAGTAAAGTAATGAACTTGGGAAACAGATTTAAGAATTAGGTGTTTTAGTTTAAATTTAATCTTACTTTGCAAAGAAACCATTTCTTAGCTAGATGCTGAACCAAGTTCAGCATGACAGAAAGGGAAAAATGGTCATCCCGAATTTAGTTCGGGATCTGCTTCTTCTAGATACTAAAACAAGTGCAACACAAGAATATAGAGAAAATCCCCTGCACTAACTTCTTAAATATTTTTGTCATTCCCACGAAAGTGGGAATCTAGTTTTTAAAAAGTCTGGATCCCCGATTTCTCGGGGATGACCAAATGAAGGATATAAACTACACTATCTGTCGGCGAATCTTCGAACCCCTACAATTTATACCACTAAACTACTCCCTACCCTTACCTTTCTTCTCTTGTTTTTCCCTGTATTCTTTCATCTTTGCTTGCACTTCTTTAAACTTTTCTTTTAGCTTAATGGTGTCAATTATTTCAGAATGTCTTGCTTCTAGCTGAGCTCTTACACTGGGTTGAGGAGGAAACTGCGATTCATCAACTTCTTGTATTGCAGTCAACTTAGTACTTGAAGTACTGCTTGTGCTACTTTGCGCAGGCTCAAACCCTTCTGTATTATGTTTTTTAATAGTTTTTTGCTTTGCTAAAATCTTATCAATACCACAATTCATTTCGAAAGTACGTGCCATATCCTC
>CAZVFD010000044.1:0-6338 GCA_964625465.1 uncultured Candidatus Midichloriaceae bacterium | reverse complement strand
CTGCAATATTAACACCATTCCTTCCTTTAAATTGCTTTGCGAGATCGTTATTTAACTTCTCCCAGCCTTCTTTAAGCTCAATTGATATGGCTCGCCTCGTCTCGAGATTCTCAATACAAGCAATTTTGTTATCTAATTCCTCTTTTATTTTGTTAATCGCAATATAAAAACCTCTCTGTTCATTAGGAGAAGCTTCCTTACCACGCTTTACCCATAAATTTCTTGCGTCTTTATAAGCTTTTAAGAAATCATTTTCAGTTTGATGCTCAAACATATTAAAAGGCTCTTCAGGAACAGAAAAACCTGCACTACTTGTACTTACAGCTTGCGATGTTGTAGCCGATGCAGAAGAACTACTAACTTCTATTTTCTTTTGTGGTAAACCTTTCAACTTGTCCTTACTTTCAATGTAAATTGTATTCAGAATTCTGTAGTCTTCTGTCGCCACCCTTTTGACAATTTCTAAATCACGAACCCAACTATTAAACATAGCGTCTAATTCTTTAATATAAGCTTCCTTAACATCTTGATCAGCGGTTGTTTTTTCAAGCTCTTGTTTAAAAGATTCTTTCGGAGCAGCAAGTACTCTCATCGCTGCAGCTTTTTGCTCATTATCTGCCCGAGTATTCTTTAGCGTAGATATTGCATTTAACGCCTGTATTTTATCTAAGTCTCTCACGATCACCCCACCCCACTTGCTTGATTTTATGATACCATAAAAATCAGGCCCACACTATACTCAAGATTTTTCTAAAATCTCAATCAGCCTTCGCAACAAATGGGGAAATTGGGTTAAAAATACTTTTAAATCACTCAGAGCCTGTTTTATCCTGTGCTTAAATCCAAAATTTTCGTTAGCCCAGTCCTTAATCCAAGGCTCTGCTAACTTCCACATATTCACTTCAGGATATAGCTCCATCCCTACTCCCTCAATGGTCAGTATTGTCTTCTGTAGCAACATAAATTGCACTTGCGCAACCATTTCAAAATTACTCGACAACTCTAGCAACTGCTTTAAAAGCTTCCCAATTGAGATCTTGTTTACTGGCTGTCCAACTATTGGCTCGCCAATGCTTCGACATGCTAGAGCGAATTTTTCCCTATCTATGTGCGGCGGAACAATACCAGCTTCAAAATGCAAATCCGCAACCATTCTATAGTCTTTTTGTATAAAAGCATAAATAACTTTGGCGATAAAAGTTTTATCTTTTTCATTCATCGTTCCCATTATGCCAAAATCAACCAAGACTATATCACCATTCTCATCAACAAATATATTTCCTGGGTGTAAATCAGCATGGAAAAACCCATCTCGATAAGCTTGATTAAAAAAAGTTATTGCTAACTTCTTCGAGACTTCTTCTAAATCATGCCCAGCATTTATCAAAGCTTTATTATCCGTAATAGGCGTACCCGAAACCCAACTTGTAGTTAAAACTTTTTCTGAAGTCAGATCCCAATAGACTTTGGGAATGACTACCCCAGTATCATTCTTACAATTTTCTCTCAGCTTATCTGCACATGCAGCTTCAAACCTTAAATCCAATTCATTTCTAACAATCTCAGATAGGGTTTGCACCACCTCTTTAAACCTAAACCTGTGTGAAGTTTTTAAGAAAAATGTCACACACCTGGTAAAAAATTCAAATAACTCTAAGTCTTTTGCAAATCGCTTTTTAATTTGCGGGCGCAAAACCTTAACTGCCACTTCTTCATCATTAACTGTTACAGCTCTATGAACTTGCGCAATAGAGGCGGCCGCCACTGGAACTGATTCTATATGCGAAAAAAGCAAATCGATGTTGCCATTAAGCTCTGCCTCTATTATCTCTCTGGCTTCAGGGAATTTAAAACTTGGTAACTTGTCTCTAAGACGCGAGAGTTCTTCGGAAATAACATCACCAACAAGATCTGCTCTGGTTGACATTATTTGCCCTAACTTTATAAAGCTGGGTCCGCTTCTTTGCAGCCAAAATGTGAGCCTTCTACCAAAAACTTTTTGGGCTTTTATAATTGCAGATTTGGAACTATTCGTTTTTTCATATATCACCATAGCCAAATAAGCTGTGGGAATGCCATACACAAAACATCTAATAAACAACTTAATTAGTCTAAAGAAATTTACGACTGAGTTCAGCATTCGGAACTATTTCACCTTTCTCCAAATTCTGCGCTTAGCAAGGTAGAAAATTGCTGTGAAAATGGCCATAAATATAACAGCTTTAACGCCCATACCCTTTCTTTGCTCCATTTCAGGTTCCGCAGCCCATTGCAAGAAATTCACAACATCCTTAGACATCTGGTCTATTGTGGGATTCGTTCCATCTGTATACTCAACTTGCCCATCTTTAGTTAATGGTGGGATCATTGAAAACTGTCTACCACCATTTCCGTAATACGGATTATAATGCATATTCTCCCCTAACTCGAACCCTTCTGGTGCTTTTTCATAACCAGTTAACAAGGAATATACGTAGTTTGCCCCATCTTCGCGCGCTTTTATAATCAAAGATAAATCTGGTGGTAATGCGCCGTTGTTATTTGCCGCTCTTGCAGCCTTCTCATTAGCATAAGGAGATGGGAACCTATCAGAAGGCTTCGCTGGGCGCTCAAACATTTCTCCTTCATCATTCGGACCATCTTGAACATTGTAACCAGCCGCAATGGACTTCACTTCAGCCTCGGAAAACCCAATCTCTTGCAAGTTCCTAAAAGCAACCCTCTTCAAAGAATGGCAAACCGAGCAAACTTCTTTATAAACCTTAAAACCGCGTTGAATAGCTTGCCTATCAAATGTTCCAAAAGCCCCTTCAAACTGCCAATCAACCCTCTTTGGGTGCTCTTTATCTGTTGATGCGAATGCTACTGAAGAAGCACAAATTAATATTGAAGCAATTATCTTTTTCATATCAAATGGAACGTTTTATATATCCTCAAGAGTTAGAAGAAACTTGGATATTTGTCAATGTCATCTTGATATTACTAAGCCTTAATTGATCCATCGTTAACTATTTTGTTTACTATTTTTACCAAGGACTTATAATTCATATATATAGCGCATGTAGTGCATTTGATGAAAGGAAAAGAAACAACGCAAGATTTAAACACATTTGAAGATGATTCTTCACTTGTAAAGCCTGACTTTAGCTCATCTGAAATCAATCCTGAAGAGCTAAAGAAGCATGTCGCAAACTTTAGAAAACAGCTGGAAGAAAAGAAAGACAGAATCTCAGAACTAAACAAAGAGACTATTCAAACAATCGAGGATGAGAAAAAATCAAAAGAACCTTCTCAGGCGATGACATTAGGCGAACGCCTTGTGTCAAAAGGAATTATTTCTCAAGATCAGCTGGAAATTGCATTAAAAGAGCAAAGGGAATCTCAAATTAAAAAAGAGTTGGGAACTATCCTTGTAGAACTGAACTTCATTACCGATACAATTTTATCACAAGAATTATCTGAAGCTTCAGGGGTAAAGTCTGTAGATCTACGCTCAATGGCTTTGGACACAGAGCTAATTAGAAGAATCCCTAAAACCGTTGCTGCACAGTATAAAATCATCGCTTTATCCCTTCAAAACGACGAGCTTATAGTTGCAACTTCTGACGTTTATAACGTGCTTGCAATCGACCAAGTAAAACGCCATTTCCACAGAAATCTCAAAATTGTACCGGTATTTGCCAATGACTTCCAAATTACTGAAGTCATTGACCAATATTATGACTATGAAATGAATATGTACGGCATCATTAAAGAAATTGAAACTGGTGATGTCAAATATACAGGGCAAGAAGAAGGGTATGTCAACCCAACTGTTCGTTTAGTAGATTCAATCTTCATAGATGCGGTAAAACAAGGGGCATCTGATATACACTTCGAGCCAGAAAGTGAATTCGTAAGATTACGCTACAGAATAGACGGTCGTTTAATACAGATCATCAGCTTCCATAAGGACTATTGGTCAGCAATTGCAGTACGTATCAAAATTTTGGCTGGTATGAACATCGCCGAAACCAGAAACCCTCAAGATGGTAGGATTACCTATACCATCATGGGAAGAAAAGTGGATTTCAGGATATCAACCATGCCAACGGTGTATGGTGAGAACGTCGTTTCACGTATTCTTGATAAAAGCCGCTCTCTAGTTGCACTATCTGAGCTAGGATTAAGCGATAGAAACTCAAGCTTATTAAAAAGACTTCTAAAAAGACCCGAAGGCGTGATTATTGTAACTGGTCCTACTGGTAGTGGTAAAACCACAACTCTTTATTCTGTACTCTCATACATCAACTCCATGGAAACTAATATTATGACCCTGGAAGATCCAGTGGAATATCAGCTTCCAGTAATCCGTCAAAGCGCTATCAGAGAAGGTACGGAGATGACCTTTGACAACGGAATACGAACCATGATGAGACAAGATCCTGACATAATATTCGTCGGTGAGATTCGTGACGCAGAAACAGCTAGTATGACAGTACGTGCTGCGATGACTGGTCACCAAGTGTTTACAACTCTTCACACCAATGACGCATTGGGCGCAATTCCAAGGCTGATGGATATAGGAGTAAAAGGTTCATTACTTTCAGGGACCATAATCTGCTCTATTGCACAACGTCTAGCCAGAAAATTGTGTAGCTCTTGTAAAGAGAAGTACGTCCCTTCTGCCGATGAGTGCAAAGTATTAGGTCTAAATCCAGTATCACCTCAGCCACTTTATAGACATAAAGGATGCAACAAATGTTTCCACACTGGCTACAGAGGAAGGGTTGCTTTATATGAAATCTTAGCAGTTGATAAAGAACTCGATGATATGATTTACAGAGAAGCATCAAGGAAAGAAATGTTAAACTATGCGCTATCTCAGGGATATGTGCCAATGTCAGAAGATGGTATTGAAAAAATCAAATTAGGAATCACAGATCTAGAAGAAGTAGTTGGGACAATCGATATGACGGAGAAGTTAAAAGATGTCAATTTATTCTTATAAAGCACTTACTTCAGATGGCGAAGTCGTCAAAGGTAGGTTACCTGCCAATAGCGAAGCCGAACTCGAAAGCAAACTAAAACAATCTAACTTAGATCTAATCTCTGCATCCGAAGTGAGATCTGTTAACATCAATCTCTTTGGTAGCGTCACTCTTGAAGAAATAATATTGATCTGTATCCACCTCCACCACTTAGAGGAAGCTGGTGTGCCGCTACTTGATTCAATTGCCGACCTCAGAGACACCGCTGAAAATCCAAAATTAAGACACATAATGATGGATTTATATGATGCCCTAAAAAATGGTAAAACTTTCTCTCAAGCACTTGAAGCTCACCCTAAAATCTTTGACAAAATCTTTGTTGGACTTATTAAGGCTGGCGAAAGAACTGGTAATTTCGCAGAAGTGTTTAGTCATCTAGAACACCATTATAAATGGGTGATGGTATTGAGAGCTAAAATCAAAAAAGCAACTTATTACCCTATATTCCTACTATTCTTAATGATGGGCGTAATAGCTCTAATGATGATTTTCGTAATTCCAAAACTAACTGTTTTCTTACTATCTCAAAATATCGAATTACCTCTTTATACACGCGCACTTATAGCTATGTCCAAATTCGTTGCAGAATACTGGTTGGCCATAATTTTAGTCCCAATAATAACGTTTGTAGCTATTAAAGTATCGCAGCGAATGTCGGAGAAATTCTCATATCTTGTGGATTTGGCTTTTATCAATTCTCCCGTAATTGGAATTGTAATTAGAAAAATTGAAATCGCACGATTTTGTCACTTCTTCGCCATAACATACAAAAGCGGTATTGGCATCTTAGAGTGTCTAGATGCCTCTGCAGACGTAGTTAAAAATCGCGTAATTAAACAAGCAATTGGGCGGATGAGGAAAGACGTAATGGATGGAAAAAGGCTTACAGAATCTCTTATGCTCACTGGAGAGTTTCCTCAATTAGTTATTAGAATGTTTAAAGTAGGTGAAGACAGCGGTAACTTAGATAATGCTCTTAAAAACATCAACCTGTTCTATGATGCCGAAATTAACTCATCTGTAGACAACATGGTTGGTGTACTTCAACCAGCTTTAACCATTATGATGGGTGGGTTAATGATGTGGATTACCATCTCTGTATTCGGCCCAATATACGGAAGCTTCGGCAACGTCGGGAAGTAGTGTCTGTAAAATTTAACAAATATTTAACATATTAGCCATTTATTTCGGCGTATAATGCAATTCTAATACAATTTAAGAATTAGAATGGAAAAAGTATACAGCGCCTTATTTCAATACACCATAGCACATTATTATGAATTCGGCCCAGAAGATGTGAGAAGCGAT
>CAZVFD010000043.1:0-8080 GCA_964625465.1 uncultured Candidatus Midichloriaceae bacterium | reverse complement strand
AAGATAAGGTATTTGGAAGGAATGCAAATTTACTGAAAAATACTTTCAAGTTCTTTGCATTAGATTCTAAAAAAGTAGATTTAGAAAAAGTACATGAATATATGTACGCAGAGCTTCAGGAAGCATTTACAAATGCGGTATGTATACCTAATGAAAGTAATACTTGCCCAGCACAAGAAGGGTTAGCAAGAGACATCTTTGCCGAAGCCATTGCTATCGCTACAAATGTAGAAGTGTAATAGTTAAAGTACTATATTTGTCAAAACAAACTGCCTTGCCCAGAAGTTTTGTTTAAAAGCGTATGGACTGTGGCTTGGCCATCAGCAAATTCTAATTCAAGTTTCTTGTTTGGTAAGATTTGTGTGGCGCTGGTAAGAATTTTATCCCCATCCTTAACAATGGCAAAGCCGCGCTCTAAAACTTTTTTATAATGGTAGCTTTCAAGCAATTTTTTAAAAGTGCTTATCTTGCTTTGCTGGACGTATATGTACATATCAAATGATTTCTTCATTATGATATGCCAATTTTTAAGCTTCTCGGAAGCAGATTGCAGTCCCACTGCAAATTGCATAAGTATATGGCTATACTTATGCAGCTTTATTTCATTTTGCTTTATTAAGTTTGGTAGAGAGACCATAATTCTCTGTTTAAACTGATCCATCAGGTTCAATAACTCAACTCTGACTGGCACTGACATTTCTGCAGCAGCAGTTGGGGTAGGCGCACGCTTATCAGAAGCAAAGTCGATTAAAGTCGTATCAGTTTCATGGCCAACTGCAGATATTATTGGTATTTGAGAGTCTGCAACTGCTCGAATTACGATCTCCTCATTAAATGGCATTAGATCTTCAATTGAGCCTCCGCCTCTTGCAACTATGAGCACATCAGGTTTTGCAATATGACTGGGTAAATTATTAAATCCATAGATTGCATCAGCAACTTGTTTTGCTGCCTCTTGCCCCTGTACCAATACACCCCAAACCAAAACGTGGACTGGGTATCTGTCTTGGATACGGTGCAAAATATCTTTTATAACCGCGCCAGTTGGCGAAGTTATTACGCCAATAGTTTTGGGAAGAAATGGCAGAGGTTTTTTGCGGGTTAAATCAAATAAACCTTCTGCTGCTAATTTTTGTTTGCGCTTTTCTAGAAGCGCAAGCAAAGCACCAACGCCAGCAACTTCCATTTTGCTTACTGTGAGCTGATAATTTGATCTAGCTGCATATGTAGTAATTTTACCTGTGCATATCACTTCCAAGCCGTCCTCTGGCTTGAAAGCTAAAGAGACGGCAGTGCCTTTCCAGCAAATAGAATTTAAAACGGCTTTGTCATCTTTAAGATTAAAATAAAGATGACCATTGGTATGAGCTTTTAAACCAGAAATCTCACCTTTAATCCTGACGTAAGAAAAAGTTTCTTCTAGTGTCATTTTGAGGATTTCAGATATCTCTGAAACAGAAAACTCAGGAGTTGGGGAATTGTTTTGAAATAGAGGGAGTTCAGTCATTTAACATGCTTTGCTATTTCTTTTTTAAGTTTAGTCCAGAATTTTAGAATGATTTTTGTATTTATTAAGACATCATTTAGATTTATTGCCATAATCTCGGGATTGTCTGGGTATTCATGCGCTATAGCATTACGAACTTTTTTCAATGACTTCCAGAACTCTGCATTCTCGATTACTCTGATTTTTTCTAATTTGTTTAAAATATCTATGAAAGTTTTGCTTTCAACATCTTCTTCAATGGTTTTTAAGAAAATTGGAAAAACTTTGGAGCCTATGTCATCTTGAAGTTTGGAGAACTTAAATATAACTAAATCAAAGTTATTTATTTGCGCTTCGCTAAACTTAGAAAGTTTAGCGGCAGTAATAGGAACTAATTTCTCTACTTTTTCAAAATGTGACTTTAGTCGTTTAGCATGTATATCACAAATTTTAATCCAATATAATAATTTTTGTTTCTCTGTCATACCAGCTTCACCCCTTCGTTTCTAGCAACTTCATGTATAGACAACATTTTATCATTTTTGCGCTTAATGACCAAATCAATTTTTTGTTCACCTATTCTGTTTTGCAGAACACTTAAGTACTGATACTTCTTAGCAACAACTGTTTCAGCACTTTTAATATTTGTTTCAATATAAAGATCTATATCTCCCCCTCTTTTGTCAGGGTAGACTCTAGATCCAAATATCCAAAACGAATCTCCGCTTGGAAATATTTCAAGAAACGTATCGACCACACATTTTAGATCGTGATCAGTTAGTCTGATTTTACTCACTCACTTCCTCTTTCGCTTTTTTATAAGCTATAATCCCAGCTGTTTCTCTGCCATCAAGTCTAATGTCATTAAAGAATTTTGATGAGTTGTTTAAGTAAAATTCTTCCTCAATTGCGAAACCTGCATCTTTGAAAGCTCTTACTAAAATATCAAGATCCATATAGTTTTTTATATCTTTGGTTGACTTGGTTTTTACTGAGCCTGGATATCTTTCCTGACCAGATTTTCTCAGTTCGAATTCTTTAATAAACGAGTCCATTTTTTTATTATAAGGTGAGTCAACAGTCACGTAAACTTTTCCACCATCTTTTAAGAGGTCATGCATAATTTTTAGTCCTTTGTCCATCTCATCTGGGGATAGATAATGCAACACTCTTTGCGCTAAAATTGCATCAATAGATCCTGATTTGATTTTAAAATTACTAGGGAATTTTCCAGGAGCTAAAATTACTTGCTGCTCATGCTTTACAGGAATGCTTGCTTTAAATATTTCTAAATGTCTTTTATCTAAATCATTTACATAGACCGTTGCGCCTTTTTCTAACGCTTTTTGGCTTACGAAACCAAAGCCTGCTCCAATTTCAAGAGCTCGTGATTCAGGGGTTAAATCATCTAGAAACTTTGAGCTAATTTCGTCTAGATCATTTACAATCCACCCCATTTTATTAAGTGTAGCAAACCTGCCATCATCAACAGAAGCTTCTACAGAAGTATTTGTTGGATTTTGCACAGGCTGCGATCTTAAATCAGACATGCATGCAGACAATAGTGTAATTGCTGCAATTGAAACTAAAAATTTAATTTTCATATTTTACCTTATGGATGCTCAGAAGTTTTTATAGGAAAGTTTTTCTCTTTATACAAGCCTTCTATTTTAATTAATGGCCCTTCAAAAGTTCTAATAACTACACCAGCTTCGTTTAAAAGCTCGGTCGAGATTGCTATGCTCTTTTCCCAGTTTTGCATTTCTTTTGGATCATTTCCTGGGAAAGACTTGTCAAATATGACCTCTTTAATGCCTGATTGGATAATAGATTTAGTGCACCTTGCACATGGTTGCCACTGCGTATAAAGAATTGTTCCTTTGGCGGAAACGCCATTCATGGCACAATGCAAAATTGCGTTTTCTTCAGCGTGATTGACGGCTTCATATTTATATTCTTTATTTTCGTATCTATATTTTCTATCAGAAACGCCTCGTGGCAATCCATTATAACCAGTAGCTCTAATTTCTTTATCTGGGCCAACTATTACAGCGCCAACTCGGGTAGATGGGTCTTTGCTTTTCATGGATACAAGATATGCCATAGTCATGAAATACTGATCCCAACTAAAACTGTGTAGCATTTATCCTCATCATATAATTTACAGGATTATAATAACATTACGCAAACAAAAATAACAAGGATATAGTTTGTTATTAATACTTCTTCGACAACATAATAGCGGTTTTACTAGCGAGTTTTATGAAGCCTGTAAGAATGGGGTAAGCTGGGGCTTGATGAGCGTCAAATTCTATTCCCTTGTCGCGATGCTCTAATTCTTCATCTCTAAATTTACTTATCTTTTTTCTAAGCTCTTTTTCGTCTTTATCGTCTTTTAGGTTGTTTAACTGATCCTGATAATGCTCACCAATAACTTCTTCAACAGCAACTGTACAGGCCATTGCAGCCTTTTCTCCCAGTCTAGCTGTTAAGGCACCTAATGCAAAACCAGCAATATTCCAAATTGGTGATAGGATGGTAGGTCTGATTTTGCGCTTAACAATTTCTTTTTCGAAATAATCTAGGTGGTGTAGCTCTTGTTCGAGCATATGTTTTATCTCTGGGTGATCTTTTAGTACAGACAGCTGCCCTTGATATATTCTTTTTGCACCAAATTCCCCAGCGTGATTAACTCTTATTATCTCTTCGATCTTCTTGGATTTTTTTCTCATAACTAGGTGTACCCATGAATACATAAATTAGTGCCAGCGATATCATAAACAATAAGCTGGAATAAATAAAGTTCCATCCTGCAAAAGTTAATCCCAAGAAGCTACCCCTAATCACATCGCAAGGAATATCATCTTTTGACATTATCATTGCTTTAAATTCTTCAACTGATTCAACCTTACCTTTAATATTTCCCGTACAAGATAAGTCTAGCTTAATCCAATCATTCTCAACTGCTAGATGAGTTATGGATACGCAAATACTAACGAATAAGAGAAGGGCCACAAATTTTACACCAGCCATTCTAGGAAATCTCGGATGTATAGAGAGCATGCATGTGAAAAGAATTGCTACAAAAACCCATCTTTGATAATAGCACATTTTGCATGGCATCATGCCAAATACTAGTTCTGCAATATAAGCAACTGCCAGTGCAGCAGCAGCAGCAAGGCCTAAAAATTGGAAATAATACTTATAATAATTATTCATACTATTGAGTTGTTACAAAAGTGGTTTCTTTCTGAACTTGTCTATTAGAATGCACATCAGTCACTGTAAAGTAAATATTTTTCTGCTCTTTAAAAGATTTCATTGTCTTGAGGAAAATTTTTATTTCTTTTTCTCTTTC
This sequence comes from uncultured Candidatus Midichloriaceae bacterium, assembly GCA_964625465.1. Lineage (GTDB taxonomy): Bacteria > Pseudomonadota > Alphaproteobacteria > Rickettsiales > Midichloriaceae > CAZLFQ01. Next base: position 3,236 of record CAZVFD010000043.1, on the reverse strand, counting down.
GGCAGATACATCGATACTTAGCTTGTTAGAAGAATATTCGTTATCAAGATCGTGTTTCATCATTAAATCATCAATTCCGTCAATGACGATAGTGAAATTTTTATCGGTTGGTGTTCTGTTTATTATCTTAAGAACGTAGATGTTTCTAATGCTTCCATCGGGAAGTATAGTAAATAACGCTCCTCTATCCCTAATAATAGCAACAGAAAACTCAGACTTGTTAATCAGTGTATGTAGCATAACACTAGTAACAACAATAAATACAATAGCAAAGAGAATAGTTTTAAGCCTAAATATACTTCTTTTGATTGGTTGACCAAGTCTCTTAGCATTTGCAGAATTGATGCTGTCATAAGATATTAAATCAAGGGGCCTGCCTAATTTTTCCATTACGCTATTACAGGCATCTATACATAATCCGCATCCAATACAAGGTAGTTGCAAACCATTTCTAATATCGATTCCCATTGGACACACCACTACGCATTTGCCACAATCTATACAATCCCCTAATTCTCCAGCTTCATCGAATTTTCCGCGTGGCTCACCGCGCCATGAGTGATAAGTTACAACGCTGGAATCGTTATCGAGCATCGCCGATTGGAATCGTCCATAAGGGCACATATATATACATACTTTATCTCTAACAAAACCTGCGAATAGATATGTAGAAGCAGTTAGTCCAATTAACCATGCTAGACCTCCAGAAGATACTTTGAAAAAAAACACATCATGAGCTAATTTAGGCGCGTCATAAAAATAACACACCCACCCAAATGCAAAGCTAAATGAAATGAATAGCCATGTTAGATGAGTAAATAGTTTCTTTTTGATTTTCTCATTATCCCAATCTTGCTGATCTAACTTGATTCTGGCATTCCTATCGCCTTGGAAATAAAGTTCTGCTTTGATAAATAGATCGACAAAAACAGTGTGAGGGCAGGTGTAGCCACACCATATTCTACCAAATAAAGATGTCACAAAGAATAACCCAAGTGCACCAAGCATAAGCATCCCTGCTATATAATAAGCTTCGTCTGGCCAGATTTCTATGCCAAACAAATATGCTTTGCGGCTTGGTAAGTCCATCAGAATAGCTTGCGATGGTAGGTTATCGCCGCGATCCCATCTTATCCATGAAGATAAAAAGTATATTCCTAATAATACGTATGCGCCGTAATTTCTTAGGTTTCTAAATCGTCCAGTAATTGATTGTGAGTAAATCACTTTGTTCATAAATTCATATCTATAATAAAACAATAGCAAATTTTTAGCTAGTTAACTAGGTTTTATGGGGGTTAACAGTTTCTTTTTATAAATTTCTAAAAAGACTTTTTTGAATTGCGCTAGCTAATGAATTGAAAATTTGCCCCTCGCTTGACCCAAAGCTCCCATTTTGCGAGAAGAAATTAGAATTATTTATATTTTGTGAATGAAACCTGTTTGATGCGCTAGTGATTAGAGAGTTTATATCTTTATCAGCTTTTTTAATTTTTTGGGATATCATGTTAGATAGAGCTCTTTCAATATCATGTTCAATATTATTTAGCTTTGTTCTGTGAGTTTTATACATTCTGCACCTCCTTAATGCTTAATTTGGCATTATAAAGGTTCTTTAGTTGATGCGGAAGTACATGTTCTTAAAAATTATCTTCCAGAAATGATCTCTTTTTCTCCACCTTTGGTTCAGATATCTCTGATCTAACCGCCACTTCATTAGGATCCTTTACCCACTGCACTTCAATTTTTGGTAATTGAAGTACATTATTAATTTTAAATACCTTAATTTGTTTGTTTTTGATTAAGTGTATTCCTTGGAGCTTAAAGTTCATTTGCTTGGCAGCTAATTCGCTTGTGTAATTTCCGACAATGCAAGATATGCTAAACTCTTTTATGCCAGCTTCTTCAAAGCCGTATCTTAATATAGCGTTAATTGCCTCAATGAACTCTTCTCCTGAATTTTGCTCTTCTCTGCACCAATAGCCAAGATGAGTGCTCATTGCCTTGTAATCCGTATCATAAAAACTACACATACCCATGAAATGCTCGTTTTTGTATACAGCAAAATGATAAGCTTGATTGTTTTCAGCTTGAAAGTAGAATTTCTCTGTAATCTTGTCGCCATCTTCAAGCTTTGGTTTTTCATCAACCCAAGGTAGCCACATTTTAAGATTTCTAAGACTTTCTTTAATAGATTGATGCACAATTGTTTTATCTTGAGATAATAATGGGCGAATGATTAAATCTCTGGTCAATATAAGAAAAGGAAGCGTTAAACGCTGATCTTTATCGATAGCACCTGAGGTAGCTAATTGTTCTTGATAGTTTTTCATCTTGCCAGTTTACCTAGTTTATCATTTAAGTTTATCAGTACCTTAAAGTTTGACAAATAGTTTTTCAAATATTGCAAAATAACTCTCTCTAATCTATACTTCCTGTAAATGTATGGAGATGATATAATGATCGATTTTATTACAAGCGCTTTCGCACAAGAAGCTACTGCCGTAGCAGCAAAACAGCCGTCTATTCTGAGTAGCATGGCGCCACTTATATTAATTTTTGCGGTATTTTATTTCTTTATTATTCGTCCTCAACAGAGGAAGCTTAAAGAGCACCAAAACCTGCTAAACAGTCTAGCAAAAGGAGACCAGGTTGTTACAAGTAGTGGGATTTTTGGCTCTATCACAAAGGTTGATGAACAAGACAATATGATATTTCTTGAAATTGCAGATCAAGTTAGAATCAAAGTAAGAAAAGAGGCGATTTCTGAAGTTTTAAACCCTAAAACAGCTGCATAATGCCTAAATTAACTTTTGTAGATAATCAGGGTAAGAAAAAAACTTTCGAAGTTCCTAATGGAATTTCTGTTTTAGAGGCCGCACACCAAAACGATATTAGCCTTGAAGGTGCTTGTGAAGGATCTTTAGCTTGCTCAACATGTCATGTTATAGTTGAGCCCGAATTCTATGACAAACTGCAAAAAGCTAAGGATGAAGAAGAAGATATGCTTGACCTTGCTTTTGGTCTAACTCATACTTCAAGATTAGGGTGTCAAATTATAATGTCCGATGAGCTGGATGGCTTGGTCGTTTCATTGCCCGCAGCAACAAGAAATATGATGGTTGATAAAAGATAGTTATGGAAAGCTTAATTAATAGTTATTTGCCAATTTTTATTTTTTTAATAATCGCTGTTGGACTGGCGGTCATTATGGTGGTGCTTCCTTTTATTGCAGC
>CAZVFD010000042.1:5306-8783 GCA_964625465.1 uncultured Candidatus Midichloriaceae bacterium | reverse complement strand
CGCCCCAGCATTAATCAAGAGTTCGACAACATCTTTATGGCCCTCTTGTGCGGCTATAAATAGGGCCGTTGTTCCTTCATTCATAGCAAGGTTTAAATCCGCTTTAGCATTAATCAATAACTCGACTATATCTTTATACGCTTTTTGTGCGGCCATAAATAAAGCTGTTGCTCCATGATACATTGCAAGGTTTAAATCCGCCCCAGCATTAATCAAGAGTTCGACAACATCTTTATGGCCCTCTTGTGCGGCTTCAAATAGGGCCGTTGTTCCTTCATTCATAGCAAGGTTTAAATCCGCCCCTGCATTAATTAAGAGTTCAACTATATCTTTATGGCCATAAAATGAAGCTGCTTTTAGCGCAGAATACTTAAATGGATTAACATTTAAAAGAATCTTGAGATCTTCTTTAGAGATATGTGGGTTTTGTAAAAGAGTTTTAAGTTCACTGCTATCAATACTGGCGAGATGAATTATATATCCCTTTACGAAATTATTAATTTCATCATTAGAAAAGTTAGGAAATACCAAATTTATATTTTCAGCCCTAGCTTGTGTTTTCAAAGATTCTAACGCTTCAGAAATTACCTTTCGCGGGTTGGATATTAGATCTTTCAAACAAAAATTCGCTGCAAAGCTTAGTTGCACTGTTTTGCCATCTTTATTTATGTTTATGGTCGATGAGTGCATGGAATTAACAAGTATGTCTTTGGCTAAATCAGCAAAATTATCACATTCTCTCTTTTGAGAGAATGATTGTATTAGCGCGTGGTGATTTAATGCAGCGATAGACACATTGCTTGCTGAAGTGTGTGTAACCAAAATGAAATCTTTAGGTATTACATTTACATTTGTATTCGTGACTCCTCCATAGCAACTCCAGAGATGTGCATACAATGGCTGGGAGTTTGCAAGTTTTCTCAATTGGAATAATACAGAGTGTGTTTGTATGTCGTAATCATTGATTATCAACACATGACGTTCTGCTACTATTGAGCCATGTGTATATATATCGATCCTTGTCGAAAAATCTAATTTACCTTGTAAAACATTTAGATCGTCAAAAGAAAAGCCATTTTCTTTATTTCCAATGATAATACCATCGTCACCGCACTGCTCTTTCGTAATGGGATTATCAATACCTTTTCCAACTAGAAGTACTCTTTTATATGCTTTCATAACAGTAACATTTTGTTGTTTATAGCGTTATTATACACTACCAATGTTACAGAAATATTAAGGTTTCTAAAAAATCATGTTAAACATAGCGCCTTGGGCTTTCATCACAAATTATGTGCGCCGAATTCGCTGTAAGGCCGCGTACGCGGGCGAATTCGTCCCCCGCCGCACATAATTTATTCTTCAAGCTACCTGAGTCTATTAAGCTAAGCCGCGATATTTAAATCTTGTAAAGCCTGTATAAATGGTGCGCCAGTTTTGGCTTTTAGATCCTCAATAGTAACATCAGGAGCTAGTTGAATTAAATATAACTTTCCTTCAATTATATCGAAAATTGCATGGTCTGTTATTATTCTATCGACCACGCCTTTACCAGTTAGTGGAAGAGAACATTTTGGAAGTATTTTGGGCGTACTATCTTTAGCAACCAAATCCATAATAACAACTACACGTTTAACGCCAGCAACTAAATCCATAGCGCCCCCCATGCCTTTAATCATTTTTCCAGGGATGCACCAGTTAGCTAGATCGCCATCTGCAGACACCTGTAATGCGCCTAGTACTGTTAGGTCGATATGCCCTCCGCGAATCATCGCAAAAGATTCAGCACTGTTGAAATAACTGCTGGTTGGAAGTTCTGTTATAGTTTGTTTGCCAGCATTAATGAGGTCAGGGTCAACTTGCTCTTTAGTTGGAAATGGACCCATGCCAAGCATACCATTCTCGCTTTGCAAAACTATGTCCATACCTTTTGGAACGTGATTTGCAACATCAGTTGGTATACCAATTCCAAGATTTACGTAATAACCGTGCTTAAACTCAAGTTGAGCGGTAATTGCACACATTTGATGATGATTCCATGTCATGACTATAAATCCTCATTAGCTGTTGCAAGCGTTAATCTCTCAATTCTTTTTTCAAACTTTCCAACAAATAATCTTTTGGTGTAAATGCTTGGCGTGTGAATATGGTCGGGATCTAAAGTTCCTACTTCTACGATTTCTTCCGCCTCAACAACTGTAACTTTTGCTGCGGTTGCCATGATTGGGTTGAAGTTGCGAGCGGTTTTTCTGAATACTAAATTTCCATCTTTATCTGCTTTCCAACATTTTATGATCGCAAGATCGGCGAAAAAAGATTCTTCCATTATATATTCTTCGCCATGGAAGTATCTCACTTCTTTACCATCGGCAACTTGGGTGCCAGCACCTGTTTTAGTGTAAAATGCTGGGATTCCTGCGCCACCTGCGCGAATTTTTTCTGCTAAAGTTCCCTGTGGTAAAAGTTCTACTGCGAGTTCACCAGATAGTAGTTGTTTTTCAAAAACTTTATTCTCACCCACATAAGATGAAATCATTTTTTTAATTTGTTTTTCTTTAAGTAATATTCCAAGTCCGAAATCATCAACTCCACAATTATTGCTAATTACGGTTAAGTTTTTAACTCCTGATTCTTGGATGGCTTGTATAGAATTTTCTGGAATACCGCAAAGGCCAAACCCACCAGCCATGATAGTCATGTTATCATGAAGTAAGTCTTTCAAGGCGTCTTTTGCATTTTTATATATTTTGTGCATCAGTTTGTTTTTTAACACGTTTATAAGGGTGTAATTTATAGTCTTTAACTAATACTTCAAGAGGTATGTCAAGTTTGGCATTTAATTTTCTGATTTTATTTTATTGACATTAGTACGGCAATGCCGTACTATAGGGATATGCAGATAATTCGAACACATGTATATAAACGTAAACTTCGAAAGTTACTGACGGAGAGCGAGGCCGTTGAGGCGGAGAACGAAATTGCGCTAGATCCTAAAAAGTGGCCAGTAATCGTTGGTACAGAGGGTATTCGTAAAGCTAGGGCTGCAAGGCAAGGTAAGGGAAAGAGTGGCGGAGTTAGAATACTTATTATTGGTTGATTGAGGATGAAATATATTTGCTTGATATCTATGCAAAAAGTGAACAAGAAAATATTTCTGCTAAAGATAAGAAAATTCTTCGGAGTATTATTAAGGGATTAAGAGGAGGTTGATATGACAAAAAAAATGGTAATAAAAAATAAAACAAATACTAAAGTTTTCAGAAAGGAATCGGATATAGTTGCTGCTGTGCGAGAAATGAGAGCGCATAAAAAAGGTGAAATCTCTTTGGAAACACGCGCGATAAAAATTCCAGAAAAAATAGATGTTGCTTTAATACGAAAAAATTTTGGGTTTACTCAGAAAGAATTTGCTGAACATTATGGTTTTACAGTCTCTTCAGTAAAAGAATGGGAGCAAGGGCGCTGCCAAGAATAGGG
>CAZVFD010000042.1:0-5296 GCA_964625465.1 uncultured Candidatus Midichloriaceae bacterium | reverse complement strand
GAACGCTCAGCAAAATTATTTCTCAAAGTCATAGCCGCAGAACCTAAAATTGTTGAAAGAATTTTAAGAAAGTAACATGAATTAGGAGTTTGATAACTTGCTTAATATCTTGTAACCTCGAGATATAAAAATTTCTATCAAAGTAACTATGTCGCAAAAAACAAGCTCAACTACCCATATTATTTTTGCAGCTCTTATAGGGCATATTTTAGAATTCTTCGATTTTACCATGTACATGGTTTTTGCGGTGCAAATTGGTAAAGAATTTTTTCCAAACGAATCTGCTTTTGCGCAGACGCTTTCCAGTCTTGCTGTTTTTGCTGTTGGATTTTTAATGAGGCCGATTGGTGGAATCTATTTTGGTCATGTAGGTGATACATACGGTCGCAAAAAAGCTCTTACAATTTCTGTTGTAGGCATGGCGGTGATTACTTTCTGTATGGCTTTACTTCCGAATTATAATTCTATAGGTGTACTCGCCCCATTGTTATTAGTCTTATGTAGATTAGGGCAGGGATTTTGTGTCGGCGGTGAAGGGACTGGAGCTGCGGTATTTATGCTGGAACATATGCATAAATTAAAACCAGGGTTGGTTGGCGGCATTGTAAATGCAGGCTTAAATATTGGGATTCTTCTCGCCATGTTTACTGGTATGTATTTAAATGCCAGATTTGGTGCTGATAGCAATGCATGGAGATATGCATTTGTGATTGGCGGGATTTTAGGATTGGTCGGCGTTTATATTAGAATGGTAGTGAAAGAAACCCCCGTTTTTGAAAACGTTTTGAAGAGCAAAAAAACAATAGCATACCCGATTAAAAGAGTTTTATCGTCTGGGAAAAAGAATGTAATGCTTGCAATCGTATATGCAGGGTTCTTTGGCGTTTCAGGATACTTGGTTGTAGCATTTATGAACATATTTTTTAAAACAGTAATGATGAATGATGCCAACATCGCATTACAATATGCAGCATTTGGAAGCATCTGCTTGATTATGTTCATTCCAATGTTTGGTGCTTTATCTGATATAGTGGGCTATACAAAAACTTTAGTTATGGGTTGCTTTTGTGTGCTATTAACTTCAATTCCAATTTTCGAGCTATTATCTAGCTCAGACGTATTCAGTATTTACTTGGGAATATTTTTGTTAGCGGCAGTTTCTGCATCTATACATGCGCCGATTTATCCATTCATGCTAAAGATTTTTTCACCTGAGCAGAGATATTCAGGAATTGCATTTTGTATGAATCTTGGCGTTGCGCTATTCGGTGGGACTTGTTCCATGATTTGCTTGTGGCTGATTCAAGAGACAGGATCGACATTTGCTCCAGCATATTATTGGAGTGTAATGAGTGCTGCAACATTGATAATGTTAATGGCGACGCGTCCGCGTATTGTGTACTCAAAAGATGGTGCAATGCAGTATTGATTTTTTTTGCACTTTCATATTTTTCATGTAGGTTAAATTTTAAATTAAAAGGTTTAAATATATGAAGAATAATTCCTCGCTTAAAGTTGTGTTGGCTGCAATTACTGGGCATGCGTTAGAGTTTTATGACTTTACAATTTATGCAGTTTTCGCACTTAAGATTGGTGAATTATTCTTTCCTAACTCATCTGAATTTGCTCAAATTCTTTCAAGTCTAGCAGTGTTTGCAGTGGGGTTTGTAATGCGCCCAGTTGGTGGCGTTGTGTTCGGTCATATAGGTGATAAATATGGAAGGCGCAGAGCGTTAATCATTGCAGTATCTGGAATGGCAATTATTACGTTCATGGTAGGATTGCTGCCAGATTATAACACCATTGGTATCGCTGCGCCAATAATGTTGGTGGTATTTAGATTGATCCAAGGATTGTGTGTTGGTGGTGAAGGAGCGGGTGCTTCTATATTTGTATTAGAGCACATGAAGGGATTAAAGCCAGGGCTTGTAGGTGGTATTGTAAATGCAGCTTTAACATTAGGGATATTGCTCGCCATATTAGTTGGCATGTTCATGAATTCATATTTTGGCGTGGATAGCGATGGTTGGAGATATGCATTCATGCTTGGTGGTGTATTTGGTATGGGAAGCTTATATTTATTGTTGTCTGTTTCTGAGACGCCAGTGTTTGAGGAGATGAAAAAGAAAAAGAAAATAGTTGAATTACCAATTAGAGAAGTTTTCAGAACTAATTTAAAAAATGTAATTTTGACAATAGCGGTTGGCGGATTAACTGGTGCTTCAGGTTATTTTGTAATGACTTACCTCAATGTTTTTTTCAAAACCGTTATGATGGTAGATGCAAACACTGCGCTTTATTATACAGCTTTAGGTAATTTAGGTTTGATAATATTTTTGCCGATTATGGGGGCGTTATCTGACAGATTAGGATACACAAAAACTATATCGCTTGGTTGTGTTATAGTTTTATTTTCATCAACGGCAATTTTCCAAATGCTGTGCAGCACTGAGGCTAATACAGTTTACACAGGTATATTATTATTGTCTGCACTGGTATCTGTAATATATGCACCGCTCTATCCGTTTATGCTAGGGTTGTTTACTCCAGAGCAAAGATACTCAGGAATTGCATGTTGTTTAAATTTAGGAATAGCAATATTTGGTGGCACATGTTCGATGGTCTGTTTGTGGCTAATAAATAAGACACATGAGCCTTTTGCCGCAGCATATTATTGGAATTTTGTAAGTGCCATGTTCTTAATAGCGCTTGTTGCAATCAAGCCAAGGAAAGTTATTGGGTACTTTATTCCTAGCTATAAGGTCACAATTTAGCCGGAGAGCTGTAAGCGAAAATGTTCAATGACTGAAAGATATCTTGTCATTCCCACGGAAGTGGGAATCTAGCTTTTACAAAGTCTGGATCCCCGATTTCTCGGGGATGACAGGGTCGCCACTTGTTATAAGTATTCAGCCACAATTTAGCTGAAAATATCTAGGATACAACGCTTGGTTGTATAAAATCCGTGTAAATTGGTGTTTAAAGTCCTTTTTTTAACTGAAAATTAACTCTTATGGGTTTACAATCTACATTAGGCTTGCAAATAGATGCAAGTTATATTTAAACTTATATATGTGATTGATTTTTATATTATTTTATTTAGGTAATTCTATGGGTAAACAAAATAAAACGATAGCGCAAGCTGGCTTTACGTTGGTGGAGCTATCAATAGTAATAGTAATAATTGGCTTCTTAGTTGCAGGTATTGCAGCGGGTGCTAACTTAGTAAAACAGGCTCAGCTTAGGTCTGTAATTTCTGACTTACAAGCTTATCAAACTGGTTATAACGGATTCATCGGTAGGTTTAATGCTGTACCGGGTGACTTCGCTAGTGCGACGAGCTACTGGTCAGGTGCAAACAACTGTTCCGTTTCTGGTACTTCAACTGGTGATGGTAGATGTAATGGTGATGGTGATGGTGTGGTTGAGCCATCAGCAACTGCAGCCAGTGAAGAAGTTTCAGCTGCATGGAAACACATGCAATTAGCTGGCTTCGTTGGTGCTGGTATAATTAATATTGCAGATACTATTTCTGCATTAACTCCAGGTCTTGATACACCTTCTAGTAAGATTTCAGGTGCTGGATATTTTATATCTGGTACTTCAGACTTAACGAGAGGTGCTACCGCTGTAGCGATAGGATTTGGTGCTGGTGCTACGAACTATGTTTACGTTGGTAAGCCTACAGCAACTGCTGCAGTATTGAATTTAGTTGATGGTGCACTAACTGGTGAGCAAGCTTATAATATAGATGCTAAACTTGATGATGGTGTTCCAGGAACAACAGCGGGTACATTCGTAGGGTTTAATACCGGCGTTGTTAGAGTAGTGAAAGGTAGTTCAAATACTACTTTAACCTGTACACTGGGTAACGACTCGCCTGCGACTGCAACTTCATACGCTGTTGCACAAACTGCAACATCTTGCATGTTGGGTGTAGCTTTAAATTAATTACTTAATACTATTTAAAAAGCACTTGGTAATTCCAAGTGCTTTTTTTGTTGTTTCTTTACTACTAGTCGTTGTTTAAGCAAAAAAACACAAATATTGCGAAAATTAACTTTGAATTAACTAAAACTGCGCTACGATATAGTTATCCTTGCCAAGTAAGGCGGGCTTATTTTATAGTGTTATTTAAACACTTTAACATCCTTTAATAGGTTATTTATGAATAAGATAAATAGAATACCGATAGCGCAAGCTGGCTTTACGTTGGTGGAGCTATCGATAGTAATAGTAATAATTGGCTTCTTAGTTGCGGGCGTTGCAGCGGGGGCTAACTTAGTAAAACAAGCGCAACTTCGTTCTGTAATTTCTGATTTGCGTGCTTATCAAACTGGTTATAACGGATTCATCGGTAGGTTTAATGCTGTACCGGGTGACTTCGCTAGTGCGACGAGCTACTGGTCAGGTGCAAACAACTGTTCCGTTTCTGGTACTTCAACTGGTGATGGTAGATGTAATGGTGATGGTGATGGTGTGGTTGAGCCATCAGCAACTGCAGCCAGTGAAGAAGTTTCAGCTGCATGGAAACACATGCAATTAGCTGGCTTCGTTGGTGCTGGTATAATTAATATTGCAGATACTATTTCTGCATTAACTCCAGGTCTTGATACACCTTCTAGTAAGATTTCAGGTGCTGGATATTTTATATCTGGTACTTCAGACTTAACGAGAGGTGCTACCGCTGTAGCGATAGGATTTGGTGCTGGTGCTACGAACTATGTTTACGTTGGTAAGCCTACAGCAACTGCTGCAGTATTGAATTTAGTTGATGGTGCACTAACTGGTGAGCAAGCTTATAATATAGATGCTAAACTTGATGATGGTGTTCCAGGAACAACAGCGGGTACATTCGTAGGGTTTAATACCGGTGTTGTTAGAGTAGTAAAAGGTAGTTCGAATACTACTTTAACCTGTACTTTAGGTACTGACGTGCCTTCAACAGCAACTTCATACGCTGTTGCACAAACTGCAACATCTTGCATGTTGGGTATAGCTTTAAATTAATAAAAACTAAACTTTCTACTAAAGCGCTGGGTTGAACTCCAGCGCTTTTTTATGCCTAATGTTGCAAAGGGGAATAAAAAGTTTTACTTTCAAAATATATTGTCTATTTAGGTTGCCATGAAAAAACTAAAAAGAACTGCCACTAGCGCAATGTTAGGTAATGCTTTGGAGATGTATGACTTCGCACTCTACGGCATTTTTGCCAAAATTATAGCAGCGGAGTTTTTTCCAAAAACCGATGAAGTCGCCGCATTGCTGGCGACACTTGCAATCTATGCCTCTGGCT
>CAZVFD010000041.1:0-10464 GCA_964625465.1 uncultured Candidatus Midichloriaceae bacterium | reverse complement strand
AAAGGGTGGTGGCGTGGCCATGGTTGTTGTAGGTAGCTTAGATAGGTTCCCAGGAAATTCATTGACCTCTTCGGAAGTGGAGCAAGATCCAACAGTAGTATTCTCTATATTTGACGGGCTAATTAGTCAGCTTGGAAGTGAGAAGATTTGGAAAAAAATAGGAACATTATTGTTCTTAGGATTTATAGGTTTTGCCTTAATGTTGATTATTATGATTGCAATAGGTTTGTATGCATTGGCAGTTTTGAAAGCTGCTTTAACGTATATGATGTCAATAGTGATAGTTTCGATACTGCTCTTTGCTACGCCGATATTTATGCCAATGATGTTATTCCAAACAACGAAAGGGTTATTTGATTCGTGGTGGAAGATGATAATTTCATTTACTCTGCAACCAGTGGGTATGTTTGCAGGTATAGCGATTTTCAATACACTGTTTGCTGCAACAATTTATGCTACGCTTTCATATACCATTTGCCCATATTGTGCGGTTGCAGTCGAAATACCAGGAATTGACACAATTTGCTTATTGACATGGTATCAACCAATAAGTGATTCATTCACTCCAGATGAGTATGAAACAAGTGGCTTTAGTACTCCAATGTCTATATTACAAGGAGCGATGCTGCTACTTATTTTAGGTCACGGCATGTTAAAGTACTGTGATTTTATCACTAAGGTGATTGGTAATATCGTCAGTGGTGAGCTAACAAGCAGAAGCAGCGATGCATCGCAGTTCTCTGGTCAGGCAGGTGCTATGTTTATGAGTGGTGTAAACAAAGTTACAAGTGCTCCAATGTTAGTGCAGGATGCGAGAATTAAAGCGGCAGAGCTTAAAATGAAATTCCAAAAAGGTGCAAGAGATGGGCAGAAAAAATAAGAGTTATACGTTTGGAATGCTTGAAAAATTCAGGTTGTTTTTGGGTTTTGCCAGGAGTACTCTTGAATTGAATTACAAAGGAGGAAGCTATGGCTCAAGAATTAGATAAAGACCCGTTGTTCGTGGCCTTAACACGACCTCCGCTGCCATTTGGAGTTAGTACGATGTGGCTGGGTCTTAATGGTGCTGGGAACTTAATTGGTTTAATTTTAGATCCAAGCTTGAAATATGTGTTTATGGCTGTAGGAATGCACCTCTTGGGATACTTCTTGTATTCAAAAGAGCCTTTGTTTTTAGAGTTATTCAAGACTAAATTGAGTAAGTGCGGGTATAGATTTAACACGGTTTTTGTGCATGGTAAAAACTCTTATGACCCTTTTTAGGTAAAATGTAATATGGCAAAGCTATTTAGAGTCAAAGCGCCAAAAGAAACTATTGCAAAGAATGAATTTCCTGCAAGTAACTTCATGCCCTATCTTATGCACGTGAATGATAGAACGGTGATGTTGAAAGACGATTCATTGCTTCAGGTAATCAAAATAAACGGTTTTTCATTTGAAACAGCTGATAATGAAGATTTAGATAATAGAAAGTTTTTAAGAAACCAATTATTCAAAAGTTTAGGTACAGGGGAATTTAACTTTTATTTCCACTTGGTTAGATTAAGAAAGCAAGTCTACCCAGAAGATTATGCAAGTGTTGATATGCCAGATGGGTTTGCCTCTTACCTTGATCAAAAGTGGGTTGATAAACATCGCGATCAAGAGGCTTATACAAATGAATTGTATGTAAGTATTGTTAGGCCAATTGGTTCTACTAGTGGCAAGGGTATAATTGGTAAAATACTAAAAGCTGCAAATAAAGAATTATTTAATGCAAAGATGCGTGAAGCATGCGAGCAGATAGAAGAAGCGGCATCAAGGGTTGCAACATCTCTGCGAAGTTATACGCCAGAAATTTTGTCTGTAGAGAGAGCAGGAAATGTAGTATATTCTGAAATCGCAGAGTTTTTAAGTGTACTAGCAAATGCAGGGGAGTCATCTAGGATCCCATTATCTACAAATGAAATTGCCACTCAGCTTAATACAAACAGATTGTATTTTGGCTCTAAGACCATAGAGATAAAATCCCCAACGGGAAAATCTAGATTCGCTGGTATGGTAAGTATAAGGGAGTATGGGCAGACTACAAAAGTAGATATGCTTGATTCATTTTTACAGTTACCACATGAGTTTATTTTAACTCAATCGTACGAGTTTACGAATAAGCAAAAGGCCATTAAGGCGATGGAATTACAACAGAGACAAATGCAACAAGCAGGGGATAAAGGGACCACGCAAATTGCAGAAATCGATGTTGCGGTAGAAATGGCAGTTGGGGGGCAGATAGGTTTCGGATTTCATCATATGTCAGCAATGTGTCTTTCTGAAGATCCAAAAGAATTAGAAGATGTAATTTCAGCTCTAGCTATCGAAATTACAAACACAGGTGCAATTGGCGTTAGAGAGACAACGAACCTCGAGCCATGCTTTTGGGCGCAAATGCCAGGCAATTTTGATTATATTTTGAGAAGGGCGACAATTAATACGTTGAATCTTTCTTCATATGTTACATTCCATAATTACCCAGTTGGCAAAGCAAAGAATAACCATTGGGGTGAGGCTGTTACTGTACTGGATACAACGTCAGGTACGCCTTATTACTTCAATTTCCATGTTAGGGATGTTGGGCACACTACAATTATTGGGCCAACTGGTGCTGGTAAGACGGTACTTATGAATTTCTTGTGCGCTCAATCACAGAAATTTAAGTGTCGACTTTTCTTTTTTGATAAAGACAGGGGAGCTGAAATATTTTTGCGCGCGCTTGGAGGGCAATATACAATTATTGATCCAGGTGAAGTTTGTGGTTTCAACCCACTGCAATTAGAAGATACTGGGGAAAATAGAACCTTCCTTCTTGATTGGTTTAAGCAGCTTGTAACTACAAATGGGGAGATGGTGTCTTCCGAAGATATTCACGTACTTACCAATGCTATCAATGGTAATTTTAAGCTTGATCCTAAAGATAGAAGGTTAAGTAATATTGTGCCATTTATGGGAATAGCTGGTCCAGGAACTTTGGCTGGCAGAATTGCTATGTGGTCTGGGAAGGGGTCGCACGCTAAAGTGTTTGATAATCCAGTTGATGCAATAGACTTTGGTAAGTCTAACGTTTTTGGATTTGAGATGGCAGAATTATTAAAAGATAAAGCCAGCTTAGGGCCATGTTTATCGTACATCTTCCATAGAATCAAT
This sequence comes from uncultured Candidatus Midichloriaceae bacterium, assembly GCA_964625465.1. Classification (GTDB taxonomy): domain Bacteria; phylum Pseudomonadota; class Alphaproteobacteria; order Rickettsiales; family Midichloriaceae; genus CAZLFQ01. The sequence continues at coordinate 7,287 of CAZVFD010000041.1, read as the reverse complement.
TTGGCCTTGGATGGGACTCCGACCATGATTGTTCTGGATGAGGCTTGGGCGTTGATTGATAACCCAATTTTTGCGCCTAAAATTAAGGATTGGTTGAAAGTATTACGTAAGCTTAACACCTTTGTTATTTTTGCTACACAAAGTGTGGAAGATGCTAGTAAAAGTGCTATCAGCGATACTTTAATCCAGCAAACGGCGACACAAATTTTCTTGCCAAATTTAAAGGCGACTGAAGTATACAGGACTACCTTTATGTTGAGCGCTCAGGAATTTAATTTAATAAGAACGACGGATCCTGGAACTCGATTTTTTCTAGTTAAACAAGGCAATGATTCGGTTATAGCGCGTGTTGATTTAGGTGGTATGGGTGATGTAATTAACGTGCTATCTGGAAGAGCTGATACGGTGGTGATTTTAGATGAAGTTAGGAAGAAGCATGGAGAAGACCCTAATGTATGGATTCCAATATTTAACCAAAGAATTAAAGAGTTAAAAGAATGATGGCGCAAATTCTTAGAAAACAATTGTTCGGGTTGTTGACGTTGTTAATGGCAATTTGGTCATCTTCTGCACACGCCGATCCTGCAAGTTATAATGCTGATGAAGGGTATCAAGGAAATTCATTTATAGAGTACGAAGAATTTCAAAAATATGGTGGTGGGTATACAGATTGTTTTAGTTCAGGCAAAGTGTTTTCGGATCCGTCTGCTTTAGTGAACGTAAGCTTGCCAAAAAATATAGGAAGGAATGTTCCTGACACAGATTCTAGTAACGTACAAAGTACACAAACTGGGTTGCAAATAGGTAGGGCAGTGGGGTATGCTGCAGCAGGCATTGCATCACTAGGAATTGCCTTTATAGCGGCTGCGATTGATTACTCGATAATGGTTGATGTGTGTTCAAATGCATATGTACTAACTGCTGCAGAGCGTGTAACTCTTAACGCTTTCCCAGATCCTGAAGTGCCTGGTGATAATATTTGTATTGAAGATGGTAAACAACTTAAAATTGATCCAAAAAAATTGAAGTCTGGAAAAGTTTATACAAGCAACGAAATTCCATATCTTTTCCACTGTAAGCCGTATTGGGATCCTGCTGAAAATAATGGAAATGGCGGTAATACAAGTGATCCTCTAAAGGTAGGAAGAACATATGGTTATGCGGGGGGAACTTCTCCTGCATGTAACCTAGATATTCCTACAAAGACACTCGATTCAATGGAGAAAAACTTAGATAGTATAGTTGTTGGTTATTGGCCAAAGATCTCTAGGGGTTGGTACAGCTTTTGGACTGGTGATATGTCATGTAGACCAGACAACCATACATTTGGTCAACTGAGAGCAGGGGATGAAAAGTATATTAGAACAATCCACTTCTATGCGTTTTATTGGCAACAACCGCGAACAGGAAAAATTAGATTATGTGCGATCGCGCCATATACAATGTTCCCAGTTTTAGCTGGTTGTAGCACAATTGCTCCACCAGTTGATTTGTTAAATACAGATAGCTTTATTCAAAACTATGTTGCAGGAACGCGCTGCGCTTATTTATTAAAAGCGAGAGATGATCTCAATTCTTTGGGAAAAGCCGCGCTAAATGGCGTGAAAGATGCTTCTGTAAACAAATTTTTACGCAGTGACCTTCACATGACCAGTACAGTGGTTGGTTGTGTAAAAGATATGCTGACCCAAATTTTCACAACTTCACTAGATGGCAACAAGAAGCAAGGCAAGAAGCCGTTCTTCCAAGTTGTACAAGAAAGAATGAAAATGATGGTATTGGGTGCGTTAACTTTATATGTTGCTTTGGTTGGTATTAAAATTATGACTGCGGGTCAGCCACCGAGCAGAGCTGAAGGGGTAATGTATGTTCTGAAGTTTGCTCTAGTACTTTATTTTGCAACAGGGGATGTATGGTACAATAATCAATTCAGATTATTCCCTTCCATGCTACAAGTTTCAGAGGATTTATCATCAATATTCTTAGAGGCGCAGAATATTAATGATCCTTTAAGTGCTTGCCGCATGGAGTATCAAGGTTCGAATATATTTTCTAATCGTGACATACCAGCTTCTGGTATTGCTGGTGGAACCGCAACAGAAGGTTACCAAGGGGTAATTAAAACAACGGTTTGGGATTTAGTAGATTGCAAGGTTGTGAACTATCTCTCGTTCGGTTCCTGTAATTATACGGTCGGTGGGATGATGTCATCATGGCTGTTCAGTGGATTTTTAGCTGTGGATTTCTCATTAGCAGTGTGTTGTTTAATTTATACCATAATGATATTGATCACTGTCTTTAGGTTCGCCCACATATACATATTATCTATATTTACTATTACAATATTGGTATTTTTATCCCCACTTTTCTTGTGTTTTGCCTTATTTGAGCCAACCAAAAATATTTTCAACAAGTGGATGCAAATGCTGATTGGTTATATGATATATCCTGCATTACTATTTGCATTCGTTGCAATCATGTTTGCTACTTTTGATGCTGTATTCTATGGTAATTTAAATCTTGCTAACAATCCGAATCCTACGACAGCACTTGCAGAAGTTTGTAAAGATGTTGATTCAATATTCTGTAAAAATATGTCGGAGATTGGTTATGTGGATCCGTGTACTGCTTCGCCAGCTTTACTCACAACCAATAAAATAAAGAGCGAAAGAATTCCTGCGTTTGGTACATTTAAAAAAGTAGACAGTGCGTATGCTGGGAAAATTAGAAATCCTGTAATGCGATTGCTGCTGTTTTCTTTCTTGTTTTACTTGTTCTTAGGCTCAGTTACAGAGTTTATGGCTATATTAGTTGGAGTTCAAGGACTAGGACAAGTATCCCAAGGTCTTGGGGCTGGTTTAAAACCATTAGGCATGGCGGCAGGAGCTGGCGCTAAACTCGCAGCAAATAAAGCCGCAGGTGGTATAGCCTCTGGTGTTGGTAAACTGGCTGGTAAGATGCGGAGCTAGGTATGCCAAATCTTGATAGAGCAGGAATAAAATCTTTTCACAAAGTTTTTGTCCTGCTCTTTATCATAATGAGTTTGGCTATCCCACAGATGGCATACTCAGCGGGTAGCGCAATAGGTCTCTATAGTGATTGTTATTTCGGGGACGATTTCGGTGATAAGAAAAAGGATCGCATAACTGTAAGGCCGATTGGTAAAATTTGCTATGAGCGCTGTGAAATTGAGTGTGGTGGGTTAATGACTGCGGGAGTAGACCCTGCTTTGAATGCTGAAGAACTACACAGATGCCGAAGAAATTGTAAATTAGGAATGCAGTATTCGGCCTACAATTTAAAGTATAAAGACTCTTCAGGCAATATTCAGACTAAGACTGTGCAGATAAAATCAAGTTGCAGTTTAGGTGGCAAAGACTCTATGACCGCTAATACCTATGAGTCAAGCTTCATTGTGCAGGAAGGGGAGGAAATGGTTGTGAAAATCATGCCTGTTCCTAATCAGGGATATGGAAAATTATCACTTTGTGGTACAGATGCGAAAGTTCTAACCCCAGTTTTAGATTCATCTAAAGCCAGCGATTGGGCTTCAAATACAAATTGGCAGACAAAAACAACGGATCCAAGTACGTGGAGTGCTAGGAATAATAATATCACAAATACAGGAATTGATATAATAGATGGTGATGAGATAAGTATAACTCTTGAAGCTGAAAATGGCTATTATACCTGCCAAGTTCCCTCAATATGTGCTACACGAAATTTATTGATTAAGAAGCCTTTTGTTGGTTTGAGTTGGAATCCAGTAGGAAATAGTAATGGTTCTAATTTTGAGATTTTACCAGGAGATTCACTTCATGTAATAAAACAAAATAGTGATGGAGACTATGTTGATGTAAATGACAAAGTAATTCCTCCTGAGGATCTAGGAAACCTTCTCAAAGAAAATAATGAAAAGCAGTGGCGTGGACTATACGGGAAAAGTGATACAGTTCCAGTGTTAGATAGTGACGGTAAAATAACAGGATCAAAGCAAGTCCTAAAGTTTAGTGGGACTTTAGAGGGATTCTCCAAAAGGTACACTAGGTTTGGTGTAGTGCATATGGACTCTCTTGCAGGTGGGGCTAGTGCTTGGAATGACAATTTGGGCGGCTTTAAGGTAACTATAGAACGTCAAGGGTGTATATATAAAGAAGGTGAGCGTCTTAAATACGCAATCTTAGGTTTTGTTAGTGGGGAAGGTACAGATAATCCAAAATTTGAAGAGCCATGGCAGGCAACTTGGAAACCTCTTACGTCACAAAATCTTAAAGAATATGACCCAATTATAATGGATAAAAAGGGGAAGTTGGTATTCAGTATCGATGTTCCGGTTTACGATGATTCTGCAGTAGGACCTCAATGTAATTATCTTAACCCCATATGTAAAGAGAGTGTTGATAGAATTCCTAAGATGTATGGGTATGAAAATGCGACTGGTCAATACAATATACAAGTCGAAAAAGCTAATGTTGAAACTATAGGGTCAAATGGTGTATCTGATATAGTTCGCAAAGTTAGAGTATACTTCTTTGGTAATGGAGGAAACTCCGAAGGATTGGTTCAGGAGGTATTTAACGATTTTGTCACAGACAGCGACCTAATTCGTATAATTCAGGTAACTATTGTTCTATTTATGACTTGGACAGGTTTTAGCTATGTGGTGGGGTTGTCACCTTTAACTCAGCGTGATGGAATTATCAGGTTATTAAATCTGTCGGTTGTAATTATATTGATTAACCCTGGTAGCTGGGAGTTTTTCAATACATATCTATTTGGGTTTTTTATAAATGGTGGCTCTACTCTCATTTCTCAAGTTATAAATTATAATGACTATGATTTAAGTAATTCTGTAATTGGTCAAGTAGAGCAAGATCCATCTAAAATATTTACAATTTTTGATAAAGTTTTCACTATTATCTCAAGTGAGCCGTTTTGGTACAAAATAGGGGGGTTAATTTTCTCGGGCTGGCTCGGCATATACGTGTTTTTAGCAATAATGTTTGGTGTGTTTATTTTCACAATCGCAATGATCAAAGCATTTATAATTTACATGGTGTCAATGGTCATGCTTTGTGTACTGTTATTATTAGCGCCAATCTTTCTCACTTTCGTCTTATTCAAATACACACGAAAAATGTTTATGTCTTGGATAAGCCAATTGATATCCGTAACCTTACAGCCTGTAGTGGTGATTGCTACAATTGGAATATTTACTAATCTTTTTTTAGCAGGCATATACGCAGCCTTAGGATTCACTGTTTGTAGGATATGTTACTTCGGCGTGGCATTCCCAGTAGTATTACCATTTACATGTATATTGCCAGGGTTTACAACGATAAATTATATGCACGCTCCAGATGATGCGGTGCTTGTATCTCCTGTTACTAATCTAGGTGCAGCTTTTTATATTTTAATAATAGCGCATGCAATGTATGTCTTTATAAACTTAGCAGTTAGTTTGATAAACTCCATGATATCGCAGAACTTCTTTACGGGCGTTGATTTAACTGGTTATGCTAATGTTGCGGACTATACTACAGGTTTGGCAAACAAAGCGATTGCACCATTTAGTACAGTTCTAGGCACGTCAAGGGAAATTGAGGCTGCCAGACAAGGTATACGAAGTTATGTGGTAAACCCTGCCAAATTTATGGCTCATAAGGCGGACGTCGGGTATACGGTTACCAAGGCTAACTCAGATCATCCAGCCTTAACTGGAGCTTTGAGACAGGCTGCGAGACAGTTTGGCGATGATAAAATAAGTGATCAGGATATGTTTAATGTTCTGAAGAGGCTTGGTCCAGATAAAGATAATCCTGATAAAGTTGATTATTTAAAAGAATTCAAGAAGGCTAATATTTCACAAAATGAAATTGCAAATGTCCTTATGTCGAATGTAAAAGATGGAGCGGCTCCAGAAAAAGGCAAAATGATCTATAACAGCTTGCTGAAAGGTGAGACCCCGCCTAAATTAGGAGCGTTATTTGATAAAGCGCAAAGTATAAATTTGAAAACAGATCATCCAAAAGTATCTGGAGCAATCGATTTAGCAATTAAGAGGCTAAAAGGGGCTGGTGAATCAGTATCAAATAAAAGAATTATTAATGAATTTAAAATAATGGGTGATAGGGCAAAAGCATTAGAAAAATCAAATAACATAACGCAAAACGATTTGGTCCAACTCTTTGAAAATGGAATAGCGCATGAGGCAAGAGGAAATGATGCGCCGAAAGAATATGCGCTAAATAGGTTGATGGAGAGGATCTAGATGAAAAAGATACTGCTCATAACTGCATTGCTAACGCTAGGGTTTAACTTTGATGCCAATGCGATCTGTTATGGAGCAAGTAACTTTGGACTAGGTGGTGGGGTATATGTTCCAGCTAATCCTGACGAAGATAATCCAGCGGCTGGCACGAATTCAAAATTGCTGAGGGTGAGTCCAAGGGTTGATCAAGTTGCGCCGTGGGTAACAACCGACAATGATCTTAGAACTACTGGCGTGGGCAAAGATCCGACTTGTGATAGCAATAAGCCACCTGCGAGTTGTAAATTGAAAAGAGGGACGCTAAAGATTTATGTGGAAGGAAGCTGGTTTCCTTGGGGTAAAGATATTAATAATCCTGGCGGTGTACCGAAAGACTGTGGGCCTGTAGCTTGTAGCGGTAGTGGTGGTACCAATAAAGATAAGGAAGCTAATAGCTCTGTTTGCTTTTCAGGTGATGGACAAAGGGTTGATAAAGGTAAAGACGAGGATAACACGCCCTGTGAACAAAAAGGAGGGTATGGACTGTTTGGACTTATTGCCTTAAAAAATGCTAGTGGTATTCCCTCTGATCCTAATTTGACTGCTGAAATTGCTAAAAATCCTCCAAACGATTTGTTTAGGACCTTTAGAGTTGCTCCCCTTCAGGATGATAATGACGGAAAATTCTTTATTCTTGATGTAAGTAAACAGTGTAATGTTCAAGGGAATAATGCGACTTGTCTTGATGATGTTAATAATCAAAATGATGGAATTGTTAGAGAAGGAAAGTTGTATTTCCAAATCAAAGATAGACATTATTCAGATAACGTCGGTGGGTATACACTGAATATTGTGAGTGGTGTTTATAGGCCCAAAGGTTTTATAGAGGAGGTCGTTACAGCATTTGATGATTTGTTAGGCAAAGTTACACAAGGCTTATATGAGAAAGTAGTAGCTGACACTGGTCTTATTAATATAGTCCGAGCCTTTCTAGTCTTTTACGTTACAATGTATGGAGTCATGTTCATGATGGGCTT
>CAZVFD010000040.1:1940-11632 GCA_964625465.1 uncultured Candidatus Midichloriaceae bacterium | reverse complement strand
CTTCTAATCGATCTGAAAAAGTTGCTAAAAGAATTTTATTAGGTGTCAGCCCCTTGATTTTTTCTTTCATAAAAGACCTGCAATAAATTTAGCTTGCGCATAAATAAACTTTTTCTTTTTTTGAGTCAATTCATTTGTTAAGAATTTTTTATTAATGTAATGAAAGCGATAGTTCCGTTCCTAGAAAAAATTCATTTCGTGGAGCTTTAAAGAAATTACTTTGCATAAAAGTTCTGGATCGCCACGCTGCGCTCGAGGTGACAAGAGATATGCTAAACCAAGTTCAGCATGACGAAAAGTGGTATGCTTTCATCTCAAATTATGTGCGCCGAATTTGCTTTAAGGCCGCGTTCGCGGGCAAATTCGTCCCCTACCGCACATAATTTATTCTTCAAGTCTCGGCACTACACCAGTCTTAACTTAACGCGCTTTGTGCCAAAGCCCTTTTTATTATCAACCAAACCTTTACTCGTAAAAATCAGCAACTAATTGGTTAAGTAATCTCACACCAAAACCTGTAGCGCCTTTTGGAGCTAAATCAGAACCTGTTTTATCCCAAGCCATACCTGCAATGTCTAAATGCGCCCAAGGATATTTATTCACAAAGCGCTGCAAGAATTGTGCTGCTGTAATACTGCCAGCGCCACGACCATTGCCTGTATTCTTAACATCGGCGATCTCAGAATTGATTTGTTTATCATAAGAATCTTTTAGCGGCATTCTCCATAACCCTTCGCCAACTTTTGCAGAAGTTTTAAGTAATTTGTCTGCAAGAGCATCATTATTTGAAAACAACCCAGCATTGATATTCTCACCAAGTGCAATGACTATTGCTCCTGTAAGAGTAGCAAGATTAATCATGAACTCTGGCTTATATTTACTTTGTGTATACCATAATACATCTGCAAGCACTAAGCGGCCTTCAGCATCTGTATTATCAATCTCTATAGTTTGGCCAGACATTGAAACTACAACGTCCGCAGGCCTCTGCGCACTGACAGATGGCATATTTTCAACAAGCCCTATTGCCCCAATAACATTTGCTTTAGCTTTACGGGAAGCAAGTGTATGCATTAATCCTGTAACAGTTCCAGCACCACCCATATCATATTTCATATCCGCCATATTTGCAGATGGTTTTATAGAAATACCGCCAGAATCAAATGTTACACCTTTACCTATAAATGCGATAGGTTTTTGGCTTTTTGAACCGCCTTTCCATTCCATGATAACGGTATAAGGCTCACGAATACTTCCCTGCCCTACACCAAGTAGCGCATTCATACCCAACTTTTTCATTTCTTTTTGATCAAGAACGGAAACCTTCACACCTAACTTAGACAGCTTTTTGCACTCTTCAACAAATGTTGCAGGGTATAAAACATTCGGTGGTTGAGAAACTAAATCACGAGTTACAAACACACCACCAGCCACAGAATCAATATGGTGCATATGATTTTTCATCTTAGCAACAGCATTTGTAAGAACTGTTACTTTCTTGACGTTTTGTTTATGCTCAGATTTTTTATCGACAAAATATCTATTGAAATTATAGCTTCTGAGTTTTGCACCCAACGCTATATTGCATGCCATTTCATCAGCAGCAATTTTCCAAGATTTATTATCTTCTAAGACAACTGTTCCATTTTCACACTCCAGAGTGTTAAGAAGCATATAGATCTTTCCACCAACTGATTGCATGGATATTGCATCTACATCTGCCTTTTTCCCCACACCTACTAATGAAATTCTGTCTAACTTAGATCCATTTGGAGAAAGCAAATTCAAAATTTGACCTTTCTTTCCTTGAAAGCTTTTAGAAGCTTTTATCCCTCTTGTAAGATCATCTTTAAAAGGCGCTTTTTCTAGCAAAGAGCTCAATTTAAGATCCTCATCAATTAAAAATACAGCAGTTCCATTTTTTGGCATTTCGAGTTTTGCGAAAGATACTTCCATTATTCATTCCTTTTGTTAACATGATGTAAACACTAACATATATAGCTATTTTGGCAAACTTATTGTTGAGATAAATTCACTTTCCAAATATAATGTAGATCGGGAAACAGAATATAAAGGTAATCATAATGGGAGCTAGTTCTTCAAAGCCACAAAAACACTCAAAACGAGTTAAACCTTCTTCTATTACTAAAGTTTCATCTCCACAACCAAATATTGCTGCAAAAATTATTGAAGCGTTACGTGCGGCTTCAATAGACAGTAAATCACTTGAGGATCTCGTTCAAATTGAACAGAGCCAGTCTTTAAGAAGACTAAGTGATAAAACAGTTAGAATAGAACTAGATAAAATTGCTAAAAAAAATGGTTTAAATATATGTATTGAAGACGGACAAGTTACGCTTTTAAAAGGTAACCGCTCACTCTCACGTTAAAAAAACATTTATTTTTCTAAAATACTGACTTACTCTGGCATTAGAGGCACTGTTGATCATTATAAATGGTAGAAGGAAGCATAGTAGGCTTAGGATGTATAGCGTATATTATCGCTACAACTTTGCTTGGTTATTGGATTACAAAAAACATTCACACAGCCAAAGGCTTTATTTTAGCTAACAGGTCCTTGCCAATTCACATAACTGCTGCCACCGTTTTTGCAACCTGGTTTGGTTCTGAATCCATCTTAGGCATACCAGGAGCATTTGCTGAGCATGGCATTATTGGAGTTATATCTGATCCAATAGGCGCTGCTGCATGCTTAATATTTATAGCAGTTTTTCTAGGTAGAAAATTTTACCAAATGAATGTTCTCACTTTAGCAGATTACCTAAGACATCGTTATGACAAAAGCACAGAAATTACATTGGGTATTGCAATATCAGTTTCATATCTTGGCTGGATAGCAGCGCAATTTTTAGCATTTGGCTTTGTAATTAATCATTTATTCCCTGAGTACATATCTGTTGAAATAGGTAAAATCATTGGTGCAATTGTAGTTTTAGCCTTCACTTATCGTGGGGGGATGATGTCTGTCGCTATTAACGACTTTATCCAAACATTTATGATCATTGTAGGTCTATTGTTCACTTACACTATAATCTATTTTGAAGGCATGGATTTCTCTACCTTATTTCAATACGCACACGATAAAGATTATTTAAGATGGGATTATAACGAACATTACCCAAACATCTGGAGCATAGTAGTTGTGTTATTTGCCATGATTCTGGGATCAATTCCACAACAAGATACATATCAAAGAATTACTTCATCAAGAAGCGAAAACACTGCAATTATTGGAACTATCATAGGTGCTTTTGTATATTTATTTATAACATTCATCCCAATACTAATGGTCATGGCGGCTCTAAAATCAGGCTTCTTACCAGAAGATGATAATTTTGAACTTGTTGTTATAAAATACATAGTCGCCAAAACACCGATAATTATACAGATATTATTCTTCGGAGCGCTTATGGCCGCCATACTATCCACTATATCAGGCACTACACTTGCTGCATCAGTAGTGTTCAGTGAAAATGTTATTGGCGCCCTCACCCACTACGGTAAGGACATGCGATCACTTAGGATAAGTTTAGTACTGTGTACTTTTGTAGTATTGGTCATTTCCTTTCTGACTTCGCAATCTATACATGGTCTCGTTGAAAGCTCAGGTAAAATAACAATGATTATGGTGTTTTGCCCCCTTATCCTTGGATTATACTGGAAAAAAGCGACCGCAAAAGCTGCTCTGTACTCAAGCTTAGGTGCGATTACTACATGGCTTTGTCTAGAAGCATTAAATTTCAGTTATGATCAAGAAATAGTAGCTGTACCCGAGCTTGTGGCTTTTGGCACATCACTCAGCTTGATGATTGGCATATCTTTGTTTGAGAAAAAACATAAAAGGGTATGATTCTTTGCTGCTCTTGTGTATTATTTAGCTAACAATATAAACTTACGTAATATGAAATTGAATAAGGAAATAATTGAAGTAGTAGCACCAAGCAGCGCTGGGAAAGATCCATCTCATTTAGAAAACTCGATTAAATACTATTCCGATTTGGGTTTTGAAATCAGATATCCCAAAGATATGCTAGATTTTTCCAATACTTTCCACGCTAATACTGACGAATTCAGATCAAAAACACTAATTGATGCTCTCAACAGCTCTTCAAAAATAATATGGTCATGGAAAGGTGGATATGGCGCCTCTAAGCTCATACCAAGCCTACTACGATTACCACAACCCAAAACAGAAAAGTTTTTTATAGGTTTTAGCGATATTACCGCATTACACATATTCCTAAATCAACACTGGGGATGGAAAACTATTCACGGTGCATCTTTCTCCAACCCTGTGAGGCATGAATTTGACTTACAAAACACAGTAGATGTACTTGATATAATCTCTGGAAAGAAAAAAGAAATTGTTATCAACGACCTAGTAAATTTGGCGAATCCTGCAAACGAAATTACTGGAGAAATTACGGGGGGTAATTTAAGCATGCTTGAGCAAAGTCTTGGTACTGCTTGGCAAGTTGATATGACAGACAAAATCGTAATTCTCGAGGATGTAGATGAGCGCGGTTATAGAATTGATAGGATACTTGATCATTTACTCCAAGCTGGAATATTAGACAAAGCAAAAGCAGTGATATTTGGCCAATTCACTGGCTCACAAGAGAAAGATGGTACAGACCATATTCCCATTGCAATAGATTCATTCTGCAAAAAAGTTTCATACCCTGTATTTAGAACAAATTTAATCGGTCATGACAGAAGAAACGTCCCGTTTGTATATGGCGCAATTGGCTCAATTACCGGTAACTCTCTTACTATGGTTTGGTGAAAGTTTAGCGCTAACTCTAATCCGCCAAACACATTTCCGTTTGTTCTGCAGCAAGATAGACTTTATTCCTATGCGCAGCTAATTCAGCTGGAGTAAAAGTCTCTATGAATTTTTCATAGGGTGATAATTCACCACCATTCTCCAACTTCGCTTTATTACTATCCACATATTGCTCGCAACCCATTGCTTTATAATTTGCAATCATCTGCTCTTCAGTCAAAAGTTCAACTCTATCCAAAGCAGATTCAATGTAGTGTTCGTTTTGTATCACTTGACCTGTACCAACAATAGTAATTGATTTTATTGCCTCAACTGGAATTGTCGAAAGAGTTGTAATTTCTGACTCATGAGTATTTCTACCACAAACGAACTTAGTTTCAGGACCAATTTTAATTTGCATGATAACACCGCCACCATTTGCGACTTGTGAGATGCCGCCACTTGCAAAGTTCTTTGCCATATCTTTCGAAAAACTTGCGTAAATACCCGCGAATTCCCAAGAATATCCAACTTTCTGGTTTTTGGACCATGGTTCTTGAGCATGGAATCCAAAATTATGCACACCTGATATTAGAAGTGCTTTATGTCCATGCACAAAATTATGCGCGATAAATCCAGATATATCTGATAATTTCAAACCTCTATATACAAAGTGCTCTTCTGTGAGTGGCACTAGATTAAGCTTATTAATTGCCAGTACTTCCAAAGCTAAATCTTCTTCAATTCGTTTTACCACTTTGTCCATAGTTGTAGTGTACTGCGAGTACTCATTTATAGACGTATGCTCAACTCCTAAATTAGCTAGATACTGATCAACTAATTGGTTTAAGAATTGATCACTCAATATCATTTCCAGTTCTTTGGTTGACTCATAATCCTGTGGATCATTTATATATTTATACAAGAAGCTTGGTAGCTGAATGGCATATTTATTAAATATAGCAATCAAAGATTGGTATTTATTAATCTCTAAAGATGCAGAGATTCCTAACTTGATAGATTTTACTAAATCACTTTTCAAATCGTAAGCAAAATGTGCGCCTTGCTTGTAGTAGCTATCAGCTCGAAGTACCTCACCATTTTGTAATAGAAGGTTAGTTATTTTAGGAATACTCTTCCATTCTGGTAGCAAGTTATTATCTATTAACTGTATTAGAGGCTTACCATCATACCATTTTTGCCCTTGGTTATTTACGGCATTATGATCTATTTGATGTTTACTAAATACTTTTAGTAAATCTATGTCTTGCGTAAGATGTAGCAACGTATTTCCGTTGTTATCTACTACATCAGTTTTAGCACCATTTGCAATTAGGTACTCTACCACGCCTAATTTTTGAGCATAGAAGATTGGAGTTTTACCTAAGGAATCTTTTTGGTTTAGATCGATCCCTCCTCGTTTTATCATCAAATAATTAAAATTATTCATCGAATCAGTTCGTACCAAAATGTGAAGGAAGGATACAGTAGTTACCCCTATTAATTTAGGATGAAAAGTATAAAAAACGGGATAACTATCTTTATTAGGCAGATCTATCAATTGATTAAAATCAACTTCATTAAAGTATTTTTCATAATCTCCGAATCGATCATTCTCCATAGGAAAAAGAGCATCGAGTAAGTGCGGCTTACCTCCTTTTTCATAGAATGAATCAATATTAAAACCAGAGTTTATTCCATACATAAGATGTAATGTAGCTATTGAATATCCTTCTTTAGTTAGCACAGTTGTATCAGCACCATTTTCAATAAGAACGTCTACTGCATCACCTTTCTTGATTTCTTTCCAACCAGCACCACTATAATGATTTAAATCATCAATCTCAAAACTTAATGTAATAGCTGCTTGAATTGGGAATAATCCTGCAACTTTAATGCCTTCTACATCTGGCAAATCTTCACTAAATTTTCTATTTAATTCTATACCATTATCTAGAGCATATTTAATAAGTGGTTTTGAATTAATTCGTAACATTGCACAAAATGCACTTTCATCAAGTTCATAGCCATGCTTTTCTTTTAAAGTTTCTAATATATTTATCTTCTCATCAACTTTATCCCAGTTATAAATGATCATTTCGTTAAGAAAACTCTCACGCTCTTTAGGGGTAAGACTTTCAAATGCTCCATTCTTAATGAGATAATCTACAATCTGAGAATTACGTTGAAATGCAACAAGCAAAGGTTTGCCATCAATCTTTCTGTCGAGCGAAAGCAAGTTTTCTTTAAGCAGCGCAAGAATCAATTCGGTTTTAATCCCCCCTTGCAACATTTCAAGTATGACTTCATCAGAACTAGCATTCAGAGTGCCATTCTTAAATAAAGGAACCACACCTTCTGAGGAGAATAATTGTATTATTGCTTTATAAACCTCTGAACCATTATGTAATTTATCATGCACACTCAGACCCTTTTCAAGAAGCAAATCTAATAACTCTTTTGACTTAAACTTGTCAGCGACAGAATAACGTACATTCAACATGCCTGCTATAACATCTTTAGGCGTAATGATCCCCTTATCTATCAAAGATCCTATTGAACTTATTGCCAAGTAGTTACTAGTTAAAATGAATTCTAAATTATTGAGTTGAGAGCCATCTACAAGCTTCAGTCCATTCTTCATTAACGCATCTAAATTCTCTATAAAAACCTTAAAAGTATCATCTTTATATCCATGCCAAAAAGTTAAAATTTGCATTACTATACTTGAAGCATCAGCTCCTTTTTCTAGAAGAATTTTCACTAATTCCTGACTACCTTTTTCAAGCGCCCACTTCAATATGCGTAGATTATTATTGCCATGATCACTAAATGTTAGATTTACATCGAGCAAATCCTTAGAAATTAAATCTATTAAAACTTCTTCTTTAAGATCTATTAGCAGTCGATTATTGTTTGGGATAGTGAAGTTCAAACCCATCTCTGCCAGTACCATTATATTCTCTTGGTAAAACAGAGTTTGCTCATGCATGATTGTATATTCTAAAGCGTAATCGCTATCAAACTTAAAGCCTTTCTTAGCCATCGCCAGGAAAGCTTGCTTCATTTGGCCATTTATTATGAAGTTTATAAGACTTTTTTCTTCTGCTACAGCATCCCAACCCCTTACCTCAATATACTTGAATTCAGGTTTTATAATATCTTGTTCTATTAACTCACTAAGCTTATCATCCGCTATACTATACCTTAGCTTGTAAAAATTCTTTTCTAAGTTAAAACCAGCGTTAATTAAATCCGGAATGTGAGCTAAAAACTTTTGACCATGATACGTATGCGCCTCAATTTCATCTGCCCTTGCCCCTTTCTCAAGCAACCATTTTACTGTGTTAGACATATCTCTATCCAAAACAAATGAAAGTAAAGAACTCCCATCAGTTAGAACGGTATTCACATCAATATTTTTATTAGTAATTATATTAACTAAAAGAGCATCTAGCTGCTTTCTAACATCATGTTCATCTGACTCGTGTAGGTGTCCAATATCCAAAAGCCTTCCGATAATATCAAAGCCATTTTTATCTAGTTGCGGTAGATACTTTAAAAACCTCTTCCAAGGTACACTATGTAAAGATATTTTGCTGGCATCTGCCCCCATTTCAAGAACCAAATCCACCATTTCATCTGATCCTTTCCTCCAAACAGAATCCAATAGTGTCGCTTGATAGTAGTTAAATCTACCAAAAAAATTGTCCCAAACTTCAAATTTAAAAACCTGATTAACATCATATTTCTCTTCGGTAAAAATAGCTTTAACTTCAGCTACATCATTAAGCTCAATAGCACTTTTCAAACTGGAAGAAGCATAAATAGTGTCAGACATAAACAACCCAATCTTATAAAATAAAAAGGCATTGTACTATAAAATCGCAAATTATTCAATAAAAACAAGGTATTATAGCTTAAAATCTTACAAAAACAGGGGATCAGGCTGAATGACCAGCCACATACCCAGAAGACCATGCCCATTGGAAGTTATATCCTCCAAGCCAGCCGGTAACATCGACACACTCCCCTATAAAGTACAAATTCGGCACTTTTTTACTTTCCATGGTCTTTGATGAAAGCTCTTTTGTATCGATTCCACCCGCAGTTACTTCGGCTTTTAAATACCCTTCATTTCCTTGCACCGACACTTTAAAATCATTCAGTTCAGCACCTATTTGTTCGAGGTATTTATTCGAACAGTCAGTAAGTTTCTTGGACTCAATTTTATTCACCCCCCAAACATCTATGAATCTATTTGGAAAAAATTCCTTTAAAAAATTTGCCAATAACATTTTAGAATTCTTGTCCTTTTTAAAAACCTCTATCAAACTTTGATCTGGCAACAGATTCATTGAAATCACTTCATTTTCCGAATTCAAATAAGATGAAATCTGCAATATCGCAGGACCACTCAATCCACGATGTGTAAACAATATACTCTCCCTGAAAGAAACTTTATTGTATGAGACGATGGAATCCATTGAAATTCCACTTAAGCTTTTAAAAATCTCCAAATCAGTCCCTCCAACAGTAAGAGGAACCAACGCTGGCTTTGGCTGCACTATTTGAATGCCAAACTGTTGTGCAATTTTATAGGCAAAATCTGTAGCCCCCAACTTGGGAATCGACAGGCCGCCTGTTGCAACAATAAGCGAGGTGCAATCAAAATCCCCTAAAGTAGTACTGATAGTGAATCGGTCACCCTTTCCAACATTTACCACCTTGCAACCTAGCTTTATATAAACGTTAGCTTTTTCACATTCAGAAGTTAACATATTTATGATTTGAGATGACGAACCGTCACAAAACAATTGACCTAATGTCTTCTCGTGGAAAGCAATCTTATAACTTTCAACAAGCTTGATAATTCTCAAAGCGAACGATTTTGTTCTATTTTTAA
>CAZVFD010000040.1:0-1930 GCA_964625465.1 uncultured Candidatus Midichloriaceae bacterium | reverse complement strand
CAAGCTTGATAAAATCATGTTGAGTATACCTAGAGAGCGCTGAAATCGCGAAGTGAGGATTTTGAGAAATATAGTTTTTGGGAGATGCACCCAAATTTGTAAAATTACATCTACCACCACCAGATATCCTGATCTTCTCACCAATTTTATCGGAATGATCCAACAACAAAGTTTTTAAACCCCTTTGCCCTGCTTGCGATGCTGCCATCAAACCAGCAGCCCCAGCACCTATCACTACGACATCAAAGAATTCTTTTGGCATTTACTCTTCTTTATCATCATACAAGGATTCGATTACTTTATTTGCATTCTCAGAAACAAACCCAGTAAAATAATCATTCCAAAACTGAGGATTTGAAGTAACTGGGTATCTCCAGACGAATTCCATAAAGCTATTATTAGCTTCAACTTCGCCATCCGAAGCATTAATCACAACCGATTGTCCTCGCGTCGAAGATTGGGCGATACCCTGATGCGCCCCGCCTTTTACCTCACCTTCAAGAGAATTTAATTCCGCATAATTCAAATTTTTAATATACGAATTGAAATCCCATAAATCCGTGTATTGCTTTTCAAAAGTTATATTCACTCCAAAATGATTTACTTTCCTACCAAACAGCAAAACCCACGCAAGCAACTGGTTATGCTCTTTTACAACACTATATTCCGATACCGTAGGAGTCGGCCAAGCCCTGCCTAAAAGAAACTTCTTTATTAGCAAATTGGCATTTTCTTCATCTCCACTTGCAATAAACTCATCCAATTTCTTAAAATTAAATTCAGGCGCTTGCTCGATATACTTATTCACAATCTCTTGGATATTTTTAGGGAGTAAATCCATCCTAAAATCTGCCAAAACAATTTGTGGCAAAGAATCTGTGGCTTTATGCATACTTGCATTGCAATCAGTCATCCAAATAAAGTCATTC
This sequence comes from uncultured Candidatus Midichloriaceae bacterium, assembly GCA_964625465.1. Taxonomy (GTDB): domain Bacteria; phylum Pseudomonadota; class Alphaproteobacteria; order Rickettsiales; family Midichloriaceae; genus CAZLFQ01. The sequence goes on along the minus strand of CAZVFD010000040.1, from coordinate 1,001 downwards.
TGCTTTTCTGGCAGGTATCCCTTACCGGTCTCGGCAAAACCAATCCTATCAAATATGGATCTTAAAAATTTAATACCAGTGTTTTTGGAAGGAGGCAAATCGATGATAGCCATATGATCTAAAACAGGTCGTTTCTTTTTAAATACAGTCTCATAATATGGAATTGCTTGAATGTAGTCTTCCCACAAACAGTTTACAATCTCACGCTTAAAATCATCAGACACCATAAATCATACTTCAAAAATTACCACTAAATCAATATTATCACGAAAAATACAGCTCACACATTTATTTATTAGAAAAATTTTACAAAGACGAATTTTTTCAACCAAAGCTTGGCATGGTTTTTGTAGACAATCCTAATAAATCAACCTTTTCTTACGATTCTACGGCCTTTATTGCGAATTTTTCTTTGTAATTGCAGAACACCATATAACAAAGCTTCTGCAGTTGGTGGACATCCCGGAACATATACATCTACTGGCACAATCCTATCACACCCTCTAACCACAGAGTAAGAGTAGTGATAATAGCCACCTCCGTTCGCACAGCTACCCATAGAAATAACATATCGTGGCTCAGGCATCTGATCGTAAACTTTTCTAAGAGCTCCAGCCATTTTATTGGTTAATGTACCCGCCACAATCATCAAGTCTGATTGACGCGGACTAGGACGAAACACTGCACCAAATCTATCCAAATCATATCTACTTGCAGCGGTCTGCATCATTTCAACAGCGCAACATGCAAGACCGAATGTCATAGGCCAAAGCGAGCCAGTTCTTGCCCAATTTGCAAGATCATCTATTTTAGTTACAATAAAACCCCTATTGTCTAGCTCAGACCTAATTGCCTCGTTTAGCTGTTCATCTTGGTTATACATTTTCCCTGTTTCTAACATAATGCTCCTATTTCCACTCTAATGCACCTTTTCTCCATTCATAAGCAAAGCCAACTGTCAGCATAAATTGGAAAAAAAACATGGACCAAAATCCAAAGAC
>CAZVFD010000039.1:0-12058 GCA_964625465.1 uncultured Candidatus Midichloriaceae bacterium | reverse complement strand
TGCTTTATATACATGCCAACATCCTAACTTAGTTAAAGTCAGGTGTCAGCCCCTTGTTTTTTGCACTACGTGCTCTTGATGTTAACCCAGGCACATTTGTAAAGAAGGATGGAAATTATAGAATTCCTCTCCAAGTAGCTATAGAAAATCATGCTTCTGATGATGTAAAGAAAGCTCTGGCGTGCAAAACAACCATTTCCGAAAGGTTTTCAGAAGCCATAAAGGCGGTTTGTGAAGTTTTTGGAGTTCCTCATGATACTCCTCATGATGAATTAAGGTGTATTCAGTTGAAGCATATGAAGGGACTGGGTGAAAGTGATTTAGCTCAGAAATATGAATATACGTTTCCGAAGAATTTAGATGCTGCATTACGTCATAAGGAAGGAAAGCTAAATAAGCCTGCAGTTGCCGGTAAGGATATTAGCAAAAGAGTAAGTAGTCTTTACAACAAAGTCTATTTTATGGGTTGTCAAAATTTAAGTTTGACAAAGGACATACCGGAATGGGAACGCTTTTTTAAAGCGATGGACAATGACGCCAAGGGTAAGCTGGCTGCAGTTAATACATTCCTTCAGTGGACGTCTTTGCAATACTTACAGACTCAAGAAACCTGTCAAGAAGTAGATATAAGCGCTTCAATCATTAATGCTGAGAAACTCTATGCAAAAGTGTATAATGGAGTTGTGGGATCGGCGCCAAGTGCAGGTCATTCAAGGTAGTTAAGAGTTGTGAAATTATATTTCACTCCAGCTTGTTAGGTTTCCTATAAGGTCTGTTCTTAGTTGATCTGGACACAAAGTTTGAGCATGGTGGTAAAACTCATAGCCCAAATACAAAACACACATTGGAAAAATATATGCATCTGCAGTTTCATATAAGTAACGAGCTGCAGTGTACAACCCAGTGCATGAAGCGGTTGTAATACCAATGAAATTGACCCATGTTGAGATATCGTAATCTTCAGCGTCTTCACAATCGTTAAACGCTTTTAATGACTTTATTAAATTAATATCATTTCCTGTATGAGAAGTCTGCAACTCACGCTCTAGATTATCTGCGAAATTTATAAAAAAAGAATCGTGTTTTGTGTACTTAATGCAGTTTATATAAGTACCATCTATAGATAAGAAATAAGATGCATATAGTTTTTGCAGATAATAACTGCCATAAGTTTTTTTGCATTCGGCCATGACTTTTATTGTAAATTTGGCATCTTTTTTTAGTTGTTCTATCGTCATCTTAAATACTCAAAATAGCTATTCTTTCTTGCAATGTAGGGCTTTAAGGGTTATAAATGATTAATCATAACCATATATTTAATCATGGCAAAAGAAGAAGTTTTAGAGTTTAAAGGTAAGGTATTGGAATTGCTGCCAAACGCAACATTTAGAATTGAGTTGGAAAATGGGCATAAAATTATCGCCTATACATCTGGAAAAATGAGAAAAAATAGAATTCGTGTTCTAGTTGGCGACGATGTTACAGTTGAAATGACTCCGTATGATCTTTCTAAAGGAAGAGTGACTCATCGTCATAAAGAGCTGCCTTTTGGCGCTACTCCTGACAGTCCTCCCCAAGCTTAATTAATATGAAAAAATTAGTTTTAGCGTCTGCTTCGCCTCGAAGAGTAGCTCTATTGAAACAGATTGGTTATGTTCCTGATGTTGTTTGTCCTGCTGACATCGACGAAACGCCTCTTAAAAAAGAAAACCCTATAGCACACGTTAAGCGGTTGGCTTTTGAAAAAGCAAAAGTAGTGCACAATAAATATCCCGAAGACATTATATTGGCAGGAGATACGATTGTATTGGTAGGCAGGCAAATACTTGGCAAGCCAGTCGATGCTGCTGAAGCGGAAAAGTTTTTACAAAAACTTTCTGGTAGAAGGCATAGAGTCGTATCAGGAATATGTGTGCTTTATAAAGATAAAAAAGTTTTAAAAGTTGTTACTACAATTCTTAAATTTAAAAGACTAACCCAAGCTGAAATCGATTTTATGATTGATTCCAAAGAATGGGAAGATAAATCGGGCGCATATATGATCCAAGGAATTGCAGGTGGATTTGTGGAATGGATTAACGGATCTGTTACTAACGTAATTGGCTTGTCGCTCTATGAAACGGGGAATATATTACGGTCTTTTGGTCTTTCGCCAAGTTTTAGGAAGTAGGGTAGTTAATTTACGCTACTCAAGAAAGTATTTAGTTTTTTTGCAACACTTTCGATTGAATACTTCTGTGCTACATTATATCCGGAACAAGTTGTTTTAAAAATTACTTTAGAATTTGAAGTCGCTTTTATAATTTGTTTAGCTAGCTCAATGTGGTCATGTTTTTTAAAGAAAAAAGCCCCACCACTTTTGCCGATTATTTCTTTAGGCCCAGTAGTGTCACTAGATATTACCATCTTGGAATGAGCTAAGGCTTCTAGAAGTGCAATGCTAAAAGTTTCTTCGTGAGATGGTAAGCAGAAAATATCTATGTTATCAAAAAACTTTTGCTTCTTTTCATCAAGAACCCATCCAACCATTTTTACTTCCTTGGATAGATTTAGATCTTTAATTAATTTTATTAAATTATCTTTTTGAGAACCTTCCCCAGCAATTATACAGTTTATTTTTACTCCTTGTGATTTGAGTTCTGCTAATGCTTTAATTAAAATATCACAACCTTTGATAGTCTCTAATCGACCCATAAATCCTAAGGTGTAGATTTTTTTTGATTTGGGCTTTTTATATGACTCGCTAATTCTTACCATGTTGGGAATATAGGTGATTTTATTAGGTGAGTGTCCAGCTTGTATTATGTTTTTTAACATATATTTGCTTATGGCTATTATATGCTGTTTGCCTATAAGGTGTTTATAATTGAAACCATGTGATACAGAAATTACTGGGATTCCGAAGGCAACTTTACGAGCTAAAGCTGTGTCTTTGGTTGTATGGGTAATTATTAAATCTGGCTTTTCTCTGTAAAGAAAAAATTTTAGTTTTAACAATGCAAATATGTCATTTCTGCCAAATGAGTTTAGGTATAAAGGTTTGTGTTTTAAATGTTTCTCAACTTTGGCACCATTTGGGATGATCGGGATTACGCTATGATTATATGATTCTAATGCGTCACAATAATCGAGAAAAGCTTGTTCAATACCACCTAGACTTTTAAATAACATTAAATTAAAAATCTTCATGCAATTAACTTTCAGCTAAAACTTCGTGATACGTTTTAATGGTTTCTGAGCACATTTTTTCTAGTGAAAATGTTGATACTACTTTCTCTCTAGCCTTCTCAATAATTTTTTTTGTCTCTTTAGAATTCAGCTTCAATACTTTTTTTAGAGTATCTGTCATATCTGATGGATCGTTAGGCGAAGCAAGAAAGCCAGTTATAGAATCCTCAATTATCTCAACTGGCGCCCCAATGCGCGTTGCAATCACTAACTTATCCATTGCCTGTGCTTCGGTAATAGTCCTGCCAAATGCTTCAGGAGTAATTCGAGGTGAAACTACTATATCTGCGATTTTGTATAGAGCAGGCATATCAGAAACAGCGGGAACGATATGAACTTTATCCTTTAAGCCATAGGCAATTACAGTTCTTTCAATTTCTTTTTTGTATTCAAAGTTCTTGTCGCTAGTAATTCCTACAATCAAGAATGTAAAATCTTCTTTTGTTAAGTATTTTAATGCTTCAAGCATATAGAGATGGCCTTTGGGTCTAGTTATTCTAGCTGGCATTAAAATAACCTTGCCTTTTAGGGGTACTCCAATAATTTTTTTTATGCTTTCAATGCGTTCTTCTGTAACCTTGCTTGGATTAAAATAATCTAAGTCTGCGCCTCTATGTATAACTTTGACTCGCTCCATGCTTTTGCGATATCTCGTTTCAATGTGCTTATAAATGAAATGTGATACGGCAATAACGCGCTTACCTTTTAGTAGAACGGAATTATAGAATCTTTTTAAAGAGTGCTCAGCTCCGTATGCACCATGAAAAGTTGTGACAAAGTTGCAATCGGTTAACAAACATGCAAAGTAAGCACTCCAAGCGGGTGCACGAGATCTAGCATGCACAATATTAATATCATGTTGTTGGACTAGTTGTTTTATCCTAAAAATATTTCTAATGATTTTAATAGGATTTTTACTATGTACTGGAAGTTTGAAATGACTAACGTGAAACGCTTCTAGGTCAGCAACAAGCTTGCCACCATTAGAACAGACAAATGCAGGATAGCCAGCATGAATAAGAGCCTTGGCCATATCAACTGTGCCTCTCTCAACGCCGCCCTGATTTAATTCAGGGAGAATTTGCATTACTCTAGGTTCTAACATCTACTCAATATCAATTACAATAAATTGGCTGCTACCAGCTCGTGAAAGTAACACGACCGCTGTCTTAGCTCCAGCAGTTTTTGCATCTTTAATTGCTTTGTCGAAGTCTTCCACTTTTTCAATTTTGGTTTTATTAAAGCGAGTGATTACGTCGCCAGCTCTAATTCCTGCATCTGATGCTATAGAATTTCTATTAACTTTAGTTACTACTATACCTCCAGATACTTTTTCCAATTTAAATTTTTGTTTGAATGTAGGAGATATATTCTCAAGCTTCATGCCCAAAGCTGATATGCCGCCAGTACCAGGCTGTACTTGCGCTTTAGCTTGTTTTTGTTGAGTCATGTCCTCTGCGTTTTCTGCAGGTTTCTCAACTATAGTATCAACGGTCATTGGTTTGCCATCTCTGATAATCTCCACCGGAACTTTTTTGCCAAGTTGGGTTTCTGCAACTATTCTTGGGAGTTTTTGCATTGATGAGATAGGTTTGCCATCAAATTTGGTGATCACATCCCCAACTTTTATTGCAGATTTATCAGCTGGGCTATCTTTAACAACTTCAGCTACTAATGCACCTTTAGATTCGGATAGACCTAAGTTTTTTGCAATATCATCAGTGACTGGTTGAATTTTAACGCCTAACCAACCTCTTACAATTGAACCCTTATCTTTTAACTGATCAATAATTGGCTTGGCTAAGTTGGAAGGTATGGCTAGTCCAATCCCAACATTTCCGCCAGATGGGCTTATAATTACTGAGTTTACTCCAATTACTTCGCCTTGAAGATTGATCATCGGTCCGCCAGAGTTGCCTCTGTTTATTGACGCATCGGTTTGTATGAATTCATCAAATTGGCCTGCAATAAAACGTGATTTTGCAGATATGATTCCTTTAGTAACTGTGCCACCTAATCCAAATGGATTTCCGATAGTTATGACCCAATCGCCAACTAGAGATTTTTCAGAATCACCAAACTTTAATGATGGAAAGGTTTTATTGGCTTCAATTTTGAGTACAGCTAGATCAGTCTTTTGATCTGCGCCAACTAGCTTAGCTTTATAGGTCTTATCTTCACCGTTCTCAGTTACAACAACGTTGATTTCTTCTGCCTCTGCTATAACGTGGTTGTTGGTTACAACGTAACCAGATGGATCAATAATAAATCCTGATCCCAATGAAGTAGCTTTTCTAGTCCTTTGCTCTGGTGCGCCGAATTCTCTATCTAAAAATTCTCTAAAAAAATCAAATTGATTTCCTTCTGGCATTTCGTTTCTAAATTCTTCGAATGGGTTGGCTGAAACTTGTACATTCTGCGTGGTAGATATGTTTACAACTGCAGGCATTGTGGTTTTTATAAGGCCTGAAAAAGATGGTAATACAATTGCTGTGGGTTGTAGTTGTGTAGTTGGAGGGGGTGGGGTAGTTTGCGCCATGAGCATTGTGCTACTTGTTATGAAAGCGGCGAAAACCGAAGAAACAATAAGCTTATTCATAAACCAAACCTTGATAATATAATTTAATACATATATTTTATAGCAGATAATATTTGCGCAGTGAAGAGACTTATTAAACAAAAGTAATATATGGCTAAACATCCAGTCGGTTATAAAAAGAATATAGCACAAAATAGGCGTGCGAGATATGACTACTTCCTTGATGAGATACTTGAGGCGGGTATAGTTTTGACTGGAACTGAGGTTAAGTCCTTAAGAAATAATGATGTTAGTATAGCAGAAGCTCATGCATTAGTTGATAATGGTGAGATATTTTTGGTGAATGCAAATATACCAGAATACGATAAGGCTAATCAATTTAATCATTATCCAAGACGGCCGCGTAAACTACTTCTTCATAAAAAAGATGTAAAAAGACTTATAGGATTTGTACAAAGAAAAGGTTGTACACTGGTTCCAGTGAGTATGTATTTTAATCATAAAAATATTGCCAAAGTTGAATTGGCAGTAGCGCGAGGCAAAAAAGCCCATGATAAACGTGAAAGCATTAAGCAAGCAGAATGGAACCGCCAAAAAGCCCGTGTTCTTAAAGGTGGTGATTAACGAGTATATTGGTTTTCTTTTGTTCTAGGTGCTTTATACGGTGAGTCGCCGTTATCAAGTCCAGCATCGCGAGTTTTTCTTTTAGGTGGGGTGTTTGTTGATAATCTGCGGGTTAGTGATATAGGGGTAATCGTTCCATTCGCATCGATGTTAAAGCTTACTGTAGTGTCTCTCTTTGGAGTCGACATCTGATGTGTAGCTAAAGCTGTGCTAGATGATGATGCGACGGCAATGCTTACGTTATTTTGATGTTGCCCTGGATTCACCATTAGCAAAGCAGCAGCTGCTGGTTGATTTCGAGGATCTTTTAAAGAAGTAGATGCTTCGGCCGCCGAGCTAATTACAGGAATAGCAGCGGGAATGGGCGCTAAAGCCACTTTAATAGGTTTATTGCTTGAAGTCGGAGCTCCTAACGATTCGCTGCTTTGAGATGATAGATTGTTATCACTGTCATTTGATGTAGCTAACGCCGTTTTAGGAGTTTTTCGTGCGAATAATTTTTTTATGCTGTTATTTGGTGATGTGGGTGTTTTTGTTTTTTTTGGTGCCGATGATGATACCATTGCGACCCCAGATTTTGCAAATCTATCCATTGGGCCTTTCGCTTGCGGCGTAACTTGTGGTGCTACGTTTGCGTTTTTGATTGCTTTAACGGCATCGAACGACTCATAATCCCAGCCTTTTAGTTTTAATGTATTTGGGCTTAGGTTGTAGAAGTTAGCGGTTTGAGTGATGATATTGTTCATTTCAGACAATATAATGTATTGTACTTCTAGCTTGTTGTAATTTGGGTTTAGGTGAGCGAGTGGTGCATTGAACAACTCAGCTAGCATTCTAGAGTCCTGTCTTAAGGTTAAATGTTCTTTAACGATATTCGATAAGAAATAATCTCTAAAATTGGTCATGTTTTGTACGTCGATATGCAAAGCAGTATTTTGGCAAGTGCCAAAAACGCGTACGGCATCACGCTGCCACTTGTCATTCAGATCTTTTTTCCAACTAGATGCTTTTAAAGTGAAGTCGGCATTAACCTGTCTAATAATTTCTTGCCTATCAGTATCGGTAATTGTTAAGAATTGATTGTTAATGTTTGAAATTGATGATCTTTGCTGCACAAGTATTCCCATTTTATATGTATAAAAAGAATATTATATCTATTTAATTGGTCTAGATAGTTGAATTTTGTTATATTTTTCTTAGAAATATGGTTAAGTTTCTGAATGAGTTGTGTTGATAACTTCGAAAGTGACTTCCGAATATAGTGGACTTGTGCTATATTGCCCCATCTTAATTTGGTATATTCCGTAAAAATTATGCATAATGCGATCTCTCGCGCTGCCAAGGAATGGATTGGCACGCCTTTTCATCTTCAGGGCAGAGTGAAGAATGTTGGCTGTGACTGTTTGGGATTACTCATGGGAATTGCACGAGATCTAAACCTAAAAACAAAGCTTGGAACTTTGTTGGTTGAGCATGATAGGAGTGACTACCACCTAATTCATGATGGTCAAATTCTTGAGCAGCAGCTTGATCAATTACTTGGGCAAACACATGAGCTAGAAGAGGGGAATTTATTGCTGCTGGAATATGATAAAAACCCACAACATTTGGCAATTGTTTCGGATGGCGAAAAAATTATCCACGCTCATCTCAAACACCGCAAGGTTGTTGAGCATTCAATGGATGTTTGTTTGCGTAACAAAATCAAAAAAATGTATAAACTTGAAGCTTGATATGTAATATCGGAAATGAGAGTATCAGGTATCTATTAGGGTATTCCTATGAAGTATTTTTTATTAGTTTTGTTTTTTATTTTCGCAATTAATCTTTCATATGCCGAGGATATGCCAGAGTATTGCGGTGGATATTCGGGAGAGAGACAAAAAAAGTGCCAACAAAAAAGGATGGAGTATTTCTTTGGGGATGATGCTGTTTACGTAAAAATGCAAGTTGATCAAATATCTGGAACTCTACGTGAAGCAATTCTTTCTAGAGAATATGATTCTCTAGAACAATATGTTCAATTTCCATTTACCTTTGTAGTAACGGACTTTAGAAAAGCTGAGCTTCGTAAAGATGCGATCGGATACACACTAGAAGTGAATAATATGAGAGAGTTTAAAAACTTTTTACTTAAAATTAACAAAAGACATCCCAGTGTTTTTTATGGCTTGAAAAAAATGCCATATACTGAATTGTTATCGAACGATACTTACATCGCTTTAATTAGCTCGCAAATCAAATTTACAATAGAAATCAATGATGATGGTAAGTTTCATCTAGTACACTCGTTTATACAAATTTTTTAATTAATCAACCAAGGTAAGCAAAATGAGAAAAATTGAATTAACACCAGAAATGGTGAGGGACTTGTTGCATAATTTAGATCCGGAAAATCCTGAGCATATGCAGATTTATTACAATACCCAATATTATTATATAGTTCAAAAAGAAGGAAGAAGGCAATGGGCTTATGATGACGAAACTGGTAAGGATGTTAATATTGATAATCCAGCAAAAGGCAAAGTTACAGTGGGCATTGGGTTTAATATGGACGCAGATGGTGCTAGAGATTTTTGGAATGAAGTTTTTGGAAATATTGCTGATTTTGACAGCGTATACTTGGGACTTAAAAAGCTAACTTGGAATGATGTGGATGAGCTTTTGCAACGTAGTATAAATGAAAGGTCTATTGAAGTTGCTGATCAATATGGAGATCTCTTTTCTAAACTCAAACTCAACGAACGTTTTGCAATTGAAGATCTATATTTTAACGGACCAAAGCTTGCTAAGAAAGGGACAAAATTTCACGAATATATCCATCAATACTATGAAACAAATGATGTAAAATATCTTCATAAGGCTATTGATGAAGTTAGATATTATTCTAACCCAAAGAAAATTAAGGGATTGCAAAATAGAAGAAATGAGCAGGCAGATATTTTAGATTCAAGTAAGGCCAAAATTTATTCTGCACCAAATGATCCAAGATTGCCAGAAAGAGAAATTACTGCAAAAGTAGCCGAAACAATTATTCCGCGTGGAACTGAGAAGTGGGAAAAGAATATAAACTCTAAATACTATATTTGGAGAACCAAGTGTGACAAGAAAGTAAGAGAATCTCATTTTATGTTAGAAGGAAAGATTTTTTCAGAGGACTTTAAGCCATTAATGGGTGAGCCTGGAAAAGACTACAATTGCAGATGTACCAAAGAATTGCTGCCAAAGAAAATAAAAGTTTTGGAAGAAGACAACAAGCTAATTCAGAAAAAGTGTTTTGATATCAATTTAGATTTGTTTGGAATTGAAATATATAAGCTAAAACACGAGATCTCTTCTATATCAAAATAAATTCAAATTAACATAACTTAACAAGGTAAAGCATGACTAATTTCTTAGAAATAAGGCTGCCTGAGGAGATATCCTTAGGGGCAATTGGTGGGCCTGAGTATTCCACAGATATAATAATGGCCTCAAGTGGCTACGAACAGCGCAATATAAATTGGGCGCAGGCTCGGGCTAAATATAATCTTGCACCAGCCATTAACACATCGGAGCAATTGCAAGAGCTGATAAGCTTCTTCAGAATTTGCAAAGGTAAGGCATTTGGTTTTAGGTTTAAGGACTACTCAGATTATAGAGCCGATAGCCAGCTTATTGGCGTTGGTGATGGTATTACCAGAGAATTCCAGTTAATAAAAACATACTATAGCCCCGCTAAAGCCGAGCGAAGAATAATCAGCAAGCCAGTTGAAGGTAGCGTTGAAATTTCACAAGAGTATGTATGCGATTACAGAACGGGTCTGGTGACATTTAAAAATCCGCCAGAAATTGGTGAACAGGTAATCGCTAGTTTTGAGTTTGATATTCCAGTTCGTTTTGATACCGACCAACTTTTTGCTTCGTTGGAAGTATATGGAAGTAACTCGTGGAAAGAGATTCCAATAATCGAAATAAGGGTGTGATATGAAAAAAATTACCGAACAATTAAAAGAACACCTGGCTTCAGCGGTTACAACATTGTGTTATTGCTGGAAGCTCAAACTGCGTAGTGGAGAAGAGAAAGGGTTTACCGATTGTGATAATAATTTAGAGATCGATGGCTTAACATACCATGCACACACTGGGTTTAGCCCATCGGCAATTGCTTCTAGCAGCACACTTGCTGTAGACAATTTAGACATAGATGGAATATTAGATAGTGCATTTATTACTGAAGAAGATATTTTATCTGGCGTATATGACTATGCCGAAATTGAAATATTTTTAGTGAATTATAACGACCTGTCCATGGGTAAATTGAATTTGCGCAAAGGCTGGTTTGGTGAAATAAGCTTTAGTAAAAACCGATTTACCACAGAGGTTAGGGGGCTTATGCAAGCTTTCTCCAAGAATATTGGCGACTTGTATTCGCCAGTTTGTAGAGCAACGTTCTGTGACAAAGCATGCGCTTTAAAAGTTGAGAATTTTACGTCGCACGGGGTTGTTAAGATGGTTATAAGTGATTCAAGTTTTGAGGTGAAAGATTTAGCAAAACCAAATGGATATTATAACAATGGTTTAATCAAATTTGTTGGCGGGCAAGAAATGGAGATAAAGAGCTTTTATGCTAACCGCATAGAAACTGTAATGCCTATTTTTAAAGAAGTTTTAGCAGGGCAGGAGTTTGAAATTATTGCGGGCTGCGATAAGCAGTTCAATACATGCATAAATAAGTTTAACAATGCTGTTAATTTCCGCGGAGAGCCGCATGTGCCAGTGGCGGAGAAGTTGATGCTTAGTTGATTACTAAAATCTTTTAGGAGTTAGTATTGTTTTTCATAAAAGAGCCAGCAAATGAATTTTTAATTTTTTGTCGGGGAATGTTTATGAAAAATTCATTTGTGTCTCTTCACATATCTATAAATACTTTTCTAAAAAAGGGGCGCGCGCCTTTAGGCGCTAAAGTAATGAATGGTCGTAGCGGGAAGGGTCGGGGAAAGGAGCAAGACCATTCATTACGCTTGATATAGTTTGCGTTAGCAAACAAAACTAATCGTCATTGCGAGTTCTTCACGAAGCAATCCAGTTCTTTCTTATATTTATTGGATTCGAAGAATCCGTTGGATGTGCTAATTTTTGCTAAGAGCGCCTTAGGCGCGCAAAAATCCAATCTTTAAAAAAATCTCATTCTTTACCTACGACCAGGGGGCGAGCCGAAGGCGAGGGGAGTAGGTAAAGAATTAAATTTTAAGAGTGCGCGCTTCGCTTTAAATAAAAAGCTCCCGGGGGTGGTCACTTTTTATTTGTTTGAATACTTCGCTGTCATCCCGTTACTAGTTAACGGGATCCAGTTTGCACAAAATCATTTTGCTATTTTGGTTTTAAGAACGAGGAAGGTGTAGCAAAAATTATTTTGCTCGTATCACTTATGATAAACCCTAAGCTTACTTAATGGGGGCGGCGCACAGCGCGCTATACTAAAGTTGGAGCGCAAGATTTGGGGTCTGGGGGTAAAAATCCATCCGTCTTCGCTAAAGCTACGCCGTGACTAGGCGACAACTTTAGAAACAAATAGTTTGCTTCAGCAAACAAAATATTTATTCAAAGCGTAGAGATTGCATTAAAATAATTTAGGGGCTGACACCTGACTTTAACTAAGTTAGGATGTTGGCATGTATATAAAGC
>CAZVFD010000038.1:0-12076 GCA_964625465.1 uncultured Candidatus Midichloriaceae bacterium | reverse complement strand
AAGCCAGGTTTTTTCTCTCAAAATGGCCTACTTATTTAAATACGTAAATTATATTCCCACAACATCAACCACGACCAAATATCTCAACACGGCATTCACCACATCCCTCGTTGCAAAATTTTAAAGGAGAAAAGATGTTAAAAGAATTCAAAGAATTTGCACTAAGGGGAAACGTTTTTGATCTCGCAGTGGGCGTAATTATCGGCGGTGCTTTTGGCAAAATTGTCACTTCCTTTGTTAGCGACATCATGATGCCGCCAATTGGACTCTTACTTGGTCGAGTGGATTTTTCTAATCTCTATATTTCCCTTGGGCAAACTGCTTATCCTACACTGGCAGAAGCTAAAAAAGCAGGGAAGTTATAACTTAAAAATTTTTGACCTACTCCCCCCAGTCCAGAGTAGGATCATTTATCTATGTTTCTAAGGATAAAATCAATTCTACCTATACTCTGCGTCTTTTTGGATGTTGTTGGCAATCATGCGTTCATACCGCTCGCCATTTTCCAAAAGCTTCGCTTTATTATAAAGCAGCTCTTCATGTGTTTCGGTGGCGTATTCGAAGTTTGAGGTCTCGACTATAGCGTCAACGGGGCAAGCTTCTTGGCAGAGGCCGCAATATATACATTTTGTCATGTCTATATCATAGCGTGTGGTGCGTCTGCTCCCATCCTCTCTTTCTTCAGCTTCGATAGTGATAGCTTGTGCAGGGCATATGGCCTCGCAAAGCTTGCAGGCTATACAACGTTCTTCGCCATTAGAATAGCGGCGCAGCGCGTGTTCACCCCTAAATCTTGGGCTTAGCATCCCTTTTTCATAGGGGTAGTTTAATGTTACCTTCCTTTTTAACATATATTTAAAAGTAAGGTAAAACCCCATAGCTAGTTCAAATAATGAGAAGGCCTTCAGCCAGAAAATAACTTTTTTACGTAGATACATTTGCTTGTAAATCATCTATACTATATAGGAATTAATACCCCTAAAAAGCCATTTAGTAAATAGTAATGGTAGAATTTAAATACCTTATTGACAAATTGGCATTCACAATACATAATCAGTCACCTTAAAGAAATAAATTTGATTGAATATATGTCGTATACCGCAGGTACATACACCGCAAAACGTGGAGAAGTCACAAAGAATTGGCTTGTGATTGATGCTGAGAATATTGTTCTTGGTAGGTTAGCAGCTGAAGTCGCTAAGCGATTGAGAGGTAAGCATAAAGCTCGCTATTCTCCAAGCTTAGACACAGGTGATCATGTTGTCATTATCAATGCCGCAAAAGTTCAGGTAACTGGAAATAAGAAGGAAGACAGAGTGTTCTTCTGGCATACAGGCCATCCAGGTGGAATTAAAGAAAGAACAATTGGTGAAAGGCTTTCTAGTAAGCACCCAGAGAGAGTTCTTATTAAAGCCGTTGAAAGAATGATGCCAAAAGATAGTCCTTTGGCTCGCAAACAAATGAAGTGCTTGCATGTGTATGGTGCTGCTGAGCATCCGCATGAAGCGCAAAAACCAGCGAAATTCGATATCGCAAAAATAAATATCAAGAATACAAGAGGCAAGAAAACAAATGGCTAAACAACAAGTTTTAACAGAAATTTCAAAAGTTATGCCTGTTAAGGCGCGCAAATATGCTACAGGCAGAAGAAAATCTGCTGCAGCGAGAGTTTGGCTGGCGAAAGGAAAAGGAAGAATCTTTATCAATGGTAAAGAAATTGAAAAATATTTAGTGCGTCCAGTGCTAAGAATGATTGTGAACCAGCCATTCGTTGCTACTAATTCAGTAGGCATATACGATGTGTGGTGTACAGTTGAAGGAAGTGGTACTTCTGGTCAAGCTGGAGCAATTAGACATGGAATTAGTAGAGCTTTGGATATTGAAAATCCTGAGTTACATGGAGTATTACGTCAAGGTGGTTTCTTAACACGTGACGGAAGAAAAGTAGAGCGTAAGAAATACGGCTTCAAGAAAGCGCGCCGTAGATTCCAGTTCTCTAAGAGATAATCGGAACAACCTCCTAGTTTGTCTTAAAAACCTCGGCTTATGCTGGGGTTTTTTTGTGGTGAAATTTAAGCAACTGTCAAATTCATATACTTGTGCATAATCCCAGCATCTTCAAATGCCTCTCCCTCAGCTTCGAAACCTAGTCTTGTATAGAAATTAATTGCTTCCATTTGTGCAGCCAAGATAATTTTAGTCATCTTCTTCTCATGCTTTATAAAATTTATCATGTGTAGGATTAAAACTTTTCCATACCCTTTGCTTTGATAATCTGGCAGAATTGCCACGCGTTCTATTTTCGCTTTACCATCCACGTATCTAATTCTTGCCGTACCAACTGGTGCGGTGCCAAGTTTTACCAGAAAATGATCGGATATATCATCTAGTCCATCAACATCTCGTTCTTCTGGAACATTCATACCTTCTACAAACACTTTTTTTCTTATAGCCAAGCACTCATTTATTTCTGCTGAAGTGTTTACATTCTTAATATTTATATCCATTTGGCCCCCAAATTTATGACCGAGTTATTATATTGCAAGTCATATGAGGCGGCAATAAAAATATGTTTGTACGTACCATCTATATGGTGTACATTCCATTAAGTAATTATATTCAAGAGAGTCCAGTGCCTTTTGTTGCATTAGAGAAGCAGTTACAAGAAGTTGGAGAGATGCTCTATCAAAAGATGGATGATTTTTTGCCGATTCCAGAAGGTACGCGTGAACAACGGCTGATGGAAGCGATGCGTTATTCAGCGCTCTCTCATGGCAAAAAGCTGAGGCCATTTTTAACGGTTATGTCCTCGCAATTGTTCGGTGTAAGTTTGGAGTCGTCTCTACAAACTGCGGCTGCAATAGAATTTATACACGTGTACTCTCTGATACACGATGATTTGCCATCAATGGACAACGATGATTTTAGACGTGGTCAACCGAGCTGCCACAAGAAATATGGTGAAGCGACAGCTATACTTGCGGGTGATGCGCTGTTAACTTATGCTTTCCAAACTTTGGCAGATGAGGGTACGCATCGGGATGCATTGGTACGAATTGAGCTAATTGAAGCCGTTGCAAAAGCCGCAGGCTATGCTGGCATGGTTGGTGGGCAGACTATTGACATACTGACTGAGAATCAGAATTTGGATTTTAGCGAGATAGTAAGGCTACAAAGAATGAAGACAGGGGCGCTGTTTGCAACTTCATGTGAGGTAGGGGCGATCTTGGGTAAAGCACCAAGAAATTTGCGCAACTCACTTAAAGCGTATGCAAATAATTTAGGTCTAGCATTCCAAATTACAGATGATCTTCTTGATGCAGAAGGAACTCGTGAGTCAACAGGTAAGACTGTTAAAAAAGACCAAGCAGCAGGAAAGCAGACTTTTGTTTCGGTAATGGGTATTGAGCAGGCGCGCGCGCACGCAAAAATGTTAGCAGAACAAGCGGTGGAGCATCTTGCTCCTTTCCGTGAACAAGCGCAGACGCTGAAAGTTCTGGCGCAATATGTTATTTCAAGACAAAAGTAGTTTTTAGAAGTAGCGCTTGCTGAATCCTTTGCTAACTAATGTTTATGTCATCATCGAGCTTGACCCGATGATCCAGCTTAAAAGCAGATCCTAGTGTCGAGCACTAGGATGGCAACTCTTTGTGGCTTCAACTCAAGCGGAGGATGCGTAGTTACCTGATGGAGACGCTATGATAAATAACTGGATTATTATAGGTGTTTATTGTTTAAAGATTAATTTTTTTAGATATTTTGATTTTTTGCACGCATTTTGCATGGTTGATACTTGTATAATTTTTACGAGGGTAAAATGTTAGCGAAAGACACAGATAAGCAAGAGATAGTTGCTCTGTATAATACTGATCCAGTATTTAAAGCTTTGGTAGGGCAATTAGTAAGATTGCAAAGAAGCAATCCAGAAAAAGTTTCTACTCTTCAGGGGGTTATCAGTAATTACTTAGATGAACACAGGGTCGTCAAGTCTACAGTTGGTTGGGTTTTGAATAGTGTGAAATCATTTTTAGTAAGAAGTTTCTTACCAGAGTCATTTACAGTTGCAAAAGTACAAGCGCCTTTGGCTATATTGCCGCCACCTCCACCGCCAGCACCTACAAAACAGTTGGCAAGAGATAAAGAAGCAATAAAGGCGCAGGCAGCAAAAGAAAAGAAATTAGAACTTGCAAGAAGTGCTTTAAGCCTCGTTATGGCAAGAGAGCAAGTTGAAGATATATTAGCTCATGGCGATAAAACAGAGATAAAAATAGTAGATAAAGAATTAGAGATTATGTTGCCTACCGAGCTACTTTCTCAGTCTCAGATTCTAGACCGTATGGTGGGAGCATACAAAGAAAGGCTGAAAGCGCAAAAGCAAAAATTAAAAGAGGATTCGATTCTTTCTGTGGTGACAACACTAGAAAAAAATAAAATGATCCCTGCGCTTGTTAAGGAAGATAAACCTGTAGAATTGTTGTTACAAGAGGCTATAGGTAAGTTAAAAGATCGTATTAAGACATTGCCAGAAATTAAGATAGTAGAAGAGACAGAGGAGCCTAGAGAACAGCTTAGTGATCCAATGATCCTAGCTATCTCTGATAAAGCAAAGGCATTAAAAGAGAAGCATGCTGAAAGAAGAAAAGATAAAGTTGTGGAAGTAACTGAATCAAGGCCTGATGCACTTGGCTTTAATGAATTAACAGATGTTTTGAAGGAGTTGCAAAATAGAGTTGAAAATAGCAGGAACGATCCTGGGCATTTCACAAAGGCGAATTTCACCCAAGTTAGGGCTCAAATGGCTTCTGGTCTTAAAAAGTTTGCAGAAGAGGTTACAGAAATTGATCGCAAAGCAAAGATCACTAAACCAGAGACAATTAACAGCTTGTGTACAAAAGAGTTAGCAAAGGTTAGAGAAGCTGTTGCGAAATTTGGAGCAATATTAATTGAAAATAAACCAGCTCCAGTTGTCGCTGCAGTACCAGAGGTTGTTGAGCAATCTGTGACCCCTGCGACTGAAGTGGCGCCAGAAGTTCCACCAGCGCCAGCTGCGCAAGTAGTAATACCGCCAGCTGTTCAAGAAGGGTTCTTTGCTCGATTGTTTGGCGGGAAAGGCAATGCTCCTGCGCTGGCCAAATAGCGGTGGAATCTGTGGTTTAGGATTTTATGAGTAGTAGTATAAAAAAAATCTTGTGTAATATTTATGACTTATGCTACGGTTTTATGTAACGGTTTGAATTTCAAGGTCGCTTGAGGTTCTTGCAAAATAATTTGAGGTTTTAAAAGTATGTATTTAAAAAATTCTATAAATGTTATGTATAGAGCCCTAGCGATTGTTTTTATGTCGCTTACTCTATTTACAGTAGCGCCAACATATCAATCTAATGCCGGCTTCACTACGCAGCAAGGTGGTATGACAGCAGAGATTCTTTGCAGAGCAAATAAATTTATTGCTGGTAACACAGGTAAAGGAATCGCGGTGCTTGTTGTGTTGTCATTAGCTATAGGTTTATTCTTAGGAAAAGTTAGCTGGGGTATGGCAATTGCTGTTGCAGTTGGTATGGGTATTTTATTCGGTGCTCCAGGGCTTGTAGGAGCTATTTCAGGAGATGATTCATTCAAAACAGCTTGTGACACTATTTCATAAGCACGTTTGTTAGATGAAAATCTAATTTAAAAAGACCGCTTTAAGCGGTCTTTTTTTGTTCTATAGATTTTCTTTCGGTCATCGAATGTTTTAACTTTTGCAATGATGCTGAAACAAGTTCAGCATGACATTTCTAGGGTCTCGTCATCCTGAATTTATTTCAGGATCTGCCTTTTCTTGATGATGAGCCGAAGGCCTGCGGAGCGAAGCAAGTTCAGCCTGACCTTGATGGTACGCCTTTATGCAGCGTTTAGCACGCCAATACAGAAGTTATTTTAACCTTGCGTATGGGGTTGAAGGTTGTTGTTTGAGCTTGTCAACAGCCGAGCCTCTGGACATATTGACTTGGCGCGATTCGCGAATGTTTTTTAGTATATCAAATGCTACTTGATCTGCCCCACTTTTTTCCTGAACATTTATAGCAGCGCCGATTCCTTTGATTTCAGTAACTACACCAATTTTCTTTTCTGCTGTAATTAGTATTGCTGCATCATGTCGTGTTGCCTCTAGGGCATTCAAAGCGGTTTTTGCAGTGTCATCCAGCTCTTTCCAAGTTGCAGTTGTTGCTTTGCCTTTAGCATCGGTAGTAGTTCTCGCTTCTTTAGAAAATTTCGTGCAGGCTGCGTCAAAATCCTTTGCGGATGCTAAAGCCGATTTTCCATCTTCGCCTATCAAAAATTTATTTAGTCCTTCAATATCCTTTTTGGCAACAGTAGCCTTAGGGTCTGACAATACACTTAATGTTTTTATTTCGTTAAGTTTAATACCTTCATTATTCAAAATTTTACTATTGAATTCAATACCTGTAGATATGTACGACTGCTTGGTTTTTTCACTCACCTTGTTTGGAAATAAATTACATACCGCTTCTAGAACATTTCCTACTTCATAGAGCGTTTTTTGATCAGGACGAATTACTAAGTCTTGATCAATAGCTGAAGTATACTTCGGCATTTGAGGGATATTATTAATTGCGCTGCTAATTTCCTCTAGCGCAGACAAATCTATCCCAAGTGACTTTGCATAAGCTAGTAATTGACTTAAGAGATGTCTCTTTACTTGCGGGTCTATTACCATGCTGACAATAAGGTGTATTTCACGAATTATCTGAAGTTCTTGTTCTTTAGTCTGTTCAGATTGTTTACGACTTACGGCCATACATACCCCATGCTGCTTTGAAAGTATAGACTACCAAAAAAAGGTTAATAAATAGTAAAGACTACTTGTTTTCTATGCTAAATAGGTCGCCAAAGCGCGAAATATCGAACATTTGCTTAACTTGACCCTTAGGGTTTCTTAATAACAAATTTGTAGATGTTTTGTCGCATTTATCTCTTACAAGTAATAAAATCCCAAGCGCTGCAGAGTCGATGAATTCTACTTTTGCAAGATCGATAACTATCTTTTTGTATGACGCAATTTCGTCCATTATGCTGTTAAAGATTTTATTATCAGCAAAAGTAAATTTGCCTGCGAGGGTTAATTCTAATGAATCGCCGCTTGATATTGCATTATGTTCCATATATCTGCCTTAAATTGTTTAATCACAGTTTAAGGATGGCATTATTTTAACAAAATGCAATAGGTAACCTTTCGCTTTAGTTTTGAATAATTTGATATATCATTTCGGTGATTAATTATTTAGAAAGATTTATGAGCTTAGTAGTCAGTTGGAATGTTAATTCTATAAAATCTCGTTTACAGAATTTCTTTGAGTTTGTAGATAAATATTCACCAGATGTAATATTGCTTCAAGAGTTAAAGTGCCTTGAAGAAGCATTCCCTAAAATGGAAATAGAAGATAAAGGCTATAATCTGGCTATAAGCGGTGAAAAAACTTATAATGGTGTAGCTATACTGAGTAAATCTCCGATAGAGGATGTAATGAAAAAACTCCCCGGGGATGATAACGATTTACAAGCAAGGTATATTGAAGCATTTACCTGTGGCATGCGAGTGGCTTCTGTCTACGTGCCAAATGGCCAAGAAGTGGGTTCAGATAAATTCCAATATAAATTACGTTTTTTTGATAGGCTTAACAACCACATTAAAACCCTACGCAAACTTGACGAAAGGCTGGTGATAGGCGGAGATTATAACGTGGCGCCCGAGGAGATTGACGTTTACAATCCTAAAGGCCTTAATGGCTCCGTTTGTTTCCACCCAGAGGAAAGGAAAAAGTTTCGAATGCTCATAAATAATGATATGGCAGACTCATTTAGAATTATCCACCCAAACAAGCAGGAATTTAGCTGGTGGGATTATAGAAGTGGCGCTTGGGAGCAGAACAAAGGAATGCGTATAGACCAAATTTTACTATGCCCACAATCTTGTGATAGACTTCTAGAAGCTGGGGTATATAGTGAAATTAGGGGGCAGCAGAAAGCTTCCGACCATGCGCCAATTTTTTGTAAGTTTATATGATAGTTAATATTTTGCCTTATAAAGAAAGCTTTGATGCAGAGCAGTGCGGAGCAATAGCCCTGACTGTGTCTGATATTATACAAGTTAGTAGGTTCGGGTTGCAAACTCACATACTGGGTGGAAAAAAAACAGATAACCCACTCACCACAAACTTTCATTGCATCAAATTCAGAAGACGCTTGCTAGAAAGTAAAAGCAAAGCTTACCTACGTCATTGTGTTGAATTCATAGCCAATAATAAAGTCAAATTGATAGAGTTACATAATAGGCCAGCATGGGTTCCGTACTTGGTTCGTAAAACTAAAGTTAGAATTTGTTTGTTTTTGCATAACGATCCGCTTGAAATGCAAAATGCTAAAACAGTAAAAGAGAGGCTGAAGCTACTTCAAGATTGCGAAATAATTTACTGCGTAAGTAAATTTGTGCGAAAAAGATTTCTGGAAGGTATTGAAGATATGCCTCTGCGCAAAAAAGTTAGGGTCATTTACAATATTACATATCCATTGAAGGCGGTTGATCTTAGCAGAAAACAGAAATTGATTATTTACGTTGGGAAAATTTCAAAAGAAAAAGGTGTAGCAGAGCTTGCAAATTCCTTGGTAGAAGTTCTTCCAGAATTTCCGGACTGGAAAGCTTTGATAATCGGAGCTCCAACAGAATCCTCTTTATTTGATTGGTCTAATAGTGCCGTCAGAAAAGCAGTGGAGACATTGCCAAAGCAAATAATTCACTACTCTAAAAAGCCTTACCATGAAACATTGAATTGGATGAAAGAGGCGGCTATATCAGTTGTGCCTTCTAAGCAGGATGAGCCATTCGGTAGAACTGTTTTAGAATCTCTAGCAAATGGTTGCGCGATTGTTACTACTAAAAAAGGTGGTATTCCAGAGATTGTTGCAAATTCTGGGGCGTTATTAGGAGAAGTGAAGCCAGAATTTATTGCTCATTCATTACGTGATTATATGAAGTATCCTGAGCGACTATTTAAATATCAGCAGAAGTCTGTGAATAGAGCTATTGAATTTATCGATAATTATTCAAGCATAAAAAAACTTGATGCAATTAGAAGCAGGATTATGAATCAAGATAAGATTCAATTATCTTAAGAAAAACTTCTAAATATCATTGTAATTAAGATGAGAATTGTTAGTATTTGTTTAGGAAACAAATAAGCAAAATTTTACGATGACAATAAAAATTAGTCTCCCAGATGAACTTGATATGAAACCAAAAATTACAGTCTTTGGTGTTGGTGGTGCTGGCGGAAATGCGGTGAACAACATGATTCTTGCCAATCTTCAAGGTGTTGAATTTTGGGTGGCAAATACAGATGCACAGGCTCTTGAAATTTCTCGTACGAGTAACAGAATTCAGTTGGGTTCTAAATCTACAAAGGGACTTGGCGCGGGTTCGCATCCTGAAGTTGGAAAAACTGCTGCTGAAGAATCGATTGATGACCTAAATGGTATACTTGAAAATACTAACATGGTTTTCATCACAGCAGGTATGGGTGGTGGAACAGGTACAGGTGCTGCACCAGTTATTGCAAAAGCAGCGAAAGAAAGAGGTATTCTGACAGTGGGTGTTGTGACAAAGCCTTTCCACTTTGAGGGTGCTAGAAGAATGAAAGTAGGTGAGCTTGGCTTGGAAGAGTTGAATAAGTATGTTGATACTTTGATCGTTATTCCAAACCAGAATCTATTCAGAATTGCTAATGAAAATACGACATTTGCTGATGCATTCAAAATGGCAGATAATGTTCTGCATTCAGGCGTGAGAGGAATAACAGATTTGATCACGATGCCTGGTTTAGTTAATCTAGATTTTGCTGATATTAGAACTGTTATGAGCGAAATGGGTAAAGCGATGATGGGTACAGGCGAAGCAGAAGGTGAAAATAGAGCGGTGCTTGCTGCAGAAGCTGCGATTTCAAATCCATTGCTTGATAATTCTTCAATGAAAGGTGCTCGTGGCGTCTTGATAAATATCACAGGTGGTGCAGACATGACATTGTTCCAAGTTGATGCGGCTGCGAATAGAATTCGTGAAGAAGTAGATCCAAATGCAAACATTATTTTCGGTTCTGCATTCAATGAATCTTTGGATGGTAAAATTAGAGTATCAGTTGTGGCGACTGGTATAGATGTTAAATCACAAGCAGCGGAAAAACCTCAAGCACAACAAGCTCCAGTGCAAGTTAAGATGGAAAGTCCAAAACATATCAATAATTTTAACTTTGAAATGGAAGAGGAGTCGGAAGAGGATGAGACAGACTCGTTTATTCCACCACGCATTGCAGAGCCATCTAGCTACATTACTGCCCCACAAGCAGCGCCTTCTGAAGTTATGAATGATAATGATGAAGAAGCTTTGGAAGAAAGAATGCAGAGTTTAAGGTCGCAAGCTGTGGCATCTAAGAGAGCGATGCAAGATCCACAAGAAGCTATCTCAAAGCAGCAGGCTAATGCAGATTTCTTTGATATACCTGCATTCATCAGAAAAAAAATTAAGCTATAGGGTGAATGAAAAAGACCACTCTAATCCCTAGTAGAGCTAAGCGGGTCGGTTTGCTCGGAGGGTCTTTTAACCCTGCGCATAAGGGGCACAGATACATAAGTCTGCGAATTATGAAGAGTTTTGGCTTGGATTGTGTTGTTTGGTTGGTATCCCCCCAAAACCCCCTGAAAAGCGAAAATGTAAGGGAAACCTTGGAAAAAAGGTTAAAGTATGCTATAAAGGTCGCCAATAATACAAATATTAAAGTGAGTGATATAGAAAAGAATTTTAAAAATTCTTATACTATCACCACCGTTAAAGAGCTTACCAAGATGTATCCAGACAAAGAGTTCGTTTGGATTATGGGCGCGGATAATATGGTGCAATTTCCAAAGTGGCAAGGCTGGAAGGAGATACTCGATATTATGCCGATTTGTGTCTACGACCGTACAGGATATACTAAAGCAGCACTTGCAGGGCAAGTTGCTAATGAGTATGAGGGTAAAGTTGTAAAACGAAGCTTTAAAGGGGACTTGAAAAAGTTTAAATGGTATTTTATTAAGATGAAAAAAATTGATATATCGTCAACCGAAATTAGAGAGAGAAATGAAAGTAACAAGAACTAAAACGAGAAAAAAGAAAGTTGAGTTATCGCATGCTGAGCAGTTGAAATCTATTGTTATTAAATCTCTAAAAGATGATAAAGCCGAAGATATTGTTGAGATAAATTTAGATGGCAAAGCTGATTTCGCGCATTACATGGTTATTGCATCTGGTAGGTCTTCGAGGCATATAAACTCCATAGCTGATAATTTAGTTGATCACGTACAAGATTTTGGTGTTCATGATGTGCATGTTGAAGGCGCTGAGCGTGGCGAATGGGTGCTGATTGATGCTATTGATGTAGTGGTGCATATATTTAAGCCTGAAAACCGTACTACATATGATCTGGAGCGTATGTGGGGCTTCCAAGTGAATAAGTGATTAAGTGTGGTGATTGCCTTGTTTAATGCTGAATCTAGTTCGGCATTACTTTGCATCTTTTACTCTTAGCTTGCACTAATCAGTCTGTGTGTAACCTCAAGCTACATTCCTATTAAGAATGGCAGGGTTTCTTCGTTCTTTATTGGCCAGCATAGAAGTTGTGATACCTTGAGGTATTACAACTTCTGCACTTTCTGATGCATCGTTGGTGTCCAAAGATGTACTGGATAGGTATTTAATTCTAGCTGAGATTATGTCGACTATATCTTTATGACCCATGCACGCAGCGATATCTATGGCTGTCGCCCCATTGTTCGCAGAATGATTTAAATCCGCCCCAGCTTTAATCAAGAGCTCAACTATATCTTTATGGCCCTCTTGTGCGGCCATAAATAAAGCTGTTGCTCCATGATACATTGCAAGGTTTAAATCCGCCCCAGCATTAATCAACAACTCGACTATATCTTTATGCCCTTTTTGTGCGGCCATAAATAAAGCTGTTGCTCCATGATACATTGCAAGGTTTAA
>CAZVFD010000037.1:0-12887 GCA_964625465.1 uncultured Candidatus Midichloriaceae bacterium | reverse complement strand
CATCAGATAACTCAGCTGCTAAAGCTTTAACTTGCAAATCATCATTATTTTTCAAAGCTTTTATTATTTTTAAAAGTCTTAAATCAGCATCACTAAAACCTGCCTTAATTTGCTCAACAAGCTTAAGCATTTTTTCATCTGAGGTTTCTTTATCATTCAAAGATACAAACTCAAAGAGAGTTTCATTCGAAAGTTTATCCTTAGCCAATTCCCAAATCTTTAATAATGTTTCGGTATGACCTCTGGATGCAGCTCTACTAAAACCCCAAGAAATAGCATTGTTTGAAACTTTATCCTTAGCCAATTCCCAAATCTTTAATAATGTTTCGGTATGTCCATTTTCAGCAGCCCATTCAAAACCAATCAAAATAGCATCGTCTGAAAGTTTATCCTTAGCCAATTCCCAAATCTTTAATAATGTTTCGGTATGACCGCTGAATGCAGCGTTCATAAAACCCAAATAAATAGCATTGTTCGAGACTTTATCGCTAGCCAATTCCCAAATCTTTAATAATGTTTCGGTACGACCGCTGGATGCAGCGCCCTTAAAACCCCAAAAAATAGCATCGTTCGAGACTTTATCGCTAGCCAATTCCCATATCTTTGATACTACGCCTGTATGCCCATTGCCTGCAGCATCCAGAAATCCCCAATAAATAGCATCATTAGAAATTTTATCCTTAGCCAATTCCAATATCTTTGATACTACTTCTATATGCCCAATCCTTGCAGCATCTCTAAACAAATCATTATAATTTGTATTTGAGTCAGCAAGCAAAGCAGTAATCTCCGCTTCTGAATTAACCAATTTTAGCTTTTGAATAAGCGTTTCGAATTCCATAACCCACCTGACAGACACATTTATTAGGAGAATTATAACACTCAAATATTACGGGAATATTAAATGAATATTAAGATTATGTTACAAAATATAGTCCTCAATCGGCCGTTATCCTCGTGCTTGACACTAGGATCTACCTTAAAACTTGATCATCGGGTCAAGCCTGATGATGACAAAAACATAAGTTAACAAGCATTCAAAAGGCACTTGATCCCTGAGCTCACGCTGAGGGTTTTACTTCGCTACGATAAATTTGGTGCAATGTTTTTGATCCCTTTATAACGCGTAAACTTTATAATGATGATTCACAAAATCACGCAATAAACTTTAATTTAGTAAGGTCTAAACCAGTTTGCTCTAAATCTGCTTTATAAATTGTGATAGCCTCACCAGAGATCAAAACTCTATCACCCATATCCTGACATTTAATAATTCCACCACGCTTTGATGCTTGATACGCCATCATGTTTTTCTTTTCAAGTTTTGCTGACCAATATGGAATTAATAAACAGTGCGCAGAAGCACATACTGGATCCTCATCAATTCCCACACTTGGAGCAAAATATCTTGATAAAAAATCATACTCCCCTTCACCCTTTGCTGTGGCAATAAGAGCGCGACATTTAATTTTTTTAAGAGCTTCCAAATTTGGCTTTAAGTCATACAATTCTTTTTCAGAACTGAATTCCATGAACATCCTATCATTACAAAAACCATTGAACAGGGGACGGGAATCTAAAACAGCGTGAATTTCTTTAGACATTATTCTTTCTTCTATATCTCTATAGGCAGGAAAATTCAGACTATACCATTTTTTAAATTTATTAGTATATAGCTTTCCAACTTTGCTGTTAAAATGCAGATCTGCACCCTCATCTAGCATTTTTTCTTCAAACAAAACATGTGTTGTAGCAATGGTTGCGTGGCCACAAATGGAAGCTTCTGAATGAGGTGTAAACCATCTTATATCAAACTCTCTTTCTCCTACTCTTTTCACAAAAGCTGAGTTAGAAAAAGCGAGTTTGGTAGCAATGTCCTGCATAACAGAGTCATCTGGGAACTGCTCGTAAAAGAGCACACCAGCTGGATTACCTTTAAATGGCTCATTTGCGAAGGCATCGACAACCCAGACCTTACCAAACATGATTAGATACTCATTATTTCTTTTTCCTTGTCCTGAACCGACTGATCAACTTTTTTAGTAAAATCATCTGTTACTTTTTGCACTTCATCTGAACGATTGCGGCTTTCGTCTTCAGAAATCTGCTTATCTTTTTCTAATTTCTTGAATCCATCCATTCCATCTCTACGGATATTTCTGATAGAAATCTTAGCGTTCTCACCGTATTCGTGAGCTTTCTTTGAAAGCTCTTTACGGCGCTCTTGCGATAGCTGCGGAATTGGAATTCTAATTAGATTTCCTTCTGGCATAGGGTTTAATCCTAAACCAGACTCATTAATTGCTTTAACTACGCTTTGTGTCATGCCTGAATCCCAGACCTGAACTGTAAGAAGCTGCGCTTCAGGAGCGTTGATTGTACCAACTTGAGTAATTGGCATAAAGCTACCATAAGCCTCAACTTTAATAGGGTCTAACAATGCTGTTGAAGCCCTGCCAGTTCTAAGTCCATTAAGAGAGTGTTTTAAAGATGCGATCGCACCCTCCATTCTTTTTTTCAAGTCTATAATAATTGGATGATCCATATAATACCTATTCTACAACTGTACAATTTCCTTTACCTTGAACGACTTTTGATAATTCCCCTTTAGAGTGAATATCAAATACAAGTATTGGAACTTTGTTATCTCTTGCCAAACCTATAGCAGCAGAATCCATAACCTGCAAGTTCTTAGTTAGAACATCTTTATAATCAATCTTATCAAACTTTACAGCGTCTGGGTTTTTCCTAGGGTCTTCAGAATATATTCCATCTACTTGCGTTCCTTTTAGTATAGCATCACAACCCATTTCTAGAGCTCTTAAAGTTGAGCTAGTATCTGTTGTAACATAAGGATATCCAGTACCAGCAGCAAATATAACTATTCTTCCTTTTTCCATATGGCGAATTGCTCTACGTCTAATATATGGTTCGCACACAGCAGTCATTGCAATTGCAGATTGTACCCTTGTACTCACTCCCATTTTTTCTAGAACGCTTTGCAGTGCTAGAGCATTCATTACAGTTGCCATCATTCCAATATAGTCTGCAGAAACTCGTTCAATTCCAATTTTTGTTAGTGTAGCACCGCGGCAAATGTTACCACCGCCTACCACAATACATACTTCTGCACCAATATCTTTAGCGTCTTTAATATCTTGGCATAGGCTTTCTATAGCATCATGCTCATAGCCAAACTGGTTATCTCCCATCAAGATTTCTCCTGATAGTTTTAATAGAATTCTTTTATACTTTAAATTTCCCATAAGTTTCCCATAAAAAAAGGAGGCCTTAAGCCTCCTTTAAATTTTCATTTATTAAGCACCAGCTGCCGCAGCTGCTACTTCCTGAGCAAAATCGACTTCTTTCTTTTCGATTCCCTCACCAATATTAAATCTCACAAAACCTGCAATCTTAATGCTTGCACCAATTTGCTTGCCTGCATCTTCAACAACCTGTGAAATTCTTGTTTTGCCATCCATAACAAATAGTTGCTCAGTAAGAACAACTTGCTCATAGAATTTAACAAGACGTCCTTCAACCATTTTTTCAATAACAGCTTCTGGCTTACCAGAACCTTTTGCTTGATCAACAATGAAGGCTCTCTCTTTTGCAACTAGAGATTGATCTAGATCAGCAACATTTAAAGACTCAGGTTTTGTAGCTGCAATATGCATTGCAAGCTGCTTGCCTAATTGTGCCAGTTTGTCTTCCGAAGCATCTGATTCAAGAGCAACCAGAACACCAATTTTACCAAGTCCATTTGTAATCGCGTTATGAACATAACTAATTACCGCACCTTTAGACACTGATAATTTTTCAGCTCTTCTTAAAGTGATATTCTCACCAATAACTGCAATATTCTCAGCAACTGCACCTGTATTTACAGCTTTAAAGCTCTCAAAATCACCATCTGTAGAAATGAAGCCATGTACTAGGTTTTGTGCTAATGCTTGGAATTTATCGTTTTTAGCAACGAAATCTGTTTCAGAGTTAAGCTCAAGAACCGCACCAGTTGTGCCTTTTGTAAGCACAGCAACCAATCCTTCAGCCGTTACTCTACCAGCTTTTTTAGCTGTAGCTGCTAATCCTTTTTTTCTAAGGAAATCAACTGCTGCTTCAAAATCACCATTAGTTTCAACTAAGGCTTTTTTGCAATCCATCATTCCTGCGCCTGTTTTTTCACGTAGATCTGCAACCGCTTTTGCATTAATAACTGTCATAATATGATACCTTCCAAATTATTCAGATTTTTCAGCTTTTGCAGCTGGTTTTTTCTTCTTTGTAACCACTGTAGCTGGCTTCTTTTTAGAATCTTTCTTCTCAGCCGCCTCGCTTGAAGGCATTTCGCTGTTAGCAATATCAGCATCTGTCATATCAACTGGTTTAATATCTAAGCCAGCAGATGTCAGACCTTCTTGAATGCCAGAAAGAATAGCTTCAGCAGCTAAGCTTGTATAAAGCTCAATAGCTTTACGTGCATCGTCATTTCCAGGGATTACATAATCAATACCATCTGGTGAAGAGTTTGTGTCAACAACTGCAATCACAGGTATTCCAAGCTTTCTAGCTTCTTGAACAGCCAAATCTTCTTGCCTTCTGTCAATGATGAATACGATATCAGGCTTGCCACCCATATTTCTTATTCCACCAAGAACGTTGTCTAATTTAATACGTTTGCGGTCAATTTCTAGTAACTCTTTCTTATTTAATCCTGAGTTCTCATCAGCAAGAATTTTTTCATACTCTTGAAGAGTTTTGATAGACGCAGAAACTGTTGACCAGTTTGTAAGCATCCCACCTAACCATCTGTGATTTACAAAATATTGTCCGCAGCGAGTTGCTTGCTCAGCTATAATTTCATTTGCGGTTTTCTTAGTTCCTACGAAAAGAACTCTACCATTCTTAGATGCTACATCTTTTAATACATCCAAAGCTTCCTTTAACATTGGAGCAGTTTTTTGAAGGTCAACTATATGGATGCCATTTCTTGTACCATATACGTATTTTGCCATCTTTGGATTCCAGAAATTTTTTCTGTGACCGTAGTGAACGCCAGCTTCTAGTAGTTGACGTATAGTAAATTGAGCAGTATTTGCCATTTTTATTCCTTTAAAATTTTGGTTAAACCTCTGCAGAACAGACATTGTGCAACACTACACAACACCAAAATAAGCCCTGCATGCGTATTTGTGGGTCACAAGCTACTACAAAAACCCTGTAAATTCAAGCCCTTTATTTAGGATTCGCTTAAGAAATTAAGATATTTTACTTCTCGTTCAATGACTCTCTAACAGTCTTAATAAAAGGATTGGTGATATACTGAAGTACAGTGCGTCTATCCACCATAATATCAACGTTTGCAACCATTCCTGGAGAAATATAGAACTTCTTATCATGATGGGTTAGATAGTTCTTATAGGTCTTAACTTTAACATGAAAATATGACTTATTATCTGTAGGATTAACATATGTTTCAGGAGATATCTGCTGTACCTTACCCTTTAAAAGCCCGTAAATAGCATAATCATAAGCTGTTATCTTTACACTAGCCTCTTGATCAAGCTGTATTAAGCCAATATCCTCTGGTCGTACTGAAGCGTTTACTATAAGACTATCCTCTTGCGGTACCAAAGAGATGATTTCTTGTCCAGGCTGAATAGAGCTTGAAGTAGTAGTATTGGGAATTTTATAAACTATCCCATCGATTGGAGATAAAACTTTACTGCGTTCCAGTCGCTTGGATACATTTGCAAATTCAGCATTAAGTTGATTTTGCAAAACCCTAGCCTGAGCTAAGTCAGCAGTAATCTGCTTTTTATAACTATTAATAAATTGCGACTTTGCGCTCTCTAATTCATTTAACGCGCTCTCAGCCACTGGCAAATCCGCTCTAAAAGAGTCTAGGCTTATTTTGTTATCTGAGTATCCTTTCCTACTTTCAATCACTCTCATCTTTGTCACTAACTGTTGCGCCTCCAATTTCTCTAAAGTACTCAACTCATCAAGAATGATCTTTTCTTTTTCCTCGTAGGTTTTAATCTGTTCTTTGATCTTTTTTATTTCCGAATTCTTTTGAACAATTTTTTGCTCATTAACGTTCAAACCATCCTTAAAAGTTAATATTTCGTTTTTAAAACGATCACGAACTTCATCGGCTAGTTGCTTAGAAAAATCTTCAATTTCTTTAGACAGAACAAGTTCTTTGTCATCTATTTGCGCTTCAAGTCGGGCAATATTCGCTAGATTTGCATAGTATTGCATCTCTATAGATATGCTATTCGCTTGCTGGGTTGCTTGATCAAAGGTAATCAACAAGGTACCAGCTTTCACAATTTGTCCTTCAACAACATGGATCTTTTCAATCACATTACTTTCAGGAGAATTAATTGTATTAATTTTAGAGAAAGTCTCCACTTCACCTTTTGCATGTACATAAGCATCAATCTCAAAGAAAGTTGCCCATAACAGAAAGCAAGTCAGCATTATCACTAAAACTGCATATAAAAATATGTAAGCTTTTGAAGGCTTAGTGTTGATCGCTTTAAATGTTGGATAAAGATCATTGTTGTTAAAATCTGGCGAATCAAAAATGTGCAGTGACCTACTAAACAATCCCACGAAAAAATTAAAAAATAATAATATCAGAGAAAGAATACTAGAGATAATCCAGTAAAAAATATTATACACATCTCTGAATGGGTTAAACCCTAAGCTGTGCTTCTTCTTTTTCTTGTGGTGATTCTGTTCTTTATCACTCATTTCTATCCTTTGCTATAACTATATTTTTGTAAAAATTCATTCTTATCGCCGTAAAATTTAACTTTACCTTTTTCTATAAAGAGAACTTTATCAACGATATTTAAAACGCTAAGTTGGTGAGAAATCACAATCAGGGTTTTATCTTGTGTA
The DNA here is from genome assembly GCA_964625465.1 of uncultured Candidatus Midichloriaceae bacterium. Taxonomy (GTDB): domain Bacteria; phylum Pseudomonadota; class Alphaproteobacteria; order Rickettsiales; family Midichloriaceae; genus CAZLFQ01. The sequence goes on along the minus strand of CAZVFD010000037.1, from coordinate 5,975 downwards.
TACGCTTTCAACCTGTCTAAAAAAGCATATGAAGTCATCTTATCCATCATGCTCAATGGCTCATCCATGAGTATTACACTTGGATTATTTGCAAACGCACGAGCTATTGCAATTGATTGTTTTTGACCACCCGAAATTTTGCGCCCAGATTCCCCAACATGAGTATTTAAACCATCGGGTGAATTTCCAAAATGTTTATCAATTCCTGAAACAGTAATTGCCGTAGCGAGCCCTTCTTTACTATCTACCTTTACAAGTGGGTTTAATAGAATATTTTCAATAATTGTACCATTAAACAAAAAAATATCCTGTGGTACATAACCAATGTTAGCACGTAAATCATATGGATTAATTTGGTTAATATGGAAATTATCAATGTAAATATTTCCACCGCTTTGCTGATACAACCCCATAATCAGTTTACTTATAGTAGTTTTTCCAGACCCTATCACCCCAACGATTGCAACCTTATCTTTAGGCTTAATTTCGAATGAGACACCGCCTAAAACTTCTTTGCCTTTTTCATATTCAAATGCCACATTTTCGAATCTAATAGCTCCATCAAGCTTATACTTAGGCAAATACTTAATTTCTGAAGATTGTTCGGATTTTGACTGCATTATCCCATCTAATGCATTATATGCAGATTTCACCGTATTAAATCTCAATAATAAAATTGAAGTTTGTGAAAACGGCTGCACAGCTCTAGATGAAATAATCATACAAGCAATAAGTGCCCCTACTGACATAGTGTTTCCAAAAAAGCTGTAAACACCCACTACAATTACCAATATGTAATTAACACTCTGCAACATAGTAATGATGTTGGTTGATAGTGAATATATAGAATGGTTGGCTTTAGTTTCTTTTGCATGCTGTTCAGATATTCTATCCCAAGCAGCCTGAATTTTCTTTTCTGCCAAATTTAATTTTATCGTCTCCAAGCCTAACAAAGCCTCAACAAGGAACGATGTTTTTTGATTATTTAAATAAAAAGCATTGCTTGAATATTTCTCAGAAAGAACCTTAACAATCAAACTAGAAAACATTACTAAGCAAATCATCATTATGCAAATGGCGAAAATGGCAAATCCGCCTATATACCACAACAAAATGAGGTATAATATTGCAAATGGAATATCAAGCAAAGTGTTTACGGTAACACTAGATAAGTACTCTCTAATCACTTCCAAATCTCTCATATAACCTGCTAGAGATCCAGACAAATAGTTCTTATCTCCCAACTTCGAATGCAATATTTTATTAAGCAGCTTATAGGATAAAATGATATCAGTATTCTGATTCGCAAAATCTAAAAAGTAGGATTTTATGCTACGCAGTAAAAAATCAAATATAACAGCTATACAAATACCCAACGTTAATACAATTAGAGTAGATTCCGAAGAATTCGGTATCACCTTATCGTAAATATTCATTGCGTATAATGGCAAAAACAAGCTCAAAATATTTGCAAAAAATGTAGCAATAAGCGTTTTTGAATATAGATCTTTAAAATATGATACTGTAGAAATTAGCCAGTTTTTTTTGTCTTTTATTCTGCCAAATACCGAAGTTTGCATTGAATCATTATCATGATTAACAACTACTATTTGGCCACTGTAGCTGCTTTCTAAGTCCGCCCTTTTGATATTACTTTTATTTCCTTCATGATCGGTAATGATAAATTCATCTTGAATTAGCTCATTAACAACAATCATTTTATCATCTTTCATTAAGGCTAAACACGGTAACAAACCCGCATTTAAATTGCTTAGACTAAGTTTACGTTGTTCCGCATGGATGCTAAGTTTTTCAAGGCCGAGAATTACTATTTGCAAAGCCGACAAATTGTCAAAACCTGCAGTACTGACCATTACATTATTCAATGATAATGGAACATCAAAGAGTTCAGCTACTCTTAATATAATATGATGTGCAACACGTGCTTCAGTCATTAAAAACGCTTACCTAGCATTATTACTAATTCTAGTATAAGCGTTTAATGTATAGAATTACAAGATAGTTATTATTGCAGTAGTCCTAACAAACGTGTATTGGCATGGAGCATTAGTTATTGAATAAATTGACTTTTATAGATAATCTAAGGATATACTAGTGGTGTTATATAAAGGGCTAAGATAATGCTAATTGAGACATTAAAAACTTTATTTAGTCTAACTTGGAAAGCAACTAAGATAGTCTTCAGTAAGCCAATAATACTTATCCCATACCTTGTAATTACAACTTTGCTCAGCGGAGGCTTTTTTTTCTTTGGCCCCCTTGAAACCTTCTTGGATGCATGTCTTATATACTTACTTTTAGTATTAATTTTCTCTCTTTCATGCACTTTTTCAATTTCTTTGCTCAAAACTGAGATTAATACTTACAGTGACTCACCTAGCTTAGCGTCTTCAACGACAAACACCTCTTTTTTAACAAAGCTTATTTTTGGCGCCGACGTGTTTATTTTTGACACAGGTATATTTTTAAAATCTTTGTACTTTATTTTTGTCAAAAATCTTTGTATCGCTGCTATACTAATATATTTGTATTTTCTTGGTCAAATAGACCAAGGTATGTCTGCTTTTCTATTTATTACAGGCCTAGCAATAATCTATACCGTTATCTTTTGGTGCTTAGCATTATTTGCCTTCAATATGCATATTAATTTAATGCTTATGGTTCCATATGGAATAATAGGACATTGTAATTTGTTAAAGGCCCTTGACATGAGCATTGAATCAATGGCAGGTAAAAAGATAGCTACCTATTTCTACTTTATTGTATTAGGAGGAATCGCTGCAATTGCTAACAGCCCTGCTTTCTATTACTCCTATCTTGGACGGGTTGTTATTTGTTTGTGCCCAATTATTTACTCAACCACAATCAATCTCTTTTACTTAAAAACGACCAAAACTAGCCAGTAATAAAATATATTGCCTGACATTACGAATTGTTATTAACTGAAAGGTAAGTCCAAAGTCTAAGCGATATAAATGCAGAAATTACCAAATGAAACTGTAGCATCTTTGTTAAGTTTAACATGGGACGCAGTTAGGCTTATTTTTAGTAAGCCCAAAATCCTAGTTTTATTATTAGCTATTACGTTTCCTTTATGTTTGTTATTTCCTTTTACTATATCATATTATAAGGAGTGGAATCATAGAAATTACTGGGTAATATTTTGGCTAGTTTATTTTAGTTTTTTATTAGTAGCACTTATACCTTATACTTTTTCACTTAGATTATTGAAGACTGAAGTTAGCTCAAGTAAATATATTCAAAATTTAGCTCATCTATTTTATAACTATAAGATCATTGTATTTTTAAAAACCTTATATTTTATTTGTATAAAAAATATATTAGTCTTTGTTTTTTTAGCTTGTTACACTAAGCTTGAAAACTTATCCCAAGCCTACCAAGCAATTGCGTTCATATTCTTTCCTCCAAGTTGGTTTTTCATGATTTATATAATATTGCTTGCCATCTTACTTACTGCTTTATATACGGGTATTAAATTCATTATTGCTTTGCCATACGGCATTATAGGTGGGCAAGGACTTTATAGTGCTTGTAATGAAAGTGCACAATCTATGTACGGAAGTAAACTATCCACTTTATATTGGTTTATAATATTAGGGTTTATAATTTATGTAACCGATCTTATATTGATGGACTTGTTTTGGGGGTTTTATATGTTTGTTATAAGTTATGAATCTAGGAATTATGAACTAGCATTTGATTTACTAAACGTGTTTCGTGGAATGTTTATGATCTTTTTTTCACTCATTTACTCAACAACTATCAACCTTTTGTACTTTAAAAGAACTAAAGTTGATCAGTAAAATCAGTATAAAAAAACCCCGCCACTTAACAAACAGGTGACGGGGTAAAAGTAAAGTTATACTGTATTAAATAATTGTTATTCTATTAGCAATAGCATTTAAGTCGTTGATGTGAACACCACTTAGTGTGATATTACCTTCACCGCCTTTAAAGTCTATCACTGTATCACCGCCACTATTAGATAAAGTTGTACCAGCTCTTAAGTCATTTAGGTTGATGCAACCATCGCGATTCACATCGAATAAACCTTTAAATATCAACCTATCGCCTTCAGCTACTTTAAAGTCTTCAACTTCATCATAACCTTCACCAGCTAATTTACCGTTACAACCTTTGCTTAAGGTGAATTCGAATTTATCTGCTCCTTCTTCACCAGAAAGCTCATCATCGCCTTTTCCACCAACGATATAATCGTCACCACCTTGGCCGTATAAATGATCGTTACCTTTTCCACCAAGTATCGTGTCATTTCCTATATCGCCACAAATATGATCATCACCATCACCACCATCTACGTAGTCATCACCTGCATGGCTATACATAATGTCGTTGCCTGCATCACCATACATTTTATCATTTCCATCATTTCCGTGCATTTGGTCATTGCCATCGCCACCGTACATCTTATCATTTCCACCTTCGCTGTACATGATGTCATTACCTTTGCCACCAAACATAATATCATCGCCAGAGCTACCATTTAACTCATCATCACCGTCACCACCGTCGATAGTGTCATTACCTCCTTCACCCCAGATTTTATCATTACCAGCGCCACCTTTCAGCACGTCATTGCCATCACCACCAAATATAAGGTCGGCACCATTACCACCATCAATTGTATCATTTCCCGATTCGCCATATAAGTGGTCATCACCATCACCACCCACAACTTTATCGTCGCCAGCACCAGCGTATACAATATCATTTCCTTTACCAGCATCGATTGTATCATTGCCGAACATTGCAAACACTTGATCATTACCATCGCCAGCACAAATAACATCATTTCCGCCAACCATATGTTGATCCAAGAATTCGTAATTCAAAGATTTTAATTCAACTTTAATGTTATCGATTAAGCCACCCATGTAGTCGCTGGTACCAATTGCTTTGAATTCTAACAGAGATGTCGATCCACTAGAGCCAACTACATCATATGAATAAGTATTCCAACCACCAGTAGCACCTGATAGAGTTGCTATGACAGTTCCATTCCACAGAACTTGTATACCATTACTTTCTGCAGGTATTCCAGGTCTTGGACTGTAATCAAATTCTAATTTAAATGTGTGAGGCCCTTTTGTAGCCAAGTCTTGGCCAATACTACTGTTATTATTAGCACCACCATTATCACTGTCTAATTCCACTTTATGATCCCCATCTGAAGCGCTCACACCGTCTGTATCACCAACTTGTACTTCCATGCCTGGGCCAGATGTAACTCTCCAGCCATCAATACCGTTTGCAAACACTTCCCAGCGTCCACTATGATCGTTTATTACCACATCTTCAAAACTATGGTTAATGACTAAATTTCCTGATGCAGGTATGAAAGCTGAATCTGCATAATCATCGCCCCAGATTTTATCATCACCAGCACCACCATTAACTTTATCATTGCCTGTACCAGCAAATATCAGGTCAGCACCATTACCACCATCAATAATATCGTCGCCGCTTTGACCATATAGTTGGTCATCACCGTCACCACCAATTACTTTATCATTTCCTTCGCCGCCAAATATTAGATCATTACCTGTACCACCATCTAAAAGATCATTACCTTCATTTCCATGAAGTTGATCATTACCAGCACCACCGTCTAATTTATCATCACCTTCTTTTCCATAAACTATATCATTACCATCGCCAGCATCTACTACGTCGTCACCGCCTTCTGCGTAAATTACATCATCGCCAGCTTTACCATCAAAGTATTCACTTTGCCCAGAGCCATATAAGCTTTCAGAAAGGTTTGTGCCTATAATTTTGACACTAGGCACCACACCAGAATGTTGTTCTTGGGAAATCTCAGACACACAACCGCCATTTGAACCACTGCCACAAGAGCCTCCTGTACCGTGCTCATGATGTTTGTGATCATGATCTTTATGGTCGTGCTTATC
>CAZVFD010000036.1:9475-14634 GCA_964625465.1 uncultured Candidatus Midichloriaceae bacterium | reverse complement strand
CTTGTCTTAGATCCCAACCCGTCACCCACTTAGGCTGATTGGTCGCTCCACTAGTAGAAAAAACCCACAATCCATATTTTACGTCGGGAGCTGATGTGACACCCGCAGTCGGATTAAGTGAATATAGATTTAGTTGAGATTTTGTTCTCCATATAATTTGATCATCGAAATATGCCGCTGAATTAAAATCAACAAATTGATCTCTAAATATCGAATCATTATTACAATTTTCACCATCATTTCTCGTTCCAGAACATGCAACAGGAATTTGGTCACCAATATAGTTAGTAGCTCCTCCTCCGTCTTTTCCATGAGAAATCAAGGCATAACTAACAAACGTTGGACTAGACGAATGTAAAGCATTAGTAGACGCATCTCTTATTGTCATACCTGTGGTTGCTGAAGTATGAGCATTATATAGAGCACTACTTTGCGCCAAATCAGCAGCTACTACATACGTAATTCTGTTATTCCACCCATCAAAAGCATATTCGTCAGGTATATTCAATTCTCGTGTAGGCACCGCACCTATCCTAATTCTATCTGCACTTGCACCTGATTCAAAGTAAGCTGGAGCTGAAGAGCCTACAGTTGCACAGTTTGTTGCTACACCAAACGAAGCACTTGATAAAGCAGCGTTCTTACTCGCTGCACAAGGAAGAAATCCTTTTTGGTTAAAATATGCATTTATAGCTGCGTCAATTCTTTGTAATTTTTCTGTTGTAGAATTAATAGCTACTTCATTGGAGCTAGAAGAGAAAACCAAGAGGAAACTAGTTAGCATAATTGATAAAATCACTATCACTGCAGCAGTCTCAACCAACGTAAAGCCCAAAAATCTATTTTTTAAAAGCGATATTTTTTTCATATATTCCTCAATCTAACTGCCATAACTCTACCTGAACATACTCATATTCAGGGAAATAGTTGGTGTTATTACTTACTAAAGGATTAAATTGATAACTTATACCAAAGTGATATGTCGCCGCATTAGGTGTAAGATTGTCCATATATCTACCAAACCTAATTTCCTGCACACCATCATGGGTAAAATAAGCTATTGCGGTACTTCTACTACACCTATGAGTTCCCGTAACTGTATTCTCATATGAGTAAGATACAAAGTGTCTTCCAATCTGATTTATTGGCGAACCAGGATAGTACATCAACCCCACGCCTCTACCCACACCGCAAAATGGAGTAGACATTCTCATTATATATCGTCCTGCGGGTGCTGTTATTCTGTCTGCAAACACAGTAATTCCTGAAATACTTGGGTTTGAACTTGCAAGTGTCGGCGCCCAAGTACCCTCCACCTTACAGTTGGTACCACAACCAGCTACTGAAGTATCACCGTTAAATGCCCCTGTATTAAATGTGGCTACCTTCAATCCCGCAATTCCGTTCGTAGCAACAGCCCCACCACTAGAAACAATTTGAATATTCTTAACACCAGAAATTGTTTTCCACCTTACTAAGTCATCAAAGTAAGAAGCCGTTCCAACTGCTTCATTCTGAGGCTGGAATCTAAATACAGCGTCATCATCACAATTTTCATTATCTTGATTTACCAAACAAGCTGCTGGAGCTGATGTACCTAAAAAGTTTCTTGCTCCTGAACCATCCCTACCATGCGAAACTAAAGCGTATGCAGTGTGATTTGGAGATGTAGGATTAATTGCTGCAGCAGCATCCTGAACATTAATTACTCTTGTGGTAGCACTAATATACCCAGTAAATAAAACACTTGAAGTAGCTAAATCAGTAATCACAGCATAAGTAATTCTATTGCCCCACCCATCCAACGCATACTTATCTGATATGCTCAGTGATTTTGTAGGAACCACACCAATCCTTACTCTGTCGACACCAATACCTATCTCCTTATATGCTGGAAGCGAGTCACCTACAGTTGCGCAGTTTGTTGAAAGGCCAAACGACGCAGTATTGATTGCGTCTATTCTGCTTGCAGGACATGGTATATAGCCATTCTGCCTATAAAAGACATTAATTGCATTTTCGATTTCATTCAATGCATCTTGGGTGATTTTAAGCTGATTAACTCTTTCAACTGAAGTACTTGTTCCAACCTGCGATGTTATCAACAACGATGCAACTAACACTATAATTGAGACAGCAACCAATGTATAACCACCGTTTTTGCGAGCACAGCTCATAAACACTACCAAATCCTAACTATAATATAATTATACTCCCTAAATATTTGATCTACAAGTAGCTATTAGACTTATTAAACATCGCTCAGCTTGTATTCAAAAAAAGACGGAAACAATTAAGCTTCCGTCTTTTTTAGTGTAAAACAACTAAAAATCTTAGTGTTTAGCTCCTTCTGAACCAGCAGCAGCACCTGTTTCACCAGCTTTAGCTTGCTCTGTAGCTTTTGCAGCACCTTTGCCACCTTTTTTTGTAGCAGCTTGTTCTGTAGCTTGACCAGCAGCAGCACCACCTTGTTGACCTTGCTCAGCAGCAGCTGTAGCAGACTCAGTAGCAGAATGGCTGTGACCTTTTTGTTCAGCAGCAACTGCTGCAGAAGCTCCAAGTGCTAAAGCTAAAGCGATAGCAGCTGTAGATAATTTATTCATTGTATAACTCCTTTATAGTTATTAATAAGTTTTATATTTACTTTTACCTTCCAAAGTAATATCAAATCGATATTTGATACCTTCTTCTGATATATCTTTATTGATTTTTTCGCCCTTTGCAACAAGTAAATGACGTTTGTTCATATCTACTTGCTTCATTAAGTTAATATCATAGCCATTAGCATGTTGATTTTCAAAGAACATCTCTGTTTCAATAGGCATAAAATCTTTATGCTTTAATCTAAAATTTATATGCGGCGCACGCTTACCTGCTGAGGGCGCTGGGAAAATCGACAGAAACTTATAATTACCTAAATTATCTGTAACAGCAGTCCCTGTACTCTCAAAATTTTCATCAATCTTATCATAAACCCCAGCATCATGTTGATTCACTCCAAGACTATTTGCCTGCCAAATCTCGACAACAACTCCTTCGATTGGCACACAGTTGATGTCAGTTACCCTACCCTCAATGGTAATAAAATCACCCTTAGCAAATTCAGATGAACCAACTTTTCTTCTTAGATTATTATTTTTCACCACTTCTGGTGGAGATTTTAATTCCCAAATAGTTGGAGTAATTTCGCAACTTGAAACCATAACTTCATCATCTGCGAGTGCAAGGCTAGATATCAATATTAGTGGGAGCAAAAATTTTTTCATGCGATCTCCATAACTTTTTTTACTAGTTTTTCAATTCCAACTGCAACATTTGCTATTCTATCTTTATACATATACGCAGGCGTACTAATTATCCTATTATCATTATCAACACAAATTTCAGTAGTAGTACAGACTTCTTCATTTGCTCCGAAACCTTTTAATAATGGGTTCATTTCTCCCAGCGTTAATTTTGGGACAGCATATCCCTCAAGGGCGGCCGCAACTATGGCTGGGGATATGCATATCGCCCCTATGGGTTTTTTCAGCTCCAAAAACTTCCTTATAATATTTTTCACCTCTGGAACGATACTACCTTTCTCCCCTTTAAACGCAATATCAGATAAATTCTTCGCAACGCCAAATCCACCTGGCATAACCAGTGCATCAAAGTTTTTTGGATCTAAAGTTGTAATATCCTTAATTGCACCGCGCGCAATTCTTGCAGCTTCAACCATCACATTTCTTTTTTCCTGCATCTCTTCACCAGTAACGTGATTGAGAACATGATGCTGCAAAGTATTTGGCGCGAATATAGTAACATCAGCACTAAGTTTGTCCAATTCAAGCAAAGTAATTACTGCCTCTCTTATTTCGGCACCATCTTGATGCCCACACCCAGCCAAAATCACCGCAACCTTTTTAGTCATAAAAAAACAATTGTAGATATTATAAAATTTAGTCTAACTTATTTGCAAAATCTTTGAAGCAATTTATGACGACAGATCAACAAAATAAATTTACCGATAAATATTCAAAAAGAGTGAGTAGGCTTCCTGCTAAAGATTTGGCAGAGTTACTAGCAATTGCCGAGAAACTAAAGAAAGCAATTTCATCAAACAATGCTCAAGAACTAAAGTCACTTGAGCAAAGTAAACACCTAATGTTTGTCTTGCTAGAATATCTAATTCTAAATATCGACAACCCTAGTATTGATGCTGAGCTAATAGCCATGCTGCTTAGATATTTAGGCATTGATTTAGGCAAAGAAAAAAAAGAGAAGGAAGAGGAAGAACTGCTAGAATACGAAGAAATGTCTAAAGAGCAAAAAGAGCATATTCATAGAATGATGATCTATGAGATCTATAAAATGCTCAATCCAAATAGAATAGCAGGAGAAACAGCTTTAGAAAACTTCATGAACAACGTTATGCGTTACGGCATTAAAGAAGCTATGCAGCATGAAGGAAAAGAATTCGCCAAATACTTTAACTCCAAAGATCTAGAAAATATAGAATCACACAGATTTAGTTTTGTAGAACAACTTTCTAAAGCTGGAATAAAAAGCGGCAGAGAACGTTAATCGAATAATTGTCGCAATCACGACTTTCCAATCCTTAATCTTAGGAAATTTCTCAGAGACAGTCCTCTTTGCATAGCTTGCTCTAGCCAGACTATAAAGCCAATAGAGTTATGCCTTCTAAGGGCAGCTATTCCAAATCCTAAAAAAACCAAACAATTTAGATATATTAGCGGCGTCATAGCAAAATTCTTAAGTGCTAAGTTATTAAATGCTAGCGACAAAACTACACACACCCGCCGTCACAACGTTTTTTATGAGCTGATTTCTTCTCGAATAATATCCTGATAACATCATCCCCAAAGCTAGAATTGCCAAAACCAATGTGTATATTGGCCAAATAACTCGTTGATTAGCATTTACAAGATATTCTTGCTTCACACTATCACTTACATTTTCTGCTTTAAATAACTGATGAACAAATAATTCATTAACGTCATAACTTCTGATTAGTGATGATTCTGTAAATAGAGAAAGATTAAATCTATAGTTATCAAAAAAAACTAATGAAATATTACCAGTCTTCTTATTCTCTTCTTGTTGAGAACCTTGATTTAACACAAATTCTGGACCCGAAGTTGTTCTTCTAATCAAGC
>CAZVFD010000036.1:0-9465 GCA_964625465.1 uncultured Candidatus Midichloriaceae bacterium | reverse complement strand
GGGCTTCTCTGAATTTCTGTTATCATAGATAAATATACCTTTGAACTCTGTATCACTTAGCTTTTCATCAATGTAGACTGTTATATTATTAATCTGAGTATTAAAAACACCTTCCTCTAAAAATAAAGACAAGTACTTATTCTTAAAGACTTCCTGCATATCTTTATATTCCCTGTAACTCTTAGGCAAAAAATAAAGTGATATAGAGTAATTTAAAATTGTTATAAGAGTAGCATAAATTATAATTGGTTTGGCTATTTGAAAGTTGCTAAGTCCAGCATTTCTTAATACAACCAACTCTCTATCATGCGATAACTTACTGGCAAGCATTATCGTAGAAATCAACATAGCGATTGGAATGATTATATAGGACAACGGCGTTATTAGCATTGCGGTTATCTTCAAGAAACTGAAGATATCAATACCTTTATTAGTTATCAAATCAATAAGTCTAAGCGATTGAGTCAACCAAACCATAGCTATGAGGATAAAAAGAACTGAAAAGAAATAGGCATTCACTTGCTGAATGATATATTTCGTGTAAGTCCTAATCAACATTCTATTTTGGGTGTGGCAAATTAATCCTGTCTAAACAACACGTGTCTCAATTCTTCGAAATTTTCAAGAACTTTACCTGTTCCAAGAGCTACACAAGATAGTGGCTCTTCAGCAACAAACACTGGTAGTCCTGTTGCATCGGATAAAACCTTATCAAGATTTTTCAAGAGAGCACCACCGCCTGTCATAACAATTCCACGGTCAACAATGTCTGATGATAATTCTGGCGGAGCAGATTCTAAAACATTTTTAACGGCTGTTACAATTGAGTTAACAGGATCTGTCAAGCTTTCGGCTACTTGAGCTTCATTGAACGACATTTCTTTCGGCACCCCATTAACCAAATCACGACCTTTGATTTCCATAGATCTAGGCCTATTATCTGGAGCACACGCAGCACCGATTTCTTTTTTGATAATTTCAGCTGTTGATTCACCAATTAATAAATTATGGTGCTTGCGAATATAGTGAATGATTGCTTCATCCATACTATCGCCACCAACCCTAACAGATCTTGCATAAACAATACCACCTAGAGACAACACCGCAACTTCTGTTGTTCCACCACCGATATCAACAATCATTGAACCTGTTGGTTCTGTAACTGGCAAATTTGCACCAATAGCTGCTGCCATTGGCTCTTCAATTAAATATACTTCTCTAGCACCAGCACTTTCTACTGCATCCTGAATTGCTCTTCTTTCAACTGGGGTTGAACCAGAAGGGACACAAACAATCACTAAAGGTCTAGCAAAGAACGTACGCTTATTATGGACAGTATGAATGAAATATTTAATCATTTCTTCTGCACCTTTAAAGTCAGCAATAACGCCATCTTTAAGAGGTCTTATAGCTTGAATTTCTGCTGGAGTACGACCCAACATCATTTTGGCTTGATTTCCAAACGCATAAGGCACCATTGTTCCCTTGTCATTCAATAATGCAACCACTGATGGTTCATTAAGAACAATACCTTTGCCTGAAACATATACCAAAGTATTTGCTGTACCTAAATCTATAGCCATGTCGGATGAAAACATCCCAAGAACTTTTGCTAGCATAGTTTAACCTGAAATTTTAATTCTTTATCAAATTAGGATAGTTTCGTAATATTTGCAAGCACTGATTAAACAACGCCATAACCTAGACATCTCCACCGATAAACGACGTATTATTTTCTTTTATTAAGTGGCACAAATTTACGATTAGCTTCACCAACGTAAAGTTGACGTGGACGACCAATTTTTTGCTTAGGATCCTCAATCATCTCCTTCCACTGAGCAACCCAGCCAGCCGCACGCCCAATTGCAAACATTACCGTAAACATTTGAGTTGGAATACCAAGCGCGCGATATATAATGCCTGAATAGAAATCCACATTTGGATATAATTTCTTCTCGACGAAGTATGGGTCGCGTAAAGCAATCGCCTCTAGTTCTTGAGCGATTTCTAGTAATGGGTCATCTTTAATATTTAACTTCTTCAACACTTCTTGACATGATTTTTTGAGAACAGAAGCGCGTGGATCATAATTTTTGTAAACCCTATGTCCGAATCCCATTAATCTGAATGGATCATTTTTATCTTTAGCTTTATTTACAAACATCTGAATGCGATCTACTGTTCCAATTTCACTTAGCATATTTAATACCGCTTCATTAGCTCCACCATGTGCAGGCCCCCAAAGAGAGGAAATACCCGCTCCAATAACAGCATATGGATTTGCCCCAGACGAACCAGCCAATCGCACAGTCGATGTTGAAGCATTTTGCTCATGATCCGCATGAAGGATAAGAAGTTTATCTATTGCTCCAGCCAATACTGGATCAACTTTATACTGCTCGCTCGGCACACCAAACATCATCTTTAAAAAATTCGCACTATAGTCCAAAGTATTATCTGGATACACCATTGGTTGGCCTATAGAATATTTATAGCTCATTGCTGCTAGCGTTGGAATTTTAGCAATTAATTTTATAGCAGCATCTTCACGCTGCGCTTTATCACGAATATCTAAACTATCATGATAAAAAGCCGCAAGAGAGCTTACTGTACCAACCATCACAGCCATAGGGTGCGCACTTCTTGGGAAGCCCCTAAACAGGAACTGCAATTGCTCATGTATCATTGTGTGTTTTTTAATCTTCGCTATAAAAGCTTCTTTTTGGGATTTATTAGGTAATTCTCCATACAACAACAGATGACAAACCTCCATGTAATCGCTATTTTCTGCAAGATCTGCTATTGAATAGCCTCTGTGCATTAAAACGCCCTCTTCACCGTCAATATATGTTATTGCAGAATTACAAGAAGCAGTGGACATAAAACCAGGGTCATATGTAAACATTCCACTAGCATCATAAAGCTTGGTCACATCAATTACAGCAGGCCCAACTGTTCCTTGCATTATAGGCAATTCTATCGGCGTTTTAGAGTCACCAATAAACAGTTTAGCACTCTGAGGTGCATTCGCAGGTGTCTGGTTTTTTGCTTTAAAAATTGCCATATTCATAATATTGCTTTAAGTTGTTGTATACATTAAAGGTTATATTGCATCGCAACATATATCAATAGGATTTTTTAATAATATGAGTGATTTAAATCTAAAAAAACGCCTACTATACCGCAGCGTTCACCGTGGATGCAAAGAAACGGATATTTTACTAGGTGAATTTGCTCAATCTGAGTTAGAAAATCTATCTGAAACAGAATTGCGTGACTACGAAACATTACTAGAAGTCAATGATGTCGACATTTACAGTTGGCTTACTCAAAAAACCATGGTGCCAACAGAATTTGACAACACAGTTTTCATGAAAATTAAGAAATTTAACAGTAAAAATGAACACCAATAAACATAGAATATTTATTATTGCTGGCGAGCCTTCTGGTGACGTGATTGGTGGCAAACTCATTAAAGCTCTAAGCCAGATGAATCCCAACCTGGAATTTCGCGGAGTTGGTGGCGATAATATGATTAACGAAGGCTTAAATAATATTTTTCCCATGCACGACTTATCAATCATGGGTTTTTTAGAGGTTATTCCAGCCATTCCTAGGATAATCAATAGATTGAAACAAACGATAAGAAGCATTATTGAATTCAAACCTCAAATAATAATAACAATTGATTCTCCAGGGTTTAATTTCAGAATTGTCAATAAAGTTAGACTATTATTCGGCAACAAAATTAAGATCATACATTACGTAGCACCATCTGTTTGGGCATACAAGCCAGAGCGAGTATTTAAAGTGGCAAAATTATTTGATCACTTACTGATGATTTTACCAATCGAAAAACAGTATTTTGAAAATCATGTGCCATGTACATATGTTGGACACCCAATTATCGAGCAAGATCTAAAATCGTCGCTGCCGATTTCAGCCATCAGAAAGAAATACGGAATTAAGGATACAGAAAAACTCATCACAATTATGCCTGGAAGTCGCAAGGGTGAAATTGAGAAGCACCTAGAGTGTTTTATAAAAGCAGTAGATTTAGTTAAACAAGATGTAAATGCAAAGGTATTTATCCCTACACATCGCAACTTTGAAAAGCTTATCTCTTATAAAGCAAAAGGTGTAATTATTTCATCAAATCCAGATGCAAAAAAAGAACTGATAACAGCAAGTGATGTTGCATTAGTCAAATCTGGAACATCTTCTGTAGAGATGATTAGTTATAATATTCCAACAGTAGTTGGATATAGAATGAACGCCCTCACCTACTTATATTTAAAAAATAAAATTAAAGTCAAATATGCTTCGCTGATTAATATTATTTTAAACAGAGAAGTGATACCAGAATTCATTCAAAAAAATTGCACTCCTCAAAACTTGGCTGATGCTATATTAAAGTTATTGAAAGATAATTCTGCGCGCGCAAAACAACTAGATGCTTTTCAAGAAGTCTCATCTAAATTTAAAGGAGAAGCTGACAAACTACCTTCTCAACTAGCAGCTGAAGTGGTTTCAAGGTTTATTTATAGCTAGAAGTCTCTAGGATCTATCTTGAACTAGATGCTGAACCAAGTTCAGCATGACAGAAAGGTGAACGCGCTGTCATCGAATATTTTAACTTTTACAATCCGCAAGGCATCTGGGACCCAGACTTTTAAAAACTAGATTCCCACTTTCGTGGGAATGACATGGTAACTTTTTATCATCAAATAGGTTTCAAGTTTTATTTCCACGAACATCACTAAAGAATTGCCTTCTTGAGTTTTAACAATATCAGCGATCTCTTTACCTAGAAATTTTATGAATCAAAAAATCAGCGATATTGCGGCTGGAAGGTAGAACATTGCCAAAACAGTCCCAATCAGCACCGCTGTAGCAGTGTCCTCAGGGTGGCAATTGTGTATTGTGGCAAAAACCACAGTATTCGCAGCAGGGGGAACAAAGCCAATAATCAACATAGCCAAGTGGATCTGGTCACTATAAAGGTGGGTGTAATTTTGATCGATATAAACCATAATCAATAAAAGCAATGGCGCAGATATAAATCTAGCAGACAGTAACACACTTAAAAACTTCCAATTGATATGAAACTTCTGAACTGTCGACAGCCCAAGCCCTATCATCATCATGCCCAGAGCAATATAGCTTCCCCTAATACTTGCAAACAATTGATTAAAGAAGCTTGGGACTTGCACATCAAAATTATTGCAAATTAAACCTGCAGCAAAGGCATAAAGCATCGGCAACCTTGAAACCTGTATAAGAGCCTGTCTGGACGTATATTTACTCTTAGCCATTAGGTAAGCACCAAGAGTATAATCATAGATTGATAAGCCAATATTCATAAGCATATAAACACCAACTACCTGCTCATCAAACAACAACAGAACTATGGGCAAACCAAAATATCCCGTGTTTCCAGTACCTGCGGAAAAGCCTATGATATTTGGCCTTGAGTCATGTTTCCATATTCTCTTGGATAGAAAATAATATGAAAAACTTTGAATAAAACTAAAGCCATAGAAAATAAAAGGCAGAAGCAAATCGCTACTTTTATATTTCGTCTTAATTGCAAACTCAAAGAATATCACTGGTATTATAGTGTAAAATAAAAGCGACGCGATTGATTTCCTATCTACCTTACAATATTTCCCAGCAACAAAACCCAGCACTACTAGCAGATATAGAGGCGATATTTGCAATAAGAAATCTTTAAAATCTATTTGCATCAATTAGTGCTTCGACTTTTTATAATGCTCGTCTATTGAATCTGGTTGCTTCAAAGGCACTTCCTTCTTCGAAAGCCAAGGCAATATCAATAAGAAATGCGCAAAGTACCAAAAAGTTGCAATCCTTCCTATTGTTAAATAAGGCTCTTCGGGAGCTTGCCCACCTATATAGCCCAATATCACAAAAGATACAAAGAATAGCGCTGTAAACTTTTTAAATAACGGACGGTAGTGTCCACTTTTCACTGGTGATTTATCAAGCCATGGCAAAGCGAATAATATAAGTAGTGCGCCAAACATAGCAATAACTCCACCTAGCTTATCAGGTATAGAACGCAAAATCGCATAGAATGGTAAGAAATACCACTCTGGCACAATGTGCGGAGGTGTCACTTGCGGATTTGCTTCTATGTAATTGTCTGGATGTCCTAAAACATTAGGAGCAAAAAACACAAAGTAAAAATATACTAAGAAGAAAATCCCAAACCCGAAGAAATCTTTCACAGTGTAATATGGGTGGAACGGAATCGTATCTTTCTCACTCTTCACCTCTACGCCAGTAGGATTACCAGAACCATGCACATGCAGCGCTATAACATGTACTAGTACCAAAGCAAAAATCACAAATGGTAACAAGAAATGTAGTACGAAGAATCTGTTTAAAGTAGGGTTATCTACTGAATAACCACCCCACAGCCAAATTACGATATCTTCGCCAACAAACGGAACAGCAGAGAATAAATTCGTAATCACTTTTGCGCCCCAAAAACTCATTTGCCCCCATGGCAAAACATATCCCATAAAGGCTGTAGCCATCATGGTAATGAAAATTATAATGCCAAAAAACCAAATCAGCTCTCGCGGTGATTTATATGAACCATAGAATAAACTTCTGGCCATATGCAAATACACAACAATGAAAAACATTGAGGCTCCTACAGCGTGCATATATCGTAGCAACCACCCATAATTAACGTCTCTCATTATTCTCTCAACACTATCAAATGCCATATACGCATGAGGCGTATATTGCATTGCTAATACTAATCCTGTTAGAATTTGCAATATAAGCGCGATCCCAAGTAGCGACCCAAAATTCCAAGCATAGCTGAGGTTTTTCGGAGCTTGGTATTCAGCTGAATGCTTCATAAAACTAAAAATTGGCAGTCTATACTCAATCCAATCAACAACGTTATTCACAATTTTATTTTGAGATTTCATAAATTTAACCAATCTTAATTTTTGTATCACTTAAAAATTCATATGGAGGAATAGGCAAATTCAAAGGTGCTGGGCCTTTTCTGATCCTTGCAGAAGTATCGTAGTGCGATCCATGGCACGGACATAGCCATCCTTTATACTCACCTTTACCACTTAACGGAACACAACCCAAATGGGTGCACACCCCTAATGATACTAACCACTGCTCTTTTCCTTTTTTCACTCTTTCTTCATCAACTTGTGGATCTTTCAATTCACTCATATTGACAGTTTGTGCTGACTCAATTTCAGCCTTCGTCCTGTGTTTAATGAAGACAGGATTACCACGCCACATCACAGTGATTGTTTCACCTTCTTTAATTTTAGTTAAATCAACCTCGGTGGAACCAACAGCCAACACATCGGCAGATGGAGCCAATGAACTAACAAATGGGACAGCACCAGCAACAGCACCTACACAAGCCACACCTATGGATGTGTCCACTATAAAATCTCTCCTATTTTTACCTTCTTCGGTCAACTCATCGGAGTTATGAAGTGCTGAATTATCTTTTGTCATCGTAGTAATTTTTTATATTCTCTATACCACAGAGTATAGTAATACCTAACTTAGAGTCAATTACTTAGGGCAAATAATTTCACTTAAACGCCGATTATTTATATCTGTTGTACAAGGCGTTCAATTTTGATAGAGTACGCATAAAATTAACTAATAAAAACATTATGAGAAAAGCTCTAAAAAAACTGTTAGTACTATTTGTTGTTTGCTACTTAGGAGTAATAGCTTATATCGGCCTTAGTCAAAGGTCTTTAATGTATTTTCCTGATAAGGCTGTAAAAGAATTAAACGAATATAATCTTGGTGCCACCCAAGAAACAATGCTGACCACGAAAGATGGTGTAAAGATCCACACATGGTATCATCTACCTTCGAAACAAGGAATGCCAATGGTTATTTACTTACATGGTAACTCTGGACACCTTGGGAAAAGAGAACTCAAATACAAAGAGCTAATTGACATGGGATACGGTTTAATCGCAATTTCATGGAGAGGCTTCGGTAAAAGTGAAGGTGAGCAGTCAGAAGAAGGACTTTATAACGATGCAAGAACCAGTATCGAATTTTTAAAGCAGCTTGGGTTTAACACAGAAGATACAATAATAATCGGTGAATCTTTAGGAAGCGGCCTTGCAGTTAAAATGGCTACAGAAAATAAATTTAAAGGCGTGTTTTTAATAACTCCTTACACATCTATAGCTGATAGAGCTCAAGAAATTTACTGGTATTTACCTGTTAAAATGCTAATAAAAGATAATTATAAAAATCTTGAGTTTATAGATCAAATAAACTCTCCAGTACTAATCGTACATGGCACAGAAGATGATATAATTCCACATTCTCACTCTGAGCAACTAATTGATAAAGCTCAAGAACCAAAGAGATTAATTATATATCCTAACAAAGGACATAACAATTTAGATACAAGAGAGCTTTACAATGAGATGACTAAGTTCTTTAATATATCTGATATCTCAGGTTTAGGAGTTAGAGAGTTTGCACAAAACTGATATAGCAATAATTGGAGCGGGCCCAGTTGGATTATTCACAATTTTCCAAGCTGGGATGCTCGGTATGAAGACTGCAATAATTGATTCATTAGATTCTATTGGCGGCCAGTGTACAGCTTTATATCCAGAAAAACCAATATATGATATTCCTGCTTATCCTAAAATACTTGGCATTGATCTAATCAAAAATCTCGAACTGCAAGCTGCTCCATTTTCACCACAATATTTTTTAAATCAAAGAATCGAGAAAATATCTTCAGAATCTGGCACTTGGCGTTTAGAAACATCACTAGGTAATACAATTGAGGCGAAGGTTATTATAATAGCTGCGGGTTGCGGAGCATTTGGCCCTAACCGCCCTCCCCTAGAAGAAATTGAAAAATACGAAGGCACATCGGTTTTCTATAATGTTTCCACAAGAGAAAAGTTTAGAGGCAAAAAAGTAGTAATTGCTGGCGGCGGTGACTCCGCTGTAGATTGGGCAATTTCTCTTTCAGAAATAGCCCAAAAAATATACGTCGTGCATCGACGCGATAAATTTCGTGCTATGCAAGCTAGCATTGATAAATTACATGAGTTGGCTAACTTAGGAAAAATTGAATTAGTGATTCCTTACCAACTCCATAAAATTGTTGGTAATGGCTCTGAAATACAACAAGTTGAAGTAACTGACCTAAATAACAATTTACGTTCCCTTGATGCGGATTTTTTATTGCCATTTTTTGGTTTAAAAATGGAATTAGGACCAATTGCCAATTGGGGTCTCAATCTCGATAAGAACCATATAGCAGTAGATCCAGCAACTATGCTGACCAATTCCACCAATATTTACGCTATAGGCGACATATCATCGTATACTGGAAAACTTAAACTTATCCTCACTGGCTTCTCAGAAGCAGCTACAGCCTGCCATAATGCTTATAAAATA
>CAZVFD010000035.1:13181-15682 GCA_964625465.1 uncultured Candidatus Midichloriaceae bacterium | reverse complement strand
ATCATCGGGCTTGACCCGATGATCCAACTTAAAAGCAGATCAAGCACTAGGATGACACAAAAAGTCTTCGCAAAATCACTTCTTAGGTGTTTCTACAATGTCAATTGCATTGAGTGATCCCATAAGCTGAAGAATAGAATAAACAGATTCAACCAAGTCTTTTGTGGCAGAGCGCTTTCTAACTTTTGTTGTAAACACTTCTTGCTGAGCATTTAGTATATCAAGAGTGGTTCTAGTACCAGCTTTTGCTTCTTCTCTTACACCATCTAAAGCTTTTTGAGCTGCTTGAATAGCTTCCTCAGAGGATTTTATTACTGCTTGGCTAACTTTATAATTGTTCCATACTCTTACAGCATTTTCTCTTATCTGGCGCTCAACTTCTTTATAGTCATATTCATCTTTTTTAGCTTGATGCTGAGATTTGAAAATATCTGCGTACTCTGCGCCACTTTGGAAAATTGGTACATTCAGGTTAATAGTATAGGTATCGCTATCAGTAGTGTTAGATGAGTTTTTAGGTAAGTCTGATCTGCGATACTGAGCAGAAGCAGAAACTTTTGGCATTATTACTGAATATGCTTTTGTGATTCCATACTTAGAAGCTTCGGCATTATATTTGCGAGATTGCAAACTTGGATTGTTTTTCAAAGCTATCTCAAGCAACT
Source organism: uncultured Candidatus Midichloriaceae bacterium (assembly GCA_964625465.1). GTDB lineage: Bacteria > Pseudomonadota > Alphaproteobacteria > Rickettsiales > Midichloriaceae > CAZLFQ01. The sequence continues at coordinate 15,017 of CAZVFD010000035.1, read as the reverse complement.
CCTCAAAAGTTTCTGGTAGCGCAACATTTTCTAAGGATATTGGATCCAGTGATTCTGGTAATTGAGCGCCTATAATTCTTACAAATAATGCTTCTGCGGCCTTGGCTTCGCCATAAGCTCTCTCTTTTTCGGCTATTGCTGTGCTGTGACGAGATTCTGCTTGTAGAACATCAGTTTTTGTTACTTCGCCATGTTTAAATTTTGTTTGCGTAAGTTTTAGGTTTTCGGCAAGCACCGTTTCATTATGAGTATTCAGATCGTATATATCACGAGTATTTAAAACACCTTCATAAGCACTAACAGTTTTTAAAGAAATATCGTTTGATACAGCTTTAAACTGGTGTTGGCCTGCCTCTACTGAATTCTCTGCAATTTTGATATTTGCAAAGGTTTCACCGCCTTTAAATATTGGTTGATTAACCGTCAGCGTTCTAACATTTACCTTCTCTTTCGTTTGATTTGCTCTAGCTTGAGGAGATTCTAGTTCGGTCTTGGTGTTTGAAATAGCGCCAGAAACAGTCGGCAAAAAGCCTGTATAAGCTTTGGGGGTTTCCAGTTTAGTAGATTGCTGTCTCTCGTAGTCCGCAAGGATTGAATAATTGCTTTCATGAGCAGAAATAAGTGCATCATCTAAAGAATATGCCAATGCGTTATCTGTCTGGGAAAGCATGGATAATGCAACAGTTGCTGTGTAAAAAAATTTATGCTGCTTTACTAATTTCTTCAATTTGCTTAGGTAAATCATATGCCCATTTTGTAATGTTCCCTGCACCTAATAGTACTACTAGATCATTGTTTTTTGCAAGATTATTAATGATCTCTGGTAACATTTCTTGTGATTCAAGTTTCTCAACACTTTTATTTCCGTGCGCTCTAATTTTTTTTATCAATTCTTCAGCAGATACGTTAGGGATTGGACTTTCGCCTGCTGAATATACATCTGCAATAAAAACATTATTTGCATCAGAGAAAGCAGCTGCGAATTCTTCCATTAAATCATGAAGTCTTGTATATCTATGAGGTTGCATTATAGCAATGACTTTGCTCCCTCTCAGATTTGCAATGTGACGTGCTGTACTAAGGGTGGCTTTTATTTCTACAGGGTGATGTGCGTAATCATCAATTATTGATATACCATTCACAACTCCAGTTAATGTGAATCTTCTTTTTACTCCGCCAAAATTTTCAAATGCCGTACGTATAATTTCTTTATCAAATCCTTTCTCCACACCTATTGCAATGGCTGATAGAGAATTTTGTACGTTGTGTCTGCCATGAATGCCAATTGTAAGGTTGGTAATAGATGTATACTTGAGGTTTTTTCTTTTTGCGTAGTCCTTTGAGATTTCAACATCGAATGTTGATCCTTTTTCAGTCGGAACTATGTTTACAGCTCTGAAGTCAACATCTGCAGATTCAATTCCATAGCTGATAACTCTGCGGTCAGTGATTGAACAGCCTATTTCTCTTACAACTGGATGGTCATAGCACATTACACCAAAGCCATAAAATGGCAGGTTGGTAATGAAAGTTTTATAAGCTTCTTTGACCTTATCAAATGTGCCATAGTAATCCATATGTTCTGGATCTATATTTGTAACTACTGCGACATAGCTTGGTACTTTTATAAATGTTCCGTCAGATTCATCGGCTTCTGCAACTAAATATTCACCATCTCCAAGGTAGGCGTTGGTGCCATGTTGATTGATGATTCCACCATTGATAACAGTTGGGTTTTTTCCTGCTGTTTCAAATAATTTTGCTACTAGAGATGTGGTTGTAGTTTTACCATGCGTTCCAGAAATAGCGATTGAGTGTTTGAAGCGCATTAATTCT
>CAZVFD010000035.1:0-13162 GCA_964625465.1 uncultured Candidatus Midichloriaceae bacterium | reverse complement strand
ATTTGTATCTTTGATTGCTGTTGATTTTACAATTAAGCTAGCATTCTTAACGTTATCTTCAGCATGTACTTTGAATACTTTGATTCCCAGCTTTACTAGTCTATCAACTACATAGTTATCAGAAGGGTCAGAGCCTTGCACTTTGTATCCAAGATTATGCAAAATTTCTGCAATTCCACTCATGCCGATGCCGCCGATACCGATGAAGTGAATCACTCCAATATCAAGAGGAAAAACTTGTTCAAGATTGTTTTTCATATACTACCAAATGCTTTTTATAGGTTTTTTATACCAAGGGGTTTCACCTTCAAATGTATTATCCTCAATAAGCCCATATGCTTTTTGATACCACTCGTTATTAGGGTAATTATGACCTAGAACTGCAGCATACTTCTGAGCTTGTTGTTTGTCACCTAATGCAAAGTAAATTTCTGTAACTCTGTATAACGCTTCAGGAACAAATATTGTTGTTTGATATTGATCTATTACAACTTTGAATCTATTAAGCGCGGCAATCATTTGTTTTTTACTGAGGTAAAACCTGCCAATATCCATTTCTTTCCCTGCTAGGTTATTGTATGAATAGTCAATTTTAAATTGAGCATCTTTAGCATATTTTGAATCAGGATATCTGGTAGTTAAATCACGGAGTGCTTCAATCGCTTTTATAGTTAATTCTTGATCCCTTCCAGTGTCTACAATCTGGTCATAGTAACAAAGAGCTCTCAAATAATACATATATGCAGCGCTTTGATGACTTGGGTACTGTTTTAAAAATTCTTCAATGGTCAATGTAGATGAAACGTAATTTCCATCAAGATATTGCGAGTAGGCGCGTCTTATCTGTGCTTCTGAAGCAAGATCAGAGGCAGGGTGCTCTCTTTCTAGAGTTTCAAATTTTGTAATAGCATCGTTGTATTTATCTTTAGATAAAGCTGTAATACCTTCTTGAAATAAGGTGTTGGGATCAGTGCTTTCTACCACTTTTTCTTCTTTGGAAGAACAGGAAGCTAGTATTAATGGCAGACAAACTAATGCTGCTATCTTCGAGATAGTATTAACTTTGAAAAACATGATTGCCAGTCCTTATTGTTGCCTTTCAACTAACAATCTCTTGATTCCAGAAATTGCTGCTGCAGGGTTTAGTCCTTTAGGGCATGTTTTAGCACAATTCATGATGGTATGGCAACGATAAAGTCTAAATGGGTCTTCAAGATTATCTAATCTTTCCCCAGTATATTCATCACGACTATCAACTATCCATCTATATGCCTGAAGCAATATAGCAGGGCCTAGGTACCTATCACCATTCCACCAATAGCTTGGGCAGCTTGTTGAGCAACAAGCGCATAAGATGCATTCGTATAAGCCGTCTAGTTTTTCCCTATCTTCTGGGGATTGTAACCTCTCTTTGCCAGCTGCTGCTTTGGTATCTGTCTGTAGCCAAGGGGTAACAGATCTTAGTTGTGCATAAAAATGAGTCAAATCTGGTACTAAATCTTTGACCACAGGCATATGTGGAAGGGGATATATATTGACGTCGCCCTTTACTTCATCAATAGATTTAATACAAGCAAGGGTGTTGGTGCCATCTATGTTCATTGCGCAGCTACCGCAAATTCCTTCTCTGCAAGATCTTCTAAAGGTTAAGCTGCTATCAACTTCATCTTTTATTTTAAGTAGCGCATCCAAAACCATTGGGCCACACTTTTCTTGGTCAACATGGTATGTATCTACACAAGGGTTGTCATCTTTTTCCGGGTCAAAGCGATATACATTGAACTTTTTAACTTTATTGCCAGATGCTTCGTTTCGAACTTTGCCTTTTGTAACCCTTGAATCTTTTGGCAGTAACAATTGTACCATGGTGAAATACTTAAATAACAAATATATAACTTAAATATACCGTTAAAATGAAAGTTCTTTCAAGGGTTTTTGACAAATTTAATCTATTAAATTTTCTACAATGACATTCATCTTCATTGCATTTGAGCCTTTAATTAGCAAAACATCACCTGGTTTTATGTCATTTGCAATAATCTCTAGCATCTCTGCAGAGCTATCAGCATGGGCTCCCCTTAGGTTTGCTGGAAGTTTCTCAAATAGTTTTTGCATCAGGTTTCCGACTGTATAGACTTTGTCTACATTCTGCACTTGAATGAATTCTGAGAGGCCAGCATGCATTTCTTCTGTCTCTGAACCGAGTTGAACCATGTTTCCTAAAATCACTATAACGCGATGATTATCGTTTTTATAAAACTTAAGGTTTTCTAGCGCTGCTTTTATTGATGCAGGGCTAGCATTGTAAGAATCATCAATTATTATAACTTCTTTATTTTTAACAAAAATAACAGCTCCGCGTCCTTTTTGAGCCTTGAAATGTCTTAGGTTATTAGCACCATATTCAAGCTCCGCACCACTTTCTTTAACAGCAGCAAGAACTGCTAGAGAGTTAAAGGCAAGGTGTTTGCCAAGTGCGCTGATTTTATACTCTATGTCTCTACCATTACATTCTGCAACTATTTTAGCGGAGTCACCTTGGATATTATAAGATAATAATCTATAATTTGCTTTGTTTTCTTCTGCAAAAGTAACAACTTTGAGTTTTTTAGCTTTTGCTTTTTCAATCATTATTTGCGCATATGGGTTATCAAGATTTATAATGGCTACTTCTTCAGGTTGCATGCCGTCATATATTTCTGATTTTGCAGCGGCAATACCAGCGACAGAAGTAAAAAATTCTAAATGAACGGCTTCAACGGTTGTGATAATGGCTATATTAGGCTTTGCTAGTTGTGAGAGGGATGATATTTCTCCACGTCCTGTCATGCCCATTTCGAAAATACCATAATCAGTGTCTTGCGGCATATTAGCTAGGCTCAAAGGTAAACCGTAATGGTTGTTATAATTCCCCTCGCTTGCGTGAATGTTTCCTTGATGTTCTAGAGCGATTTTGAGCATTTCTTTTGTGCTTGTTTTCCCAACACTTCCTGTGATACCAATGATTTTTCCTTTTACTCTAGATCTTGAATATGCAGCTAGTTTTTTTAGTGCGTCATAAGCATTATTGACTTTGATTAGTTGATCTTGAACTTTTTTGCTAGACTCATGTATTTCATCCACTATGCAGGCTACAGCACCTTTTTGGATAGCAGCGGCAGCAAATTCATTGCCGTTTAGCTTCTCTCCTTTAATGGCTATGAAAAGCTGACCTTTTTTAATTGTCCTTGAATCTATAGAGACACCTGTGATTTGTAATCCTTCAGGAATATTACATCCTAGAGCTTCTCTAAGTGATTCTGTGTTCCACAATGTTTTTTTAGTTGGCATAGATCTTATAAATTTGTTGCAAGTAGTAGGAAAATAAAGTAATATTGCCCTATTAAATCAGATTAATTCTAATACTCATAAGTATATATGGCAACGGTTTTTTCAGGAATTCAACCAACGGGCAAATTGCATTTAGGAAACTATTTAGGAGCAATTACTAAGTGGGTTAAGTTGCAGGAAGAATATAGTAATTGTATCTATTGTATAGTTGACTTACATGCGATTACCGTTCCGCAAGACCCCAAAGCGCTGCGAGAAGCATGTATCAATAACTTAGCGATGTATATTGCTTGCGGTATATCGCCTGAAAAATCCATCATTTTTACCCAGTCAGCGGTTGGTTATCATGCTGAATTAGGTTGGATTCTCGGGTGTTCTACGCCGTTAGGTTGGCTGAACCGTATGACCCAATTTAAAGATAAGGCTGGTAAGGATAGAGAAAAGGCTGGATTAGGCCTTTATGCATACCCAACTTTAATGGCGGCTGATATTTTACTATACGATACAACCCATGTGCCTGTAGGCGAAGATCAAACCCAACATTTGGAACTTGCTAGAGATGTTGCTGGGGCGTTTAATCGCCAGTATAAAGTTGATTATTTTAAAGAGCCATTGGCTGTTTATAATAAAGTTGCTACTCGTGTGATGAGTTTGAGAGATGGTACTAAGAAAATGAGTAAGTCTGATGAGTCAGATTATTCTAGAATCAATCTTGTAGATGACATTGATACAATTGCGCAGAAAATTAAAAAGGCAAAAACAGATGCAATAGTTGGTATTACTTATGATGCTGAGGCGCGTCCAGATATAGCAAATTTAATAAATATTTATTCTGCATTTACAGGTGAGAGTGTTGAAGTAGTAGCGGCAAAAGTGAGCGGCTATACTAATTCACAATTCAAAGAAGAGCTAATTCAGGTTGTGTCGCAAGGTTTAGCTCCAATTCAAAAAGAGTTTAATATTATTGCAAGTGATAAGTCACAGGTTCATAAAATCGCTAAGGAAGGCGCCGCAAAAGCTAATGCAATTGCTGAAAAGCGCATGAATGAGATCAAAGATATTGTTGGTTTGAGTTGCTAGTTCTTAAGCGTATAGCTAAAACGTCCACAGTGTTATGCTGAACTTGGTTTAGCATCTGGTGAAATTTTCAATCCATTTTAACCGTTTGTTAACTAATTCTTTGGTAGCCTCTTGAATAGAGGGTACAGAAGGAGTTGGTATGACGAAAGATAAGGAACAAGGAGTTTCGACTGGTGGTGTCACAGGAAGTAAGAGGGTTAAAAGAGCTGATGGTAAATTCTATCAAGTAAAGCCAACTATTTTCGACGCTGCATTAAAAAGAAGATTAAAAGCTGGTTCAACCGATCGAGAAAATTTTGGGGAAGTTATATCTTCAACCGTTGCGCGCAATATGTTAGTCCAAGAAGGTCGATTGGAATTTATCCCAGAAGTTACTATTGAGTTAAATGAAGGGAAAATTTCTATTGCTTCTAGATATATTGAAAACGTCATGGGTACGCTTGATGATATAGGTGATAGAGGTGGAAGAAAGCATATAAAAGTTAGCTTTGAAGAGGCGCCAGAGAAACCAAAGCCAGGTGTGGTTTATTTGGGTGGGAATGATCAAGCTAATGTTGGGTTGCGTAAAGAAATAGCGCAGGCTATAGCTATATCAGCATTTAATGGTGATCATGATGTGAACCCAGGGAATTTAATAGGATTTAGTGGGCCAGATGGTAAGCCGCACGTTGCTAGAATTGATTTTGGCCATGCCTTTAATGATCTATTAAACGCACCTAGGTCTTTAGGAGGTGGGGTTAGGAATAAATCGAATCAAATACTAGATTTCTTTAATAGAAGTAATGTCGCGGGTTTTCCTACGCCAGGTGCGTCCAAGTTTTGGAGAGATTACGAAGGGTTAATTCCATCAGATGAAATGATCAATGCATTTAAAGAAGTTGCTGATAAATATTATGCAAATCGGTTTAGTGGATTTAGAGAAGCCAAAAAGAAATTTGATGATCTATGGAATAGTACAAGTGATCCAAAGCTAAAAAAGCATATTGAGAACTCGCTTATTGCAATTAATAATGCTGCAGGCGGTGATAAAATCACTGCTAAAGATGATAAAATCATTAGACAAGTGTTAGTAAATTTGGAAAACTTTTATTACCAACGCTGCAAGCAAATGGAGCAAGCTGCTGCTATTATGGAGATACAGAGGGATGTCGATAAAATGATCAAAGGAGATCCAGCTATAAAGCGACAAGATTTGGAAGCTAAGTTTAAAGTGTGCTCTAAAGATAATAAAGCGATACAGTGGTTTAAAACAAGTAAGGGAACAAAGGCGTTTAGAGGAAATCTCAACGAGCTTATATCACATAGAAGAAAAGTACTTAAGATTCCAGAGGTATCTAAAGCAGTTGAAACCTCAAAAGTGAAAGTATCAAAAAAACATTTGTCAATGTTGAGTAAAGTATGGGCCTCAATTAAGCCAAGAGTGAAAATATCAGCTCAGAAAAAGGCTGGCGCGGCAATTCCTACAGAGACAAAACCAAGAATAGATCAAAAAACCATGATTAAAGAATTAACTGCTAAGCAGAAAGATCGCAGCAAATCAAGCCCTAGGGGTTTGTAATATTGTCTGAAGTTCTGTAGGATTCCCTAAAAATAAAACTATCCCCTTGAAAAAAAGGTGATTTCTGGGCTATGATCAAATTAAACCACTATATACAAAACGAGGTTTAGTTTATGCACTTTGGGCAAGCTGATAGTTTCAAATCTAAAAAGACCATCAAAGTTAATGGCAAAGAATATACGTATTTCAATCTAGATCAGGCCGCAAAGGGTATTGGGGTTGATCTCAAGCGTATGCCAAACTCTCTTAAAGTTTTGTTTGAAAATCTACTAAGATTTGAAGATGGTAAAGCTGTGAAAAAAGCTGATATTGAGGCTTTAAAAGGCTGGATGAAAGATAAAAAATCAGAGCATGAAATCGCTTACAACCCAGCTCGCGTTCTGATGCAGGATTTTACTGGTGTTCCCGCTGTTGTAGATCTTGCTACAATGCGTGATGCGGCAAAGAAATTAGGTGGGGATCCGAAGAAGATTAATCCGCTTATCCCAGTTGATCTAGTGATTGATCACTCTGTACAAGTAGATAAGTACGCACACAAAGACGCTTTTTCAGCGAATGTGAATTTAGAAATGAAGCGTAATAAAGAGCGTTATGAGTTCTTAAAATGGGGACAAACCGCATTTAATAATTTTAGAGTTGTGCCACCTGGGACAGGATTTTGCCACCAAGTGAACTTAGAGTTTTTATCACAAGTTGTTTGGACAAGAACTGATGGTTCTACAACATTTGCCTACCCAGACACTTTGGTTGGAACAGATAGCCATACAACAATGGTGAATGGTCTTTCAGTCCTTGGTTGGGGTGTAGGTGGTATTGAGGCGGAAGCAGCGATGCTTGGCCAGCCTATTACCATGGTGATTCCAGAAGTCATAGGCTTTAAGCTAACTGGAAAATTGAAAGAAGGAATGACCGCAACGGATTTAGTTCTGACAGTTACCCAAATGTTACGTCAAAAAGGCGTGGTGAATAAATTTGTTGAGTTCTATGGCGAAGGCCTGAAACATCTGCCAGTTGCTGATAGATCGACAATTGCCAATATGGCGCCTGAATATGGTGCTACATGTGGTTTCTTCCCAGTGGATGAGGAAACAATTAAATATCTAGAGCTGTCAGGTCGCTCAAAAGAGTGTATTGAGCTAGTAAAAGCCTATGCAAAAGAGCAGCAAATGTGGAGGGATGACACAGCTCAATATGAGTTCACCTCAACATTAGAACTTGATCTAAGTAAAGTAGAACCAAGCTTAGCTGGGCCAAAACGTCCTCAAGATAAAGTTACACTTTCTGCTATGAATGATAACTTTGCAAATGCATTACCTTTGTTAAATAAAGATGCTGGAAATGTTGGGAAAAAATTCCCAGTTCCAGGAAAAGATTTTGATTTGAAAAATGGTGATGTGGTAATTGCGGCAATTACAAGCTGTACAAATACATCAAACCCAAGCGTGATGATTGGTGCTGGGTTACTTGCACGTAATGCAGTTCAAAAAGGTTTGAAAGTGAAGCCTTGGGTAAAAACATCGTTGGCTCCGGGTTCAAAAGTTGTTTCAGAATATTTGGAAAGCGCAAATCTACAAAAAGATTTAGATCAATTAGGGTTCCATTTGGTTGGGTATGGTTGCACAACATGTATTGGTAACTCTGGCCCATTAATGGATGAAATTGAGAAAGTAGTTGGTGAGAAAAACCTTGTAGTTGCTTCGGTTCTATCTGGTAATAGAAATTTCGAAGGAAGGATTCATCCAAACGTTCGTGCAAATTATTTAGCATCTCCACCACTTTGTGTGGCATATGCTTTGGCTGGAACAGTGAATTTTGATTTTGAAAAAGATCCATTAGGGAAAGGTAAAGACGGAAAAGATGTGTTCTTGAAAGACATCTGGCCAAGCAATGCAGATATTGCAAGTGCTGTGGCAGCGAATGTGAATTCCAAAATGTTTACTTCTAAATATGGTGATGTGTTTGATGGTGATGCAGAGTGGCAATCACTAGCTGCGCCAAAAGGTATGAATTACTCTTGGAATAGCTCTAGTACGTATATTAAGCGTCCGCCTTATTTCGATAATATGAGCCATGACCCAGAGGGTACTGCAAATATTAAAGGTGCAAACATCCTTGCGATATTTGGTGATAGTATTACGACTGATCACATCAGCCCTGCTGGTTCGATTGGTAAGGGTGGTCCTGCTGAGAAATATCTGAACGAACATGGAATTGAGCGTAAAGATTTTAACTCATATGGTGCGCGCCGTGGTAACCACGAAGTAATGATGCGTGGAACATTTGCCAACGTTCGTATTAAAAACGAAATGTGTGGCGGTGCAGAGGGTGGCCTGACTAAGTATAAAGGGCAGGGTGACAACATCTCTATTTACGATGCAGCAATGAAATATATTGATGCAGGAACACCAACAGTGATTTTTGCTGGTAAAGAATATGGTACTGGCTCATCGCGTGACTGGGCGGCAAAAGGCCCGAACCTTCAAGGTGTGAAGGCTGTTATTGCTGAAAGCTTTGAGCGTATTCACCGTTCTAACTTAGTTGGTATGGGAATTGTGCCATTGCAATTTAAGAATGGCATGACCCGTGGCGATTTAGGTTTAAATGGGACAGAGACTATTGATATTGAAGGTATCGATAAAATCGCGCCACTTAAAACTGCAAAATGTAAAATTTACCGCGATGGCAAACTGCTCAAAGAATGTGAGCTAACTTGCCGTGTTGATACTGAAGTTGAAGTTGATTACATCAACAATGGCGGCATCCTCCATTACGTCCTAAGAAGGTTGGTGAAGTAGGTTTTACTTAGTTTCATATTTTGGGGGAAATATGAAAAATGCAGAAGCGTTTAGAAAATTTATACAAGATGAGAAAATCAAAAACGTATTGATTGGCAACGGCTTTGGATTGTCGCATCCAAAGCTAAAAGATGCATTTAAGTGGAATATGAAAGAGGCATTGCATAAATATTGGAAAGAAATTCTTCCAGATAAGTCTCTAGAATGTCCTGAATCAGATTTGGGAAAAATTAGAAGAAATATTGTAAGGAAAATTCTAGAATTTTATGTTGCCAATCTATTTAAGGCAATGGGTAAAGAACCTAATGCAAATTTGTCAGAGTTATACGGATATTATAATAAGCTTGATTATAATTGCTATGAGTTTTTAAAAACTTTTAATAAAGTTTTTACTCTTAACTATGATCCAATAATGTATTTTGAAATACTAAAATATAAAAAGATTTTCTTTGATGGTTTTGTTACAAAGAGAGACGGTAAAAAAGATGGCTGTCTTCAAAATTTCTATGAAGGCAAGGATCCTAGTACTGATTTCTTGAAGCAGGAATATATTAAGTGCAAGCTAGATAAATCAAATGCTAAAAAAGTGTATTTTATGCATGGATCTTGGTTTATTCAGCATGATAAAGATGAAAATCTAAGAAAACTTAGCTTTGGATCTCAAGAAACGCATTCAATCAATAATCTGTATGATGAAGAGTATAAGAAGCCATTCCTGATATTAGAAGATAGGTATAATGTTAAAAAAGATGCGTGTACTTCAGACAGTGAAGTTTACTTTAAACATTGCTATAGCACGCTTAAAAAAACTCATGGTAAATTATTGGTATTTGGAGTTTCTTTTAACAATGATGACCATATCTTAGATGCTTTAAGTAAAAGTAAGTTTAGTAAAATTTACATAACCCATATTGGGTGTGATGTTCCAACAGAATTGAATTATAAAGTAAGTAGGAAACCTAAAAAAGAGAAATTTGAATTTATTCCGATTCAAGAAAATGTAATTTGGACATAGGTATCTTGTCATTCCCACGAAAGTGGGAATCTAGTTAACTAAGATTGTATCCCCTTTTTTAAGTCAAATTACAAAAGAATCGATGACAAAAGTAGACGCGCTAACGGGCATGCTCTATGGACGAGTTAATCGGTTTAACGAAAGCCTTATGAAGCATCAAGATCGCTCTAAAATGCAACAAGCATTCTTTATTGGCGCTTAATTAGTTGCAAAAGGCTTTAAGAGTAAAACTAAACATTATCCTTTGCTATGAGGTGGTGATATATGATATATTGCTTCTAGGTCTAGTATAGAAGCGAATCATGACAAAACATATTGCAGTATTGATGGGCGGTCTTTCCGCGGAAAATAGGGTGTCTAAGTCCTCAGGGACTAATGTCTGTAAAGCATTGGATAATCTAGGTTATAAGTACACAGTTGTTGATCCTTGTCGTAAAGTCGCGGAAACTCTTACTCAATTGAAGCCAGATGTAGTAATTAATGTTTTGCATGGCACTTTTGGCGAAGATGGTACTATACCTGCTGTTCTTGAAATGCTTGGAATTCCATATACTCATTCTGGGGTATTAGCTTCGGCAATTGGCTTAAATAAAGACATGACTAAAAAGATTGTTGGTCATAATGGCGTTAGGATTATTGATGGTATGACTGCACATATTAAAGATGTGGTAGAAGCCGCCCAAAAAGGAAAAGACTTAATGCCTAGACCTTATATTGTTAAGCCAATTCAGCAAGGCTCGACAATAGGTGTGCACTTAGTTGAAAAAGGTAAAGACGTTGGTATTGATCCAACTACGTGGGAATATGGTGATATAGTAATGGTAGAGAAGTTCATACCAGGTATAGAACTTAGTACTGCTGTAATTGGCGATAAAGCTATGGGTACGCTTGAGATAATACCTAAAGGCGGTTTTAATGATTATGATGCGAAATATACGCCTGGGCAATCTGACCATATCTATCCAGCTAGAATTCCTCAGGATGTTTATGAAGAATCACTTAGGTTCGCTGAAATTGCGCATAAGTCTCTTGGATGCAGATCTATTTCAAGATCAGATTTTAGATATGACAAGGATGGAGACGGAAAATTATATTTCATGGAAATTAATACGCATCCAGGTTTAACAAGCACTTCTATCGTTCCTGATATTATTAAAGAAAATAATTTCTCAATGGAGCAATTAGTTGATATGCTAATCAAAGATGCTAAATGTGAGATAAAGCCATAATATGCGCGTACATCACGGACGGAATAAAACATATAGTTATAAGCCACAAAGTCGTGGTCAAAAAGCGGTAAAAAAGAAAGAAAGCCTTGGTTGGACAAAGAAGTTGTTCGCACTTGGATGTTTGGTAGTAGTAGGTGCGTTTTTATTTCCATACGGAATTGTTGAACAGTCTCAAGCTGAAATAAATAAACTTCTTCACAGAATGAATTTACAAGTTCAGCAAGTTAACGTTATGGGAAATGATAGAGTTGCTGAAGATCAGATTGTTGATGCTAGTGGTATTGCTAGAGGCGAAAATATCTATGATCTAAACCTTGAAGAAATAAAATCTGAAATTGAAAAATTTAGTTGGGTAGAAAACGTAGTTATAGAAAGAAGATTGCCTTCAGCAGTGAATATTTATGTAACTGAGCGTACTCCTAAAGCTGTTTATTCCAACAAAGGTAAGTATTTTCTCATAGATGAAGCTGGAAATATTTTAGAAGAGATAGAAAAACCAATTGAAGGCTATATTCAAGTTCAAGGTAACAAAGCAAATTTAGAATTTTCTTCAGTATTGGATGAGTTATATGAAGTTGAAGAGGTATATTCTTCAATTGAAAGTTTGACAAGATTAGGAAATCGCAGATGGGATGTCCAAACTAAAAACGGTGTGATCATAAAACTCCCTGAATCAAATAATCAGGCCGCTATTGCAGGATTAAAAAATTTAATCCAACAAAATAATGTACTTTCTTTTCAGTGCATGATAGATTTGCGATTCACCCCAGAGAAAATCTATGTTAAGTTTTAACTAGATAGTAAAAAATATATTCTTTAAAAATGGTAAAGCAGCGGAATACAACAGTAGGAATTCTTGATATTGGCAGTTCCAAAATTGTCTGCTTTGTAGCGCGAATTATTTCAGGCACAAAAATCGAAATTATTGGCATCGGGCACAATATTGCTCATGGTATCAAAGCTGGTAGAATAACGGATATTAAGCTTGCAGAGACTGCAATAATCCAAGCAGTAGAAGCAGCAGAAAAAATGGCAAATGAACGTATTAAAAAAATATATGTTAGCATTTCTTCTAATAATTTAATATCGCAGCGACTGTCATCAGACCTAATGGTTACGGGTCATGAGATCAGCGATAAAGATATAAACCGCTTATTATTCCAATTGCTTGATAAATTTAATGATCAAGAATTAGAAGTCATTCATTCATTTGCTTATGATTATATGCTGGATGGAAACCGCGGAATTGACAATCCACTAGGCATGTATGGTAACCAACTAACAGGAGACTTTCATATTGTTTCTACTCCAACAACACATGTTCTGAATTTAAATAATTGCCTATCACGCTGTCAGCTTGAAGTTGATAGCTTTGTTTCATCTGCTTATTCCAGTGGTTTGGCATGTCTAATGCCAGACGAAATGTCGCTTGGTGTGACGCTGATAGAGTTTGGTGGTGGTAACACTTCCATTTCGGTGTTCAATCGCGGACAAATGCTTTATACAGATGCTCTGCCAATTGGTGGGATACACATTACGAATGATATTGCGCGGGGACTCTCTACAGATTTCTTGAGCGCCGAAAGAGTTAAGACTCTTTATGGTACAACAGTTATGACTTCTGCAGATCATGACGAGATGATTGAAGTGCCTATTGCTTTGAATGGCGAGGATTCAGAAATGAATGTCGTGAATCGCTCAACTTTAGTTGAAATAATAAGGGCGAGAGTTGATGAGATTTTAGAAATCACTGCTAAAAAATTAGAATTATCTGGCATGTCTAAATTCGCTGGAAATAAAATTGTTATTACTGGCGGTGGTGCTTTGCTTGGTGGGATGAAAGAATTAGTTTCGCATAATTTTTCTAAAACTGTTCGAGTTGGTTATCCAAAACAAATTTTAGGATTAGCCGAAAGTACAAGTGGCGTTGCTTTTTCAACTTCTGTAGGAATGCTTATGCATATTATTGAACTTGAAAGCCTATACTCTTATTCAAGCAAGACACCCGCAAATGAATATGGTCCATTGGGCAGCGTATTCAACTGGCTCAAAGAGAACTTTGGGTAAATTTTAAAATTCGCTTTGGTGATCTTTGTAAAAGTTAAAATATCCAATAACAGAAAGAGTCACGCTGTACTCCAGAAAAATCGGGGAT
>CAZVFD010000034.1:0-15705 GCA_964625465.1 uncultured Candidatus Midichloriaceae bacterium | reverse complement strand
TAAATTTATTATATTAGTTAGCCACAGCTTTGTTTTATAGGAATTTTCAAACCACCTGTTCGTAGTTTTTCCTATCCACTCAGCAGGAAAATGCTCAAGTTGTAACACTTCTTGAAAATCCAGAATTGTATTATTGAGTGTGTCTTTATCAAAAGTTTTTACATACCTTAATATAGTAATTTTATCGTTTTGCTCTTCTTGAGGAAGATAGGTATCTTCCAAGAAGAATAAAAGCAAGCAACTTAAGTCATCATATATTTCGTTATAATCAATCATACATCAATCTACCGGATAAGAAGTTATAATATCGAATTTACCTTTTTCATTCTTAACTAACACAACAACCGCTTTATTTCTAGGCGCAATTTCTTTTTCTCCTCTTCTGAGGCCGTAACCAATGTCTTTTTCAAAAGCCAGCTCAAAAGCTTTTCTTTGACCAATAGGTGCTTCACTTAACCATTTAGAAATATCATCAGCTTTGTGGGTAATAATTTCTTGAACAACTTGATTTGCTGAAGTTAAGTCTTTATAACTTGTAGCAGCTCTTAAATTTGGTTCATTTACAAGTCTTTTATCTAGCCATTCATTGTTTTTTCCAACATGTCTTTCACTTGTATGCCCTTTATGAATCCCACCTTCATGCTCCATAATTTTTAATTTACTCGCATATCTTTTTACATCATCAGATGTTATCGAATCTACGCTCAACTTGGAGGCCTCAACCTTACCTGCTTTCTTGGCATTTACAGAGTGCAAAATCTGCTTCATGCCCGCGCTGCCTTCGGCGACTCCAGCTCCAATTATAGCGGTGCTCGCAACTAAAATACGTGCTTCATCTTTATCTAAGCTGCTATACCTAGACATCAATTGTTCAGCTCCAGCCTCTATTGCTGCGTTTGCTCCCGCTGCAATATACTCTCCTGCAACCAAGTTAATAGCCTCGCCAGAAAGCTCGCCTCTAACCGAATTCGCAAAACCCGCTGGCCCTGCTATTAATGTCTGAAGTGCAATGTTAAATGCTCTTAGTCCTTGCTCGGCCACCCATGGATGATCCTCTGCAAACTCCATATATGCTGCGTGCAAAACCACTAGCTTTTCCGCTACGGCCTTCACCGCCGCTTCTTCCTTCAACCTAAATTGTATTGGGTCTGTCGGCGCTCCTTCTAAATCAGGAAGTGGGGTAACTACTATTACATCGTCTACTATACCTTGCAGCTTTGTTTTAAACTCTTTCAATTCTTCTTTTGCAAAAATATCGTTTAAAGCCCAATCCTCATAAAAATCATCATCGAAGTTAACTTCTTCTTCCTCGTCGAAGTCTTTGGTATTTTCTTTCGACGCCGTGTCTTCTAACTCATCCTCACTCACGTCGTAATCTATAATATCCCAGATGCTTATTTCGGGTTCTTTGACATTCCCCGCATCGTTATTAAAATAACGATCGAACGTCCCCTGCACTTTGCACATCGCAGCTGAAACCGTATCAAAATATCCAGACTGATAAAATCCTGTTATCGGGTCAATTTCAAAACCTCTCTCCGATTGCAAATTATTAATATCACGATTTAGCACATTCCTTATAAACGCCTGAATGTTCCCACGACCAATCGTCGCAAACGTCTCCTTCTCTTTATCGGTCATCCCAAACAAAAAGCTAATTCGGTCAATAATCTTCGGCAACCCAAAATCAACTCCTACACTTCCTCCAATATCTTTTCGGTGAATGTAACTGTATAAACTTTCAGCTAAAATCTCGAAGGCTTTTATTTCTAAATTCCCACCATCTATAAGTTCTCCATTTTCACCACGCTTCGCCTGCGCTACCAAACCTCCTAAATTATAAAAACTTTCTTGATTGGGTTTTTATTTCTTAAAGTCACCCCAGTCTATTTCTTCTCCATCTTCTTCTAGAGACTCCAATCCCCAGATTACTTTTTCTAAGAAAAATGCCCCAAAATCTTCAGCTAAAACTTCGAATTTTCCATTTGGTAGAGTAGCACCAAAATACCAAGCCACAACAGGACACTCTCCTTGATCGTTCATTTGCGATGTATCTAGACATGACAACTCTCCATTACCTAATGCATGAATAGGGATGAGATAATGAGGAAACCTTGGGTCACTATCATCTTGCCTAATCTCCTTAACATTACAGACTATGTTTTCATAAAGATATTGGCTAAAATCGTTATTGTTTGTTAAGCCAAATATACTTTGGGAGGAAATATCCAAGCTTCCAAATTGTTTTAAAAACAACTTGTATGTTTCAGGAAATTTCAATTCTATTGCACCTTCTGCAGATTTAATATTCTCCTCGCTTTGAGGAATAATTGCGCTATAATGTCTTGAATTCAAATCAAGTAAATTAATAGCACTAAGAAAATTAACATAACTCATTTTACTACCTCTTTTCTTCAAAATCTTTAGCTCTTTCCTTCCAATACTGACTTCTCCATTTATCAAAATTTTTTCTATCTATCGCAGATTCTACTGTAGGAGGGTTGATATGTATAATCTTTGTATATTTTTTATGAAATGATTCCGTTACTTCTGCAATAGATCCATCTGGTGTCTGAATTAAATGATGCAAGTTAATTGGCTTTCCATCTGGTCCTTTAGGCGCTTTACCATCTTTCATTAATTCTAAATTTGTCATTCCTTTTTTATGATCTACAAGCTTAGGATCAATCAAATCATCTCGTTGATAGACTTTATTACCATTAAATTCAATAGATTTTTTCCATATTTCATAATCTGTTATCTTGCTATTATCATCTTTAAATAAGATATTTAGAGTATCCCCTTCCCATATTTCAAATCCAGGAAGTTTGAATTTAAGATTTGATGGTTCAAACCCTGGCAAAGTTGCGTCAATATCAACTGGAACAAAACCTTCGTCTTTTATATCAAGTTTTGTTTCTGGCGTCCAAAGAGTGGTCTCAATATCCTCCGCGATGTCAAACCCTTCTACCATAATCTTTCCAGCAGCGAATGCCCCAGTTAAAGTTAATGCTACTAAGTTAACGCAGGCAGGGTTTGTAGCACAGGCTTCAACCGCTCCTAACGCAAACGGGAAGGCTGCATTCTGTGCTACTGCATATGGATTCTCATGAATCTGAATTAGGCTATTTCCTAAAATCGCCAATGCTTCGTTTTCATCCATACCATTCTTAACCATATGCTGATAAAGCTTAACTGAAACTTCCTGCATCTCAGGGTTTCCAGATAGAACTCTATGCACATCTATACATGCAATATCTTCTCTAATCTGCTGCAAGCTCTTCGTCGATTGCTGCGCTTTGGTTTCTTTGAGTATATCTCTCAACGCCGCGTCTTCTAATTCATCTTCACTCACGTCGTAATCAATAACATCCCAGATGCTTATCTCGGGTTCTTTGACATTCCCCGCATCGTTATTAAAATAACGATCGAACGTCCCCTGCACTTTGCACATCGCAGCTGAAACCGTATCAAAATATCCAGACTGATAAAATCCTGTTATCGGGTCAATTTCAAAACCTCTCTCCGATTGCAAATTATTAATATCACGATTTAGCACATTCCTTATAAACGCCTGAATGTTCCCACGACCAATCGTCGCAAACGTCTCCTTCTCTTTATCGGTCATCCCAAACAAAAAGCTAATTCGGTCAATAATCTTCGGCAACCCAAAATCAACTCCTACACTTCCTCCAATATCTTTTCGGTGAATGTAGCTGTATAAACTTTCTGCTAAAATCTCGAAGGCTTTTATTTCTAAATTCCCACCGTCTATAAGCTCTCCATTTTCACCTCGCTTCGCCTGCGCAATCAAACCTCCTTGAATGTGCAGCATTTCTTTTATTACCGCACTCACGCTTTCCGTACCTACTATTGATGCCATCTGGTCTATCCACTGATGATCACCACGACGCACCTCCGCCCCAAATTCAAACGACGGGGGAGTAAAGTTATTAGGATTATAACCAATTTTGGCACTTAATTTTCCGCTAAAGCCTTCACTCTTCATAACGCGATACACCGATTTCAAAAGCAGTTTATCAAGCTTAAGTATAACTTTAGAAGCTTCAATATGTCCTTCAATGTGCGCAGTCTTAGCATTCAACTCAAAGGTCCCTGAAAGTATTAAAAACAGTTCATTAGGCGCCATTCCACTTTGCTTTAGTTGAGAAAAATTAATACCACCGCCAATAGTTTGTGAATCTATGAATGATACCTCACCATTCACACCTTTTACTTCCATTTTTTTCTCGAAGCTACTGAACGCATGTTGCATTAAGAATTCATGGGCATTAATAGTCCAATTTATGCCTTCTCCCATAAGTCCATTAATTGAAACTTTGAAACCATTAAATGTGGTGTTTCCTGTGCTACGAAGCGTGCTAGGGGTTAGGTTTGCTTCTTTGAAAATCAGCTTACCTTGTTGCCAACTTGTTTGGAATTTAAGATCCATAGAAATTGGGTTTAATATTGCCTTTGCAAGGCTGTATATAGCCCCAGCATATGCAAAACCTTTGCTAATATCCTCTTCAGTTTCAGAAGCAGCTTGAAATTGATCATATGTATTTGCAAAGTTATTATAGAAACCAAATTTAACCATGAATTGCTTTGTCATTTCTTTTGTAGCTTCTTCAATGATTGTTCGCTTAGATTCGATTTTTATATCTTTTGCATCAACATCTAGATTCACATAAATCCCTGTCCCTTTGAATATAAACTCACCGTTTTTAGCTTGTATAACAAAGTTACCATTATTGAGATTAGTTGGAATCTCTGAGGAAACTGTCCTAAGTTTACTTATCTCTTGTTCTTGCCACTTTGCGTGCGCTGATACTTCCCTAGGACTTAATGTTTGCCCATAGGATGCCGCACTTTTCCTTACTTGTTCATAGGAGTAACTCTTCAACTCCTGATTTCCTCCTAGATTGACTGATCCTTGTTCAGAGGTAAACTTTGTAGTACCTTTATTATTATGATTGGAAAAAGACGCACCTGGGGCATCAACGCCTTTCTTTCCTTTAAGGAAGCTCTCTTCGGCGATACCATAATTATGAAGCTCTGATCGCTTTATTACAGTATAACCCTGCGCGAGAAGTCTTTCTTTGCTTTCGACTATTACTATCCCACCGTTTTTAAAACCTAGAAAGCCTTTTTTACTCTCACTCGCAAAGTCTATTTGATAATTCAATGCCAAAGCAGGATATATTATAACTTGCTCTTCGCTGATGAATTCATACTTGAATGCATGAAGATTAATAGCAACGATCTCAACTTTACCGTCGCTTCGAACTGAGAAAAGCTGAATCGGCATGCCATTAGACCCGAAATTATTTCCCTGAAATTCGTTTGTAAAGCTAGTATGCTTATCTATTCTAACTTTACTTTTAAAAACACCTTTCTTTTTCGAAATGGATAAAGAATCAAAAAATTCTTTATCCACAGCTGCTGCCATATGGACAGATTCTTTAGAAAATGCGCGTAATATAGTAGCTTCTCCCTGCGCATCCAGACCCAGTACTACTGTTTTACCATCACTATTAATAGTTAAAGAACCTTTCAGGTTATTCAGAATATTTTTGAGAGATGCCCAATTCACATACCCCCATCCACCGCTTGCCGAGAAGGCATTGATCATCTCTTGTGGCGAAATATCGATAGTTGTATTTGAGTTTAAATATATCTCACCCTCGAAACCAATTCCTGATAAGCGTTGCTTCTGGGAATTTAGTATTAATTTTCCTTCTTCAGATATTAGGTAGGCATAAGTCAGTCTTGAAGATTTTATATCTGAAGACGTTGCATCTACATGCACTCTAGACCCGTGAATATAATCAGTTGTATTAACTTGAGTCACACCTTCACCAACTTTTTTCAGAGTTCCCGCATTCAGAACATCACCAAGACTATAAGAGCCGTCTTTCACTATAAGCGCACCACCAACAACTGTTGCGATTTTACAACTAGAACCTCCACCGAGTTCTGTAATTGCACCATGTTGAAACCCATCTGACTGCTCCAATAATTTTTTGGGCAAATATATCACTGGGATTGCCGTTGGAACTAGCTTACCATCTTTTTCAAGAGAAACGTTCATCAGCCACACAAACGGATATTCAATTTTCTCTAGAACTTCATCTGGGACTTCCTTACCTAGATAAAATCATATTTATTCGCATATTTGACAGCTTGCTCCACAAGCGCTTCTATTTGGAAACATTTCTTTTGAAAATAATTTGCATTATTATCTTCGAAGTACAACTTGAGCGCATGAATTAAATCTTCAAGATTTTTTGCACCAGTCGCCCTAAATAAGGCATCTTCGATCATCGAAGTTGTGCAGTCTTCTTGGCAGATTATTTTTTCTACGATGTTTGTCTCTGGGTTTAAGCGCTTTTTGAGATCGCCAACTGACATATCACATTCGTATCCTTTGAATACTTTTTGAAGGTAAACATAGTCAGGATCATTAGCATCATATCTATATACATTTTCAAGGTGGTTTTGCGAAACACTAGTGCGCTTTTGATCTTCTGTCTGAATCGGACGCTTTGGATTTAAAGTTGGCGAATTACCAAATTTTTGCATCGCATTATTAAACTCAATAACTTTATCTTCTGGCTTAATATTGCCATTGCTAATTTTCGAAAGGGTTTGCAATGCTTGAATTAGTTTAGCGACATTATCAACAGCTTCTCCATTCGGACTTTGTATAATCTCACTAAAATTACCCGATATTATAAGCTTACTCGGCAAATGCATATATGGCTCTTTATGCACTCCGTCACCAACCGCCAAGGGAATTTCAACTGAAGAAAGTTCATGCACTGCGCTCCAGGCTTTTTGTAGTAATTTAGCATAATTTCCATTTTTCTTACATGACGCTTCATCGCCACCTGGATGTAAAAACCTTGCTTCTAAAATTTTGTATATAACAATTAAGTTATTTACGACTTTTGTTAGATGCTCTTCATTTTGTGTCAAGGCAAGATTTGCCTTAAAATATGAAGCTGTTATCTCAATTAACTTAACAAACCCCTCTACAGTGCCTAAATCAACATAAGAACTTGGATCACCTTGCCATGATTCTTTAAATCCAACCACGTATAATTGCGCCACCTTATCTGAGTAACATACCTCATTCCTTTGTTTAGTGGGATCAAAGTAATTTTTTCCTGTTTCGCTACATGTATCTTGATATGACGGAGTCGCTATGGTTTTTGTAAAAACAGACTTCATACCACCTCCACCACCAGGTGTGGGAGTTGGTTCAACCTTTACAGGACTTGGTATTAGGGTTTTAGCTATACTAAAACTATTCGGCTTTGCGATTACCGTAAAGTTATAGCCAGATGTTTCCTTCGCCACCAAAGTTGCTGACTTTACTACAACAGTAGTTCCATTGCTTAACTTAAGACCTTCGGTAAAAAACTCCGCACCCATTTTAAGTGAAAGTGTTCCATTATTTGGACTTAATAAGAAAGTCGCATTATTTGCGATTACTCTACTACCAAAATCAAAAACAGTATTATTTGCCTTAATTTCCAGTTCGCCTGTTGTCAAATACCCATTTACATTAGCGTCTCTTGGCGTGTTAATTTCCAGACTGGTAGTATTCATCTTGTTATCAATATTCACAGTGGCATTTGCATTAACAACAACGCCTGAATTCAATGTGACATTCCCAACATTCACTTGGTTTGCATTGCTTAAGAAATTTAGAGTTACCTGATTAGTTTTTAATGCGTGATGAATAAAATCTGCAATTTCAGATATATTGTAAGCGGTCTTTAGACCCAACTCGACTTGCTGACTTGATACAGTTGAATTTTGAAAATCTAATTTCTCAAATTTTAAAGACCCAGTATCAAACATGAAAGTTGAATTAGTGAAAGATAGTTTTTTACAGTCGACATTATATTTATTTACATATCCTGAACCCTGCAGATCAACTTTGCTTGCGAATGATGAAAATTCACACAAACTTTGTAAATTTGAAAAATGAATTTCTGATGTTGAATTTTGTGAATTCAAATACGGCGCAAAATCCGAAGCTCTAGCTTCAGTAAGATTAGAAAAATGAGCTGGCAATTTATTTGCTGCTGCAAAAACATTTTTGACATTACCTATTATGCTATTTGTAAAATCAAAACCATGGCTGTTGAACATGTATAGATTATCCAACTGACCATTACCAATTATACTTCCAATTTTTGAAGTCGAATTAGTATCAAACCATATTGCCAATGATTTACAACTATCACTCGGCTGCAAAGTTAACATCGTGGCAACATTCAGTCCTCCAGCGAAAAAAAGCTGAACTGCATCATTTGAATTTAGCGCTGACGATGAATTACAATATAGCTGTATAAATTCTATATCGTTGCTTTGTGGATGCAGAGAATAATTATACTCAGAATAAGTGACGTTGTTTTCTCTCACAGCAGACATCATATCCGCATATTCGTCGAAAGAGAGTTCTTTAATCAACGGGTTCTCTAGCTGACTTATAAATTGCGCAACATCAATCTCAAACAAATTAGAAGCAACAAAACCAGACTCATGTAAAACAGACATAATTCAAAAATCTTAATAAAAATTTAACAAGGCTGCGAATTATACTTAAAAATTACAATATTGTCAAGTCCTCACCTATTTTATTGAAAAACATCGAATTTAATCGACAAAACGCAAGATCCAACAGGCAATCATGCTAAGATTGAATTAAATTCCTTGGCATGTTAGGGTTATTTAATAGGTAATAATTCCATGTCCAAGATGGGCGAATCGGTCACAAAAGCAAAAATACTTATAGTCGATGATATGGACTATAATCTCCTTCTTATCGAAGAGATTTTGATTGCCAGTGGCTTCTCTCACATCTTGAAAGCATCCAATGGTCAGCAAGCTCTTGATGTTATATGTAATCAACGCCCACATCTCATTCTTATGGATATAATGCTACCAGATATCTCTGGCTTAGATTTATGCAAAGGAATAAAAGGCAACGACAAAACCAAAGACATAGTTGTAATCATACAAAGCGCTCAAAATGCCCCAGAAAATAAGCACAGAGCTTTCTCATCTGGAGCCAATGACTTCATCAGTAAACCTATAGAAGAGGCAGAACTAATCGCACGTGTAACAACACAACTTGAACAAGCCAAACTTTACTCAGAAATTAAAGAGACAAATCACCGCATGGCTTCCGAGTTGAATGATGCAAGCAAAATGCTGTATTCCCTTTTACCAACACAAGAATTTTTAGATAAGGTTGCCAACGACCATCAAATTTGTATTTCAGCATATTACAAACCATCATCCGAATTAGGCGGTGATTTTTACGATGTATTAGATTTAGGAAAATCTCGACTGGGCTTATGCGTTTGGGACTTTGCAGGACATGGTGTAAGAGCAGCAATCAATACTTTCAGGTTGCACGGCATCATCAAACAAAATGAGGAATACAATAAAAATCCTGGCGAATTCCTCTCTGATGTTAACAACATATTATATAAAATGCTTTCGCGCTCTCAATTTGCAACTATGTTTTACGGCGTTATTGATTCAGAGAACAAAAAACTCACATACGCTTGCGCCTCTTGCCCCGCTCCTATTTTATTATCATTCAAGACGGGGAAATCCAAGACTTTGGATGGAAAAGAATTTCCACTTGGCATTCAAAACAAGTCGATGTACCAAACGCAGGAAATTTCTATAAAAGATTGGGATGCACTTATTCTTTACAGCGATGCGTTAATAGAAACAGAAGACAACGGTAGCAACTTCTTATCTACAGACGAACTTGTACAATATTTAATGAATAACTTACCAAACAAATCTCCAAGCGCAGAGAATATTAAAGACTTAATCATGAAAAAATTTAATGCTGATTATATGCCGAACCTCCGCGATGATTTAACTCTAAAAGTCATTACTTTTAAGTAGAATCAAAATCTTCTTGCAAAGTAAAATCTCACCACCATAATTTTTAGAGATCGCAAGCAAAAGTTACAATGACTCAATTTTTTACATCCTTTATAAGCGCTTTCATGGCATTTTTAGTTATTGATGGCATTTGGCTAACGCTTACAGTAAGCAAATTTTATAGGCCCAATCTCTCACACCTATGGAAAGAAGAAATCTCATTCATTCCAGCCATAATTTTCTATCTGCTGTATGCTCTAGCGCTGAGCATTGTTCTCATTATGCCTGCTATTCAAAACAACTACAATTTATCAAAAATATTCTTTATGGGATTTATGTTTGGACTTGCTGCATATGGAGCATACGACATAACTAATCACGCTACATTACATAATTGGCCGTGGTCTGTAACAATTGTAGATATGCTGTGGGGTGCAACTTTAACTGGCACCGTTAGCTGCATAGCATTTAAATCAACTCAAATTTGGAATTAAATACATGAAGACAATTTTAAAATTATCTGCGCTATTTACCATCCTCACCACCACTTGCTTTGCAGCAGAAAATCTGATTTTTGATCACGATGGAGGTGTGGATGATTTTGTAGCATTGGCATTAACAAGCTGCGACCCGAAGTATAATATCAAAGCCATTACCGTAATGCCCGCAGATAGCTTCAAAAAAACTGCAGTCGAAGTATCAGAAAAAGTCTCAAATCTCGCAGGAATAAATACCCAAATATCTGCTAGTGATTTTGAAGGAACCAATCCATTTCCAGATGAATGGAGAAAACACTCGGACTACATGACCGCATTACCATTTTTCTCCAATGCTAAATATAAAAACACTAATAAATCTCTACCTCTAGAATCGCACCTTCATCTTGTGGAACTGCTTTCTAAAAATGAGAAATACGACATTATAGCCGTTGGGCCGTTATCAAATATTGCAGAAGCACTTAAAATCAACCCGAAGATTAAAAAT
Organism: uncultured Candidatus Midichloriaceae bacterium; assembly: GCA_964625465.1. Classification (GTDB taxonomy): domain Bacteria; phylum Pseudomonadota; class Alphaproteobacteria; order Rickettsiales; family Midichloriaceae; genus CAZLFQ01. Next base: position 4,797 of record CAZVFD010000034.1, on the reverse strand, counting down.
AACATCTCTCACCTCTACATTATGGGCGGAGCTGTTAATGTGATTGGTAATGTTGAGGACAAGGATCATGATAAAACAGCAGAATGGAATATTTATAACAATCCTGAAGCAGCTGACATAGTAATAAAATCAGGCATTCCAATAACTCTCGTCCCTCTTGACGCAACCCAATATGTGCCAGTGAATTCAAAATTTATGGAAGAGTTAAACAAGCAAAAAAATCCCGCATCAAGAATGGTTTATGATCTCAATCAAGTTTTAGGAAAACTTATAGAAGCAGACAGTTTATATTTCTGGGACACATTGACTGCTGCGGTCGCTATAGATCCATCGATTATGCAAGCCACAAAGATGAAAATAAAAGTCATAGTTAACGGCAAATCCCAAGGAAGAACGATTGAAAGCAAAGATGGGCATGAAGTTCGCGTCGCGCAAAAAGCCGATAGGAACAAATTAGAAAAATTAATTTTAGACCGCCTAAGCTCGTGCAAATGGGACAACAAGTCGAAGGTTTAGATTAGTACAATTATACCTAAAGCCTTTTAAAAGTGACAAAAACCCAGTCATGGCTGTATTAGCTAATAATTAATTTGAGATTGTAAAGAAGCCCTTTCTTAGGATTCGAAGAATCCATTAATGTGTGCTCGAATTTGCTAAGAGGGCGTACCGCCCGCAAATTCGCCCCCCACGCACACATTAATTACTTCTTCTCTATCAGCAACTATAAAAAAAACCGTATTTCGTTTGCAGCAATTGTTTAACCTCATCCGATGGCTCGTCGCCATAACATGAGGCAATGACTCGGCCGTAGTCTTGCAAATTTATATTCCCTGTTTTGGTGGAAAGTGCATGGCGTAGATTACTTTCACGCAATGGATCTAGAAGTAAAAAATAATACGCCCATCGGCCAGTTTCATCTTGGGCTTTTATTTTTTGGATCTGGTGCCCTTTAGAAGCTATAACCTTATCCACAAAACTTTTCTTAGCTACGTACATACTCTAAAATTACATCCACACATTTTTCAACGCTTTTGCCTGAGGTATCAACAATTAGATGCTCACGCGTCCAAGGATGATATTCTCTTTCAGATACATCTTTCCAGCTTGGTAGTTTATGTGATTCAATATCAGCTACTCGTGTTTCTACTCTTTTTCTATGCTCGTCAGGCTTGGAACAAATCACCTCGATTTCCACAGATTGCACCTCGGCTTTTTCTCCCACTTCCAACCACGCTTTTCTAGTAATTTCAATTGGGTTTACTGAATCTGCTATAACCGACAAACCCAGCTTTAAATTATCTTCCGCAACTTTATAGGCTACTACATAACCAGTATCATCCATGTTGGTTATTTCTTTTCGACATCTTTTTATCGCTTGCTCGATGGTATCAATTCGCAAATGCACTGCATGCATCTTCCTTGCTAGCACCTTAGCAATTGCAGTCTTACCAACGCCAGGTAGTCCAGATAAAATTATCAATTTAGCTGCTTCAGTTCTATACATTCAAATCTTTTTAACCTCTCTCTTTAGCGCTTCACCTTGTATTGCAACGCTTGAAACAGCAACCACATTAGACGGTGGTGATAACCTCTGTTCTGTAAGAAACGCTATAAGTTTTTCGAACTCAGGTTTCTTTTTCTCAAGTACTTGCAGCGGTGTATTACCATCTTTATTCACCACCCCTAAATTTGCACCAGCATTAAGTAGCAACTCTGCAATTGCAATAGCATTTGCTTCCCTATCTACAGGAGAATTCACTGCAGAAAAAATATCTTTTTCCCCTACTCTACGCAACCAATGTAAAGGGGTCGACCCCTCACCTTCTGCATGCCGCCAATATATTGTATCAACAATGTTAGGGTTAACTCCCTTTTCTAAAAAAAATGCCACCACTTCAGGCTTTCCTGATTTGACTGCAATAAATAAATAGTCATGATTCTTTAGTAAATCTATTCCAAATTCTAAAACAAGCATTTTAATCATATCAATGAACGGGCCTTCCGAAGTGAACATCGCCTCTCTCAATGGCCAGTCATGATTTAGCTTATTATCTGAAAACTTAATGCCAAGGAGAAATTGTGCTTCAATTACCATCCTTGCAATTGCAACATTCGGCAATCGCACAGCAATGGCTGCAGGGTTTTCTCTACCTTGCAATCGACGTGTATTGGCCCCACTTTCAATAAGACTTTTTACCGCCGCTTCGTTCTGTTTCCTTATTGCAAACTCGAGTGCTGGTACTCCAGAATCATTCGTCTCATTCACACTAATGTAATTCTTCGCTACTCTAAAAATATCTGCCATTCCTGGAACATCAGACTCAGCTGCCACTCGTAAAGGAAAGCCTAATCTGAGCATTCTTTTCTTATCGTGCGTTCTGCTTAGCAGATCCAAAGCAACTGGTGCGTTAGCTTTTACAATAGCCAGATAAAATAAAGTTGGCTGTTTATCGCCAAGCACTACATTTAAATTTACGCCATTTGCAACTGCCTCTTCAACATCTGTAGGCTTACATTGCCCACAACGAATTAAATGCTCAAGGCGCACACGCAAGTCTCGAGCTTTTACTGCCTGATCATATGTCTTTCTTGGCTCAAGCGCTATACCTGGTACTTCACATCCAGGAAGAAATCTGCGAAATACAATTGGAACATGCTTCCCCTGAGAAAGCTCCTCTTGCCAAAAATCTTTCACTTCTTTTCTACTCATGTCTTGGCAGCCACTTCTTTCTTCGCCTTTATTGGCTGCACTTAATACATCCTTAGACACGCCTGAAGTTCTAGCATCAACAACGCACCTTAGATACGGGCAATGGTCATGGTTTACACGCGCAGAACTCAAATCACACTCAGTAAAAAGGGCGTATTCAGATTTTTTTGAGAGCTTTGCAGAAGACAGATTGCATGAATCAAAAACCACGCCTGAAAAAGACCCTTCTACTTTCAATCCCACCAACGTGCAATTGTGAAAAGCGACATTAGTCAACAGTACTTTTGAAGATAATTTCGCCTGAGATAAGTTAGCTGCAACAAACGTCATATCCTCAAGAGATAAGTCTTTCTCAGGAGCTATTTCTGCTCCTAGTAAATTAAACCCCGCAACCATAGGGCTAGTTTCTTGGTAACCTCTAGTAACACGATTCAAACCTCTAACAAGCTCTGTATAAACATAGTGCTCACTGAAACCTGCCATCTCCAAAGATAGTTTGCAGTTACAGCGTTTCCACAACCTTACATATTCAATAAAAACTGCCCCTCTCTCTTGAGGTGTCAGCGAGAGCTCCCCTTCAAGAAAATTTTTAGTGTAGTTATATAAGAAAAAACCCTGCATTTGTTTGAGCTGCTCGTTTCTTGATATGTCATCTACGTAGTTCCCATCCTTTCTATCTGTGGGAACTCTCAATTTAGCTGCATCGTCCTCAAAAGTTTTGCAATAATCTTGAAAACTTTTTATAGCCTTTTCTTTTGCCATATGCTTGCCTTCTTGAGTAAATTACTTTTCTATTATATTCTCTTGCACTTTTCCCTGTAATGCAACGCTTGTTGTAGCCACGACTGGTGAAGGTGCAGCTTTCTGCTGAAGCAATTCTATCAACTTGGTAAATTTAGGCATCCATGTGGTTATCGCTTCAAGAGGAGTTCTGCCGTCTGCATCCTTAGCCTCTAAATTTGCACCAGCTTCTATAAGTTTTCTAGCAATTTCGATAGCAATATCTTCGTTTAAAACCCTACTTAACGCGTGTAATGGTGTCGACTGAAAATTCGAATCAACTGTATTCGGATCAACACCCGCTTCTAAGAATAAAGCTACAACTTCAGGCTTCTTATTTTCCACCGCTCTATGAATATGTCTGGATCTCTTACCTCCCTTCAACTCAACACCCTCAGCAACCAACATCTTAATCATGTCTACATGTGGGCCTGCATAGGCCCACATAGCTTCTTTCAAAATCGCACTGAGAAATTTAGAATCAAGCGTTTCTTTTTTTCTTAATGCAACTAATAACATTCTTGCAATACTAACATTAGGTAACCCCACAGCTTGAGCAACAAGACATTGCTTCTCAGGTAGCTTACTCACATCAGCACCTTCATCTAACAAAACTTTAACACCACTCTCAAATTGTTTTTTTACAGCAATATCTAATGCTCTATCTCCATTGCCAGTCGTGTCATTTATATCAATATACCTTCTCGCCACGCTGAAAAATGCCGCCAGTACTTCTGGGCTTCCTAAGCTTACAGCTGCAGGGAAAGGATGACAAATTTTCATCATCCCTTGAAGGTCATGTGTTCCTGTTAAAATTGCCGAAATAACGGCTGCACTACATCTTTTATTAATTGCAAGCGTCAGCAAGGATTCTTGGGGAAAAGAATCCACAACCATGTTGAAGTTTGCCCCTGCCGCAGCCGCTTCTTCCACATCTTGTGGTTTGCAATTCTGATCTCTAATCAATTGCGTAAGTTTTTTTAGAGCATCTCTTCCTTGAATCAAATCATCGAAACTTTTTCGCGGCAGTTCTTTCTTTTTCCAAAAATCACTTACATCTTTATTGTCCATATTCTGCACTGGCGGACGTCTCATTTTGGTACTTAACGATGTTGTTTTTAAATTTTTGTGTAACCCGCTTGTATTATCATCTGTTACACAAGACTCAAACCCAATGTCATCATCGCTATCACTCTCTTTTGTCTTACTGAAATTTACACCTCTTAGGTCGCAGTTCTCGAATCTTGAATCATTTAGGGGCTGACACCTAATAAAATTCTTTTAGCAACTTTTTCAGATCGATTAGA
>CAZVFD010000033.1:10947-16664 GCA_964625465.1 uncultured Candidatus Midichloriaceae bacterium | reverse complement strand
TAACATATCTATATTGTTCAATGAATTGTCATCCCGAACTTGTTTCGGGATCTATATGCTGAAATAAATTCAGCATGACGGTATGGTATTTCTAGCATTAATACAGGGTTTTTAAAAGTGAAAAAAATCCAAATTAATTTCTTGACGAGAATTATACCTAAGCATATGTTGCCCACGAATCAATTTATCAGTAGGTACTTCAAAATGAAAGCTCAAGAAAAATGGGAAATATTCTTACAAACCGTTGCGAAAAATAAATCGGTTCATGTGGAAGAAGTTACTGAAGATGAAGTGATTTTTACAGCTGGAACTGATTCTGATTTGCAGTCATTGACAGACATCTTTTCTTCTAGAGAATTAATTAGAGAGAATGTTATTGTAGCTTTACAGCAAGGCTTAGATCCATCTGAAATACCTGAGCCGCCACTAGCACCTAGATCAACATTATTAGATCTATCTGGGCAAGAAATTCTCGCAAAATTATTTACAAGCGGCTTCTTTGAAAGTGTAGAATTCGATCCTACAACTTTATTAGATAATCCATTGTATCGCACTGCAACTTTAGCAGTATCAGAAGCAAGCCCAATACGTTTAAAAAGAGCCTTAACTACGTATGAACTTATGCAATCAGCATTGAGCAACCCCGAACTAGTTGCTTCCATTTTAAATGGTAATACAAAAGCTATTTCTCAAGAACCTATAACTGGTGAGATTGCAGATTTTGGAAAATCTGCAATTGCAATTTTAAACACAAGCAAAACTTCAGCTAATGTGGTTTTTAATTATGGATTCTTGCAAGCATTCATGCAGAACCAACATGGAGTTGGAATGGGTGGTTCACCTGTTATTGCAGCATCTACTGCGCAACAAGGTAGATTTACCTTGAAGAAAGATGCTTTGTTACGTTTTGTACATGATGCACTAAGTAGTAACTTAATATTTAAAGAAGAAAATGGTGAGCTTCGTCCAGTTATGTTTAAAGAAAGACAAACTGAAAACTCAAACCCAGCTTCTTTGAATTTACATATGCTGCTTGATGTTAGCTCAAGCATGAAGGAAAATTTTGAGGAATATAAAAAGAAAATAAAAGAAACTCTTCAGAAAATTACAGCGTCTTCTAAAGAATGGACAATAACACTTACATCATTTAATGATTTTTCAAACAGCCAAACTTTCACAACTTCAGACTCAAATGATTTAGATGATTTATACGATTTTATAGACAGTTTAGAAGCTAAGCAGCGTACAGATTTACACGGAGCTATGTACGACGCTATAAAGGCATTGCATAGTCAGCAACAGAGCTCAACTTTAGTTGTATTCACAGATGGTCGCGATACAGAAAAGAAAAAAACAGCTCAGGAAGTTCAAGATGCTTCACTAAACCTAAGAAGACAAAATGACCAATTTATGATGTTCTCGTTAGGATTCGGCAAAAAATACAATCAAACTTTCTTCGATACCTTATCTGCAGCAGGTGGGTTTGTGCACAAGCATCTTGATAAAATAGAGCAATTCTCTGAATTTAATCAACATATTGCCAGCCTGAATGTTAAAAAGTTAGTATTTGAATTTGTTACAGAAGCAGCTAAGAATTTCTTTGTGCAATGTCCTGAAGGTGATGTAGCAGTGAGCACAAATACTGTTCCTGTAAACGCGAAGGTAAAACATGCTGGGCAAGCATATGAAACTATGTATAGGTCGGGTGGAACTCTTAGAGTTCATGGACAAAGCAATAACGGTCGTGAGTAGATTTTAAAGTTGCAATTAGTTATGTAATGCACAAGAATGGTGCTTGAAAAACGTATTAACTGTCATCCTAGTGCTTGACACTAGGATCCACTTTAATATATGGATCATCGGGTCAAGCCCGATGATGACAGAAACAAGAGGAAAAAATGGCAAAAATTGTAAATCTTAAAGCACGCGAAATATTAGACAGTAGAGGCAACCCAACGGTTGAAGTCGATGTAAAACTTGAAGGTGGCTGCATTGGTAGAGCGGCCGTGCCGAGTGGAGCATCTGTTGGAACCAAAGAGGCAATTGAGCTAAGAGATGGTGGCGACAGATATTTAGGAAAAGGCACTCTTAAAGCAGTTAAAAATGTGGAAACAGTTATTAAGAATGCAGTTATAAATAAAGAATTTAATGACCAAGAACTTTTCGATAATTTACTAATTTCTTTGGATGGCACCCCTAATAAAGAAAAGTTAGGCGCTAATGCAATATTGGCCTGTTCACTAGCCTTCGCCAAAGCAAAAGCCGAATTACAGTTAGTTCCATTCTATAAATATATTGGCAATGGGAAGACTTTACCTAGACCGATGATGAATATCATTAATGGCGGCGCGCATGCGGATAACCCAATTGATATTCAAGAATTCATGATTGTACCGATGAAGAATCAGTCAATTAGAGAATCAGTAAGGCAAGGCGCGGAAGTATTCCATACTCTTAAAAAACTCCTGAAAACTAAGGGATATAATACAAACATAGGCGATGAGGGTGGCTTTGCACCTAACTTGAGATCTGCAAAAGAAGCTTTAGATTTTATTTTAAATGCTATTGAGAAAGCTGGTTACAAAGCGGGCAAAGATATTGCTCTGGCTTTGGATTGTGCTGCAAGCGAGTTCTATATTGATGGCAAATACGAGATGAAAGGCGAGGGACTTTCCATGAAGCCAGAAGGGATGGTGAAGTATTATGAAACACTAGTGCATGAATACCCGATTGTCTCTATCGAAGACCCAATGTCTGAACATGATGAACATGGCTGGAAGATTATGACTAAAGCTTTAGGCAAGCAAATTCAGATAGTTGGCGATGATTTGTTCGTTACAAACACAGAAATTTTAAGGGATGGCATCAAAAAAGGTTTAGCGAACTCAATTCTGATAAAGCTAAACCAAATTGGTACACTCACTGAAACATTAAATACCATGAGATTAGCTAAAGAAAATGGTTATAATACCATCATCTCGCACCGTTCTGGAGAGACTGAGGATACCTCAATTTCTCACTTGGCAGTTGGTACAGATTCTGGCCAGATTAAAACAGGCTCTTTGTGCAGGACTGACAGGGTGTGTAAGTATAACGAACTAATTAGAATTGAAGAATCGCTGTGATGTTAAAATTTGTAAAAATGCATGGGCTTGGAAACGATTTTATAATCGTAGATTTTCGCCAAAACCAACAGAAACTATCAACTACAGATATCCAAAAATTATGTGATCGTAATTTTGGAATTGGTTGTGACCAATTTATTGTTCTTAAAAACTCGAGCAAGGCTGATTGCGAGATGGAAATTTATAATCCAGACGGTAGCCGCGCTGAAGCTTGTGGAAATGCTACGCGCTGTGTTTCAATGCTAATTGGAAAACCAAACTCGACTGTGCAAGTTGGTGAAAAGATTCTTGAGACCGTATATAAAAGCCCAGAACAAATTACTGTGAATATGGGTAAGCCTAATTTTGAATGGAATAAAATTCCATTAAGTCATGAAGTTGACCCAATGGATATTTGGAAAGACGGTGTAAAAGGTCATGCAGTTAGTATGGGGAACCCGCACTTCGTTGTTTTTGTTCAAGATTCAGACAAATATAGTGTTAAAGAAATTGGTGCGAAATTTGAAAATGATAAACTATTTCCAAATAGAACTAACGTCGATTTTGCTCAAGTAGTAGATAACCAAAATATAAAATTACGTGTTTGGGAACGCGGCACAGGTGAAACAATTGCTTGTGGAAGTGGGGCGTGCGCAACATTCTCTGTGGCAAATAAATTAGGTATGGTTGGCAATTCAGCAAACATCAATCTCAAAGGAGGAGTTCTGAAAATTGAGTATTCGAATGATAATTCAATTCTCATGACTGGCTCTGCGACAAAAGTATTCGAAGGTGAAATTGCTCTATGACAGTAATTACTCGCTTTGCGCCATCACCAACAGGATATTTGCACACTGGAAGTGCACGTACTGGATTATATAATTTTTTATTCGCAAGACACCATGGTGGCAAATACCTGCTTCGTATTGAAGATACCGATAAAGAACGTTCAACCCCTGAAGCAACAAAAGCAATTTTAGAAGATTTAAAATGGCTTGGCTTGGAGCATGATGGTGACATTGTTTTCCAAGCAAAAAATCAAAAGCGCCATGAAGAAGTTGCTCGCGATATGGTAGCAAAAGGCAACGCATATTTTTGTTATAGCACACAGGAAGAAATTGAAAAGTTTCGTGAGGCAAACCCAAATGCGAAATTCAGAAGCCCGTGGAGAGATAAGGATGCATCACAATCACCAGCAGGTGTAAAACCAACCATTAGGTTAAAAGCGCCGCAAGATGGTGCGACTGTCATTAAAGATCTAATTCAGGGTGAGATTACGGTTGAGAATTCGGAACTTGATGACATGATAATGCTGCGTTCTGACGGCACTCCTACATATATGTTGGCTGTGGTTGTGGATGATCATGATATGGGCATTACGCATATCATTCGTGGGGATGACCATTTGACTAATGCATTCAGGCAAAAACAAATTTACATTGCGATGGGCTGGAACGTGCCAGAGTTTGCGCACATTCCATTGATATTAGATAAAGAAGGAAAAAAACTTTCTAAACGCAAAGGCGCATTAGGAATTTTTGAATATAGAAATATGGGCTACTTACCTGAGGCAGTGAACAATCATTTGCTGCGATTAGGTTGGGGACATGGTGATGATGAAATTATACCAATGGATAAAGCTATTGAATGGTTTGGTTTGGATCATTGCGGAAAATCAGGCGCACGTTTTGACATTGATAAACTCAACTTCATCAATGCTCATTACATGCGTAGCATGGATGAAGATAAGTTGTTTGACATGATATCGCCAAGTTTTACTAACCCTGTAGTTTTGCAAAGAATTAGAAAAGGTTTGAGTGGGTTAAAAAATCGTGCGCATACCTTAAATGAGATTGTTGAAGGCGCTAAGATATACGTTGCCAAAGCTAAAGAATTGGATGAGAAATCTAAGGAAGTTTTGGAAAAAGGAGGCAAGGAACTGCTGGTCGAGCTGAAAGACATTCTTAGTAAGTTAGAAGACTGGAACCATGAATCCATTAAAGATGTTTGTAATAAACATGTAGAGTCACAAGGCAAAAAACCTGCCGCAGCTATGATGGCGCTTCGCGCTGGTGTGCTTGGCACCTTCGCCGCCCCTGGTATTTATGAAGTTATGGAAGTTTTGGGGAAGGAAGAGGTAATGACAAGGCTTGAAAACAACTCTGATAAGATAAAGGTTGATATAAAAATTTCAGAAGAAGTTAAAACAAAGATGTTAAAAGTTGATAATTCAAGTGATGGTGCAAGAGCAAATAAGGCTACTGCTTAATCCGTAAGCAGTCGTCATCCTAGTGATTGACACTTGGTCTATCTTAAAATGAGATCCTCGTGTTAAACACGAGGATGACAACAAACATATGTTAGTTGATGATTCAGCAGCGCAAAAACCCTGAACTTAGGCTAAGGGCTTTATTACGCTGCGAGAAACTTAGACCTCAAATTTCTCGGCAATGATACAAACACTGTATTATCTTATGCTATTAAACAAAAAACTTAATATAACCTTAATTCAAGCTTAATATTTCCTTAACATTGGCATTGTATAATAATACTCACAACAAACATACAATGTATTGAATATGTTACCAATTTTAACATCAACTGTCTTAGGAA
>CAZVFD010000033.1:0-10937 GCA_964625465.1 uncultured Candidatus Midichloriaceae bacterium | reverse complement strand
CTTAGGAATAGCTGGATATCAATATTTCAAATATTCAAAGAATGCACAGCAAATTGGTGCCATAAAACATGCAATTGGATTAGGTGGATTTAAAGATCTTCAAGACCTCTACAGAAAATTTGGCCAGCTAGCAGATCAAAAGTTATTAAAATCTATATATGACTCAATAATGGAGTGGGAAGAATCTTTAGTACCTACCTATTACCATCATATCAATCCCTTAACATTATCTGCACTTATACCAGCAGCAGTTTTGGATTATTTCTCTTCAAAGGCTATTAATAGTTATTTTGCAGAAAAGTCTTTGCCACAATCCTCAGATTATAAATGTCCAACTCTAAAAAATGAAAAACCAATTGACCCAGAATATTATGATAACTCTAAAGTTATCACATTAGGTTGCGCCCATGATGCCAATGAAAAAATTGTCACATGCCAAGGATCTAGAGAGCCCTATAAAGGCAAGCCTAAAACTGAATTACAGAAATGGCTTATTAAAGTGCCAAATGTTGATGATAAAATTAAAATCAACTGGTTGCATAGAGGAACAGATAAAATTGATTTAAGAGAATTCAATACCAATTGTGAAGATCTTAAAGTTACACAAAATACGAAGTCAGGAATTAATATATCAATAAAAAATTCGGCAACAAATAAAGTGCAACAGCTTGAAGTAAGCTTTATTGGTACAAAAGGGCTAACTTGTAATGATTTTATATTTAATAACAACCCAGAAAAAAATTCAAATGCCTTGCTATTAAAAGATTCAGCAGAGTGTTATAAAGAAGAACATTATTACAAAAAATCCTGCACTAAAGAAAGTTATTTTTCAGGAACAGTCTCAGAGAATAAAAATGCAGTTTATTGCGTTGGTTCTACTGCTTATGATCCTGAACTTAAAGAATTTGATAAGTGGATTATCAAGGTTCCAAATATAGTTGAAAAAGATAATCAAATAAATATTTTAGGTTTTAAACAGGGACATGACGTTATCGATTTACGTAAATTCAATATCAAATCATGCGGCGACCTAAAATTTCATAATCATTATCATTACCATTCGGTCGTAACACTAGCTTCTGAAGATGTTGTCCCTAGTATGCATTACCCTAATAAAAATAATTTTCAAATATATTTTGAAGACGACCTTGAACTAACCTGTAATGATTTTATATTTAATACAGCTAGTGAGTAGTTAAAATGAAGTATGAAAAACTATAAAGACTCTCTCAACTCAACAACTCAATATTCCCACCAATAGCAGTGGTGTTGATTGTTATGGTGCGTTCAGTCATGAATCTTAGCAAATAATGTGGTCCACCAGCTTTAAAGCCTGTGCCTGAATTATTCTCGCCACCAAACGGATGCGTGCCAACCTGCGCCCATTTTATCTCGATTGGATTTAGGTTCTGAGAGTAAGGAAGTGTTAAAGTGAGTTACAACTAATTTATAAACATAAAATTGTCGTGATGATTGTATAAATATTGCTGGAAAAATTCACCTAACTTTCTTGAGCCTACTTCATTTAAGTGATTGTTGTCTTTATAGATTATATCATCTTTATAAAAAGGAGGGTTAGAAAACAGCTCCCATCTGGAAATATCAATAAATTTTGCATTGTCAAACTGCTCTGTTATTTCTTGAATTTTTAAATTTGAAGAATGCCAAAGAGGATCTAAGGTAATGTTGTTACTAATGCCGAATTTTTGTAGCCTTAATGATCTCTGAATATTCTGATTCAGCATTGGTACTTGCGCGAGCACTATGACAGGTTTTTTATTCTTTGATAAAAAGTCATGTAGAGCTTTTAAAAATAAAGGTCTTTGAGCATGATGTTGCCACATACCTGCTAAAATTATAGTATTGACATACATTAAATGCTTTTCCACTTCTTTAATTTGTAATTCACATGCTGGTTTAGACCAATCTGGCAAGCCATCCATATCGAAAGTAGGAATTGTCACGCATGAACTAGCAGTAATCACGCGTATTTTTGTTTTAGTTGCTTTTCCTACTAAATCGGCAAAAATATTCAATTGCGCAGCATGGCTATCTCCAATTAGCAATATTTCGTCTTGGGCGATTTTATCACCTCTAATACATTCTCCTATAATCTTATCATTACAAATTGCCGATTCATCTGCATACCTAGTCCAAGCTTCAGGCATTAGAGTCATATATTTATCATTTATGCTTTCAGAAAAATAATAGATGACAACCAAGCATAAACAAACTGGTGAGAATTTTATAATAAACTTTTTACATTCAAGTTTTCTAAATGGATTTTCAATGCATTTATAAGAAACGTAAGAAGTAATAAAAGTCACAAAAAAGCAAATTATTATTTCCAAAATTGATAGTTTGTAAGACTGAAGTACATACCTATAAATTGAAAAAACAACCCAATGCCATAGATACAATGAATATGACAAATCTCCAATAAATACTAAGAATCTATTTGAGAAAAACAAATTAACTCTTGAGTTGTTTGCATATATTACTAAAGCTGTTCCAATGCATACCGGCATTGACAATAAGCCTGGGAACGTAGAATTACTATTTATAAAATACAAGCTAGATGTAACAAAAATAATTCCTATCAAAGCTAAATGCTCGTTGAACTTGCCTTTATATTTAGGGAATATAGCAACTAGACATCCAATTAAAAATTCAGGAATGCGAGCTAGCAAAGAAAAGTATACCGAAATATTTTTCCCACTTAACAGCTGCACCTGAGTTATAAGCAAAGTCGCTATTATCAAGCATACCAAAGCTTTTACTAAGTACTTCCTATTTATAAAAACTAATAATAATGGCAAGAACAAGTAAAACTGCATTTCCACAGACAAAGACCATGTATGTAACAAGGGTAGTTCGTAAGATTTTGGAGAAAAATAATCTTGGTATCCTCCAAAATAATTATTACTTAAAAACATTAGAGAAGACCTAAGACTTTTTAAAAATCTTAAATTGTCCTCTGGAACAAAAAGAAAAGAAGCTAATATAGTGGTTGCAATCAATACAGATAAATATGCAGGTACTATTCTTTTAATTCTAGCTCCGTAAAACGAAAGAAATGAAAAACTCTTATCTTGCTTTGTTATTAGAGAGGTTATAACAAAACCTGAAATCACGAAGAAGATGTCTACGCCAATAAATCCACCACTTAACCATGACTCATCTATATGAAAAAGCATTACAGATATAACTGCCAGCGCTCTTAAGCCTTGAACATCATTTCTTTTGTGTTTGGCGATGCTCATCCGTTAAACCCTCAACTCAACAATTCAATATTACCACCAATAGCAGTTGTGTTGATTGTTGTTGTGCGTTCAGTCATAAATCTTAGCAAATAATGTGGGCCACCAGCTTTAAAGCCTGTGCCTGAATTATTCTCGCCACCAAACGGATGTGTACCAACCTGCGCCCCAATCATTGTACGGTTTGCATAGATGTTTCCTGCTTTAATGCGACTTGCTATATAGTTTATGCGCTCTTCAATTCTTGATTGCACGCCAAATGTTAGACCAAATCCTGTTGAGTTAATTTCATCAATCATCTTATCTAGGTCTTTAGACTTATAAGAAATGACATGTAATATCGGCCCAAAGTTTTCTTTCTTCAGTTCGCTGATGTGATTTAATTTCAAAATATGTGGAACAAAGAAACTGCCAGCTTTTAGCTCTTTCGATTTTGCAGAATTATGTATCGCGATGATATTATCTTTCATTTCATCAACATGTGCTTTTAATTCAGCTTTTGCTTCCTGACTTATTACAGCCCCTAAATCATTGGCTAAATCCAATGTATTGCCAATTTTTAATTCATTCATTGAGCCTATTATAAGCTCAAGTAATGCATCATGAATTTCTTCTTGAATATATACAACACGAAGTGCAGAGCATCTCTGCCCCATGCTCCCAAATGCCGAGTTTATAATGCTGTCTGCAGCTTGCTCAAGCAATGCGGAGCTATCAACTATCATAGCATTTTGCCCACCTGTTTCTGCAATAAGTGGAGCAATTGCTGTATTACGCATTGCGAGAGTTCTATTTATTGATTGCGCAGTATCTGTAGAACCAGTAAAGCAAACACCTTTAATCCTATTGTCTTTAAGCAACACTTCAGAGATCTGCCTACCACCAGCTATTACAAATTGTAACGCTTTGTTCGGTATGCCAGCTTTATGCATCAGCCTTACTGCGAATGCTGCAATTAGCGTGGTATTTTCAGCAGCTTTTGCAATTACAGTATTGCCAGAAGCAAGTGCAGCGAGAATTTGCCCAGCAAAAATTGCCAGTGGGAAATTCCATGGGCTAATACATACGAATGTTCCACGCCCGTGAAGTGAAATATGATTAGATTCGCCAGTATAGCCAGGCATTTTTATGGGCTCAGATAGCCTCAAGGCCTGAGCTGCATAATAGCGAGCGAAATCGATTGCTTCTCGCACTTCTGAGATAGCATCATCAATATTCTTTCCTGCTTCACGCATTAATAATGAATAAAGTTCGAATCTATTTTCGTGTAGAACATCACCAACTTTGCTTACAGCATCCGCTCTAATTTCTGCATTGGTATTGCCCCATTCATGAGAGAACGAACAAGCGCTTTCCAGGGCTTGAATTATTTGTTTTTCAGAAGCCTTATGTAGTTCACCAATCTCAATTGAGTTGTCATTAGGCATGTTAACTTTTTTAGAATCAGAACCCTTTTCAACTTTTTCTTTTCCATCAATTATTGATGCAGCGTCATACTTCTTGTCATTAAAACTGTTAATTTGAGAAATAATGTACTCGTACTGATTTTTCATTCCAACTTCCATACCTTGAGAGTTCTTACGTTCAGCACCATAAATATCTGATGGTAAAGAAATTTTCAATGGTGTTTCTAAAAACCTCTTCGATTTCTCAACTGGGTTTGCTACTAACTCATCTGAGTTTATTTCAGATTTGCCAACAAGGTTTACAAAGGAGGTGTTAGCTCCATTTTCTAGAAGTCTGCGCATTAGATATGCTAACAAATCTTCGTATTTTCCAACTGGTGCATAGATTCTGCACTTGTTCCCATCTGAAATTACTTTGTCGTGTAATGCATTTCCCATTCCTTGGAGTTTTTGGAATTCGAATTTTGTGCGGCCTGCTATTTCTTTGATCGCTGCAATTGTATAAGCATTATGTGTGGCGAATTGAGGATAAATCACATCGGCATTCGCGATGATTCTCTGAGCGCATGCCAAGTATGAAACATCGGTAAATTCTTTGCGAGTAAATACAGGATATCCCTCTAAACCTTGTTCCTGCGCATGTTTTATTTCGCTATCCCAATATGCACCTTTTACAAGTCTAACTGGTATTTTCTTTTCCAAAGATCTTGCAAGATTCGCAACGTAGTCAATTATATCAAAAGCTCTTTTTTGGTAACCTTGGATTACAAATCCAATGCCGTTATAATCCTTAAATTCCTTATTCGAAACTAAAGCAGTTAAAACTTTTAAATATATATCTTGTCTATATGATTCTTCGGCATCGAATGATATTGTAATATTTGCATCGCGACATAGTTTTGTAATTTCAATAAGGCGAGGCATTAACTCTTCCATTACTCTCGCTTCTTTGCGTAGCATTACTTTTGGGTGTAATGCTGTGAGTTTTACAGAGAGATTGGTTTGATCATATAAGTCTCCATCATTCTTATGCTTTGCAATATCTGTAATGGCTTTGATGTACGCATCGTAATAAAATTGCGCTTGTTTTGCGGTCCTTGCGGATTCGCCAAGTATATCAAACGAAATCCTATAACCATTCTTGATGTAATCTTTCGCTGTTTTAAGTGCAGTTGGCATACTTGCACCCATAATAAACTCGTTCGAAATAATCATTATAGCTTTTTTTAGGCACGCCAAAATTACAGGTTCACCTAGTTTGTTAATCAATTTTGAAATTAGGAAATTAGAATCAGACAAATTGATAACCTTGCCAGTTAGCATCAGTCCCCATGTAGATGCATTTACGAATAGTGAGTTACTTTTGCCAATGTGCTTTTTCCAATCTTTTGATTTTAACTTATCTTCAACTAAGGCTTGTGCTGTTTTTTTATCGGGGATTCTTAATAAAGACTCCGCTAAACACATAATTGCTACACCTTCATCATTTGTAAGTCCATATTCCTTCATAAAGTTTTCTATTGCAGAACCTTTGCTATTCCTTATAGCGGTTACGAAGTGTAAGGCGTCTCTTTTAATTTTTGCGAACTGGGTTGGAGACAGTTTAATTGCGTTGATTAAGCTTTGTACGTGCTCCTTTTCATCGATGAATGTTTTCTTGCTGATTACATCAAGTTGTTTAGATAGAGCGGTATTTGGCATGATTTATTATAACCTAAATGATTTTGTAATATACGTTGGTCGTATATTATACTGTTAATAGAAAATTTCCAGCGATGTTTAGGCTTTTATTGATGCGGCTTGAGTAGTCATGTATAATGCTCGTTGCATAAGAGGGGTATATGTTAAATGAAATTACTAGACATGCTGAAGTCTTTCCAAGTATTCAGCCACTTTGCTCTCCAGATGGAATTGAACCTTCTGCAGGGCGAATTGAAGCAGTAAGAGCTTTAATTAAAGCAGATCCAAGTGTTTTGCAGACTAGGGTTTTCAATGACTTGCCAATAGAATGGGCTGCAAGAATAAATGATCTTGAAATGGTTAAAGCTTTAGCCCCATTTTACCCCAAAAAACGAGAGTTACGAATTGATGATGGTTTTGATTCTAAAACACCGCTTTTAGTATTTGCTATCGAGATGTGGTATATGGATTTGGCAGATTTTCTTTGGGATAATGGCTTTTATTCGTCAAGTTGCCTTAATCACATGGCAAGGTTATTGGGGGATACAGGTTTACTTGGTTACTGGCAACGTAACTACCTGAAGAAGCAACTTTTACAAGCAACGACAAGGCAGACGGCTATTGCTGAAAAAATTCAAAGTTGCATAAGAAAGAAAAGGGAATCTGCTTCAATAGAAAGAATAACTGAAAAAATTTTTCAAGGAGAAGTAGATCTTGATATTTTCGACAACATACAAAAAGTGTTTCAAGCACGTAGAGATTTTCTTACGATCATGACAAGCGCCCGCACTCCAAGTAGTGAATATCGGGTTAAAGTTTGCTCAGCGCTAGATAGAGATCGAGTTATTTTGTCAGAAATTACTCCTAATCATTATGTAAGACCTGAAGATTATTATAGTATTCTTCGTAAATGTATTGAGGTAAATAGCCCGAATTCAACACTGGTTCTCAATTCAGTTGTAAAAACAGAAAGTGGTAGAGAAGCTATTTCAATTTTGGATTGGGATGGCAAAAATATGCTTAATCGAGCTTTCGAAGCTTGGCAGCCTAAAACGATGTTAAAACTCTTGCTAAACAGTTCGTCACCTTTTAAAGATTTGAAAAACTTTTTTTCAGTCTATAAGGATGAAATGGGAGTGGTAGCCAGTTCATTTGTGATCGCTGCTATTGTAGCTCCAACATCATTTCTTTTTTCAGGTTATTTGTGCAAAACAGTGTTGTGTCTCGAGAATGATTCATATGCATTATTTTTACTAGTAAACTTTGCTATAGGCTCATGTACTTTTCTATGTCTAAAGTCAAGGTTGGACTTTTGCTACGAAAGCTCAGAAAAGTTTATGATAGCTAACCTCATGTCAGTTGAGTTAGGAGTTTTTGTAGGTATGGGGCTTTTAGCATCGACGATTAAAATACAAACATCTGATTGCAACTTAAATATAAGTTTTTAGTTTTTATCGCTTGCTGAATCGTTCTACAAAACGAACAAGTATTTGTCATCATCGGGCTTGACCCGATGATCAGACTTTAAGCGAGATACTCGCGTCAAGCGCGAGTATGACGGAATTCTTCTGTTTTTTGTCATCCTCGTGTTTAACACGAGGATCTCATTTCAATATAGAACCTAGTGTCATGTAATAGGATGACAAAGGTTAAGTTCAAGCAAAGCTTAACTTATTTCCTAAATGATTTTGTAATATACGTTGGTCGTATATTATACTGTTCGAATAATTTTTCCACATCTGTTTCTTTTTCGTGGATGCCACATTGCAACATCAGTGAATCTAAACCAGAATTAATAGCGCCTTTGACATCAGTTTCTAAAGCATCACCAATGCAGAGCGGGTTATTAAGTCCGAATTTCTTAATGGCATAATCATATATAGGCTTATATGGCTTGCCAAAGTAATGAACTTTACCACCGAACTCTTCATATATTTTTGCAAAATAGCCACCTGTGTATCTAACGCTATCGCCATGCTTTACAATTTTATCTGGGTTTGGGCAGTAGAATTCTAAACCGTATGACAAAGCTTCTTTTATTTGTGCGTATGATTCTTCCACTTCTTCCAAATGCTCAGCGAACATTAGCATTAAAACACAATCTGCTTCTTTTAAAGAATTGGCTCTATTAATTGTTATTCCGCGAAGTAAATCAGTATTACTTATTTCGCCCATAACAAAAACTTTTTTGTTGGCAAATATCCCATCAGAAATTTGTTTTATGAAAAAATCTCCCGAAGTTAGTATTTCATTTAAAGGAATGTGAATTCCAATTTCTTCTAATTTTTTATGAATAATATGATTAGGTCTTGGGGCATTGGACAAGAATACTTTTTTATAATCTTTTAGATAATCTAAAGTTTCAAATACACCATCATATGGTTGTTTGCCATCGTGCAAAACACCATATATGTCTATTATGAAACTATCGTGTTTGTTATTTAGGTCTGAAAGCCCGTTTATCCGCATTTTATCTGACAATCACAAGTTATTTTATAGATATATACCCTATATAGCACTTGAAAAACAAGGATAAATATAAATCTCCATAGTCTAGCGCCATTTATGTTAGCTTAATTCGAGCATCGCTTGAGCTGAATCCGCGAAGAGTTGTTATCAACTATGTTTTTGTCTTAATCTTCACCACATGTTATTTTGACTAAACAACCAGAATCATACTCTATAGTTTTTTGCGCTATAAAGTTCTCAACCTCTTTGTTAGCTGCATATTTGATTGGCTTGTTTCTAGCATGATCTAAAGCATGTGGATTAGCACCATATTTGAATAAAAGGTCTATAGCTTCTAAGTTGGTTCTCGCAGCTGCAAGATGTAGCGGGGATTGATTTAACTCATCTGCATCATTTGGATTAACGCATAGGTTAAGTAGTTGTTGCATCAGATCAATTTGATTTTTTTCTTCCATAGATATAACTAAGCTCAAAGGTGTTTTACCATTAACATTAACATTCGCCCCTGCTTCGATTAGTAAGTTCACTAGCTCTATTTTTCCTACTCGAGAAGCCAATATCAAAGGGGTGTAACCATCTTTATCTTGAGAATTTAAATCCGCCCCAGCTTCAATTAGTAATTTAGCTAGCTCGGGTTTTCTTAATAGAGAAGCAAATGCTAAAGGAGTGGCTCCATCTTTATTTGCAGCATTAACATTTGCCCCAGCTTTAATTAACGTTTTTGCTAAGTCAATTTTTCCATAGCGACAAGCTACTATTAAAGGAGTGTTTCCATATTTATTAACGTCATTAACTTTAGCACCAGCTTCAATTAGTATGTCTACTATCTCGATTTTTCCATGGCGAGAAGCCACTATCAAAGGAGTGTCCCCATCTTTATCTTGAGCATTAACATTAGCGCCAGCTTCAATTAGTAATTTAGCTAGCTTCATTATGGCTAGCTCTATCTTTACGACTCGAGAAGCCCATATCAAAGGAGTGGCTCCATCTTTATCTACAGCATTAACATTAGCACCCGCGGCAATCAGTATTTTGACTAAGTCGATTTCTCCATGTCGAGAAGCCAATTTCAAAGGAGTGTAACCATCTTTATCTAGGGCATTAACATCAGCACCGGCTGCAATCAGTATTTTGACTAAGTCGATTTCTCCATGTCGAGAAGCCCATATCAAAGGAGTTTCTCCATCTTTATTTACAGCATTAAAATCCGCCCCAGCTTCAATTAGTATTTTTACTAGGTCGATGTTTCCATAGCGAGAAGCCCATATCAACGGAGTTTCCCCATCTTTATATACATCATTAACATTTGCCCCAGCTTTAATTAGTATTTTTACTATCTCGATGTTTCCATAGCGAGAAGCCCATCTCAAAGGAGTTTCTCCATCTTTATTTACAGCACTAACATTTGCCCCAGCTGCAATCAGTATTTTTACTATCTCGATTCTTCCCTCATGAGAAGCCCATATCAACGGAGTGCTTCCATATTTATTTGCAGCATTAACAGTAGCACCGGCTTCAATGAGTATTTGTACTATCCCGATGTTTCCATGGCGAGAAGCCACTATCAAAGGAGTTTCTCCATCTTTATTTGCAGCATTAACATCAGCACCGGCTGCAATCAGTGTTTTTACTAGGTCGATTTCTCCTCGATCCACAGCCTTTCTAAATAAAGCTTTACTGGTCGCATCTTCTGAATTAAAATTAGCACCAGCTTTAATTAACATCTTTGCTAAGTCGATGTCGCCATGTCGAGAAGCCCATATCAAAGGAGTTTCTCCATCTTTATTTACAGCACTAACATTTGCCCCAGCTTCAATTAGTATTTTTACTATCTCGATTCTTCCCTCTTGAGAAGCCCATATCAACGGAGTGCTTCCATATTCATTTGCAGCATTAACATCAGCACCGGCTGCAATCAGTGTTTTTACTAGGTCGATGTTTCCATAGCGAGAAGCCCATATCAACGGAGTGTAACCACCTTCTTTGCTCCTAGCATTAAAATCCGCCCCAGCTTCAATTAGTATTTTTGCTATCTCTGTTTTTCCCTCATGAGAAGCCCATATCAACGGAGTTTCTCCATCTTTATTTACAGCACTAACATTTGCCCCAGCTTCAATTAGTA
>CAZVFD010000032.1:13748-17499 GCA_964625465.1 uncultured Candidatus Midichloriaceae bacterium | reverse complement strand
GTAGGTTTGTTATTCGTATGCAGACTAGGGTTCACACTCGAAGACCTTATAGAAATAAAATCAAAATTTGAAACTACAACTTTTCTATCTAAAGAATCGGTTTTTGATATGTTATTTAGATCATGCGATATAAAGGCAAGAGTTTGTGATCCTTCTGGTGTTATTGAGGCTGTAATTACTCCACCGCCAGCACCACCCATACATACCGTTGAGAGTTTTGGAGATTTAGTTAGAGCCGATGTAGCTAAATCTGATTCCAATCAGTCACTGCAGTCGCTAGATTATGAGTTTATTAGTATTCGTAGTACTCCTTCGCCTGTCCCTGGGTTTAATAGGTAAAAAACAAGCTAGGGGTTGATGTTATGAAATGTTATTTTTTTCGAGACAAATTGGAAAAAATTCAGCAGACTTATATTTGTAACCATCTATTGAGGTATTTGTATGTCTAAACATGTAGTTTTAATCTTGGCTAGCACTTTACTATCAGTGCCAACTTTGTTATCAGCCCAAGAAACAACTCCGCCACAAGCAACGCCTAGTCCTGAAAGACTTGAAAAAATGAAGGAAAAAGTTGAAGAAGCAATAGAAAAACGTCAAGAGAGAATGCAAGAAAGACAAGAGCGTCGCGAAGAAATACGTGAACGCATAGAAGATAGAAGAGAGGATCGCAGAGACCGTAGAGAGGACGTGCGTGATCGCATGGAAGACAGAATGGATAGAAGGGAAGATGTGCGCGATCGTAGAGAAGACAGACGAGACGAAAGATTTGACGGTGGGCCTAGAGACAGAATGGAAGATCGTATGGATCGCCGTGAAGATGTAAGAGATAGAAGAGAGGATGGTAGAGATCGTAGGGAAGACGTTCGTGACCGTAGAGAAGATAGGCGTGAAGGTGAGCGCCGTGGCCAAGAAGGGCGTAGAATGGAAGGTCCAAACGGTGGCGGACAAATGGGTGGTGGACGACCTGCTGGTGGAGCTCAAATGGGAGCAGGTAGACCAGCTGGAGGCCCTGCAGCTGGCCAACAAAGACCTAGGTAGTAATTTGTATTAGTGTGGGTAGCAAAGTGCACCTACACTAATTTATCTACTGGAACATCGTCTAGATTGCCTTCGTATAAGTAACTTTTACCATTTTTTTGCAACACCATAACGTGTGTTGCAATGGTGTTGATGAAGTTCCTATTATGGCTGATGAACATTGCTGTGCCTTCATATTCCTGAAGGGCTGCTGCTAAAACTTCAATACTTGCGATATCCAAATGGTTTGTCGGCTCATCGAGCAATAAGAAGTTAGCATCTTTCACTAGCATACAAGCTAAGCTCAGTCTATTTTTCTCGCCGCCTGAAAGTACAGATGTTTTCTTGAATACGTCATCACCCCTAAACAAAAAAGATCCCAATAAGCTGCGCGCTCTGGGCATTGGGAAGTCTGGGTTGAAATTCTGAACGTTTTCTAAAACTGTTGCGGTGAGATCTAAGTACTGCAATTGATCTTGGGCAAAGTAAGCCATTTTTGCATTATGGCCTAATTGCATTTCACCAGAGATACAAGGGATTTGACCGACTAGAGTACGCATGAAAGTCGTCTTACCAATACCGTTGGCACCGACAATGGCAATTTTTTGTCCTCTAGCTACATGTAGATTGATGTTTTTAACTAGAGTTAGATTATTGTTACCAATGCACAAATCTTTTAATTCCAAAACATCTTTACCGCTTTTTGTAGTTAAAGGTAGGCGTATGCTAATTTCATGCTCTTCACGATCGACAACGATATCTGAAGCTTCCTCGCGCATTTTAGAAATTAATTTCATCTTACTTTGTGCTTGCGTAGCTTTTGAAGCTTTGGCTTTAAATTTATCCACGAAAACAGAAAGTTGTTTAATTTTCTTTTCGGTGTTTGCTAAGCTTTGTTTCTTTTGGTCTTCAATCATGGCGTATTGCTCAAGGAAATCATAATAGTTTCCTGTATACTCCCTGAGGCTGCCAGCTTTAATATGGAGGATTTTATTTGGAAGCTTAACCAATAGATCTTCGTCATGCGATACAAACAACACAACTCCTTTGAATTTTTGAAGATATTCTTCAAGCCAAATAATACTTGGTAAATCTAGGTGGTTGGTCGGTTCGTCGAGAATAAGGAAGTTTGGATCTTTTAATAAGATCTTCGCAAGCTCAAGGCGCATTTTCCAGCCACCAGAAATATGCGATGGATGCATTTCAAGTTGTTCTTGTTTGAAGCCCAAGCCTGATAGAATTTGGCTAGCTTTTGCTTCAATTGCATAGCCGTTTTTTTGACGATATAAACCCTCAATCTTTTCGTATTCTTCGTAGATTTCATCGGTATACTCGTTTTCCATCTTAAAGGTTACTTCATCAAGCTTTTTCTTAAGTCCATAAACTTCAGTCGCGCCTGAGACACATTCTTCCAAAATTGTCTCTTTAGGATTTTGGTTTGGATCCTGTGGAAGATAGGCAACTTGGTAATCTTTAGGCTTGGTAATTGTTCCTGAGTCTGCTTCTTCCAAATTGCAGAGGATATTTAGCAGAGTAGTTTTACCAGCACCATTTGCCCCAACAAGCGCAATGATTCCTGAATTAGGGAAATTAAAACTTATATTATCAAGCAGCGTACGGGCTGCGAATTTTTTGGTTAGATTATTAATTATTAACATGATCGACACACTATTTCTTGTTTAGACACGAAGCTCTACTGGCCCCAATTAAGTGCCGAAAAATACGAGATTTTACGGCATACGGTTTTCTCAAAAACCCGTATGCACACCTCAGGCGCAGATATGAAATCCAAATAGTGTCATTTCTTTAAACTCTTGTGTAGGAAGCATTGTAACAGAAAGTCTTGAAAGTTTCAAGGTTGGCAAGTATCATGTCATGCTGAATTTATTTCAGCATCTAGATCCCGACACGCCAGTGCTGCGAAGCTAAACAAGTTCGGGATTGTAAAAGTTAAAATATTCGATGACAGAAAGAAGGATATAAACTACACGATTTGTCATAGTATATTTAAACTTTGACATCTCTAACTAGCTCTAACTATTACGTGTTTCTTCTGACCAAAGGAAAGTTTTAATTCACCTTTGTCGTTGAAATCAGAAGACGAAATATTTTGCGTTTCAGATTCCACAGTTTGATTGTTCAATTTCGCTCCTTTGCCTTGAATCAGTCTGCGCGCCGCACCACCTGAATCACATAACCCAGACATTACGAATAATTTAAATGCGGGAATTCCTGCATTAATTTCAGCTTCTGGAATGGTGATGATAGGTAAATCTCCACCAGAACCACCTTCAGCGAAAGTTTTTTTAGCAGTTTCCATTGCGTTTATTGCAGCATCTTCTCCATGACACATTTTTGTTGCTTCATTAGCGAGAATAACTTTCGCATCATTTATTTCTCTATCTTTTAAAGCCGCTAAACGGTTTACTTCGTCTTTAGGTAAATCTGTGAACATCATTAAAAAGCGGCCAACATCTGCATCTTCAGTATTGCGCCAGAACTGCCAGTAGTCGTATGGAGAAAGCATGTCAGCATTTAACCACATTGCACCATTTGCAGTTTTACCCATTTTAGCGCCAGATTTAGTGGTGATTAAATTTGATGTTAATCCAAATAATTCAGGGCAACCCATTCTGCGGCCTAAATCAGCCCCACTTACAATGTTACCCCACTGGTCTGATCCACCCATCTGCAACCTGCAGCCGTATCTTTTGTTTAATTCAACGAAGTCATA
>CAZVFD010000032.1:2366-13738 GCA_964625465.1 uncultured Candidatus Midichloriaceae bacterium | reverse complement strand
TATTTTCTTGAAAGACATAAGAAATCATATGCTTGTAAAAGCATGTAGTTGAATTCTAGGAAGGTGAGGGGTTGTTCGCGTTCTAGGCGAAGTTTTACGCTATCAAAAGTTAGCATTCTATTGATGGTGAAATGCCTGCCGTAATCTCTTAAAAATTCAATGTAGTTTAATTTGTCTAGCCACTCAGCGTTGTCGAGCATGACTGCGTCGGAATTACCACTGCCAAAGTTTAGAAATTTTTTGAATACTTGCTGAATGCCTCTTTTATTTTCTTCTATTAGGTCATTAGTCAAAACCTGACGCGATTCATCTTTGCCAGACGGATCACCAATTTTTGTTGTGCCACCCCCCATTAATACTAAGGGTTGGTGTCCAAATTTTTGCATGGAGCGCAGCAGCATAATCTGTACTAAATTACCCACATGAAGTGATTTTGCCGTTGCGTCAAAACCAATATAGGCAACCAATGTTTCATCTTTGCAAATTGCATCAAGACCTTCAAGGTTAGTGCATTGGTTCAAATAACCACGTTCTTGTAAGTATTTTAAAAATTCAGACTTCATGTTTATAAATATATTAGACTCTTGCAGGGATTATATATATATGCGGGAAACTTTCAAGTTACTACTTTTCTATAATCTTTAGCCACTCGTCTTCGCTAAGTGTTTTGACACCAAGTTCATTGGCCTTTTTGAGTTTTGAGCCGGCATCTGATCCAACCACAACAAAATCAGTTTTAGCAGAGATGGATGAAGAGACTTTTGCCCCAAGTTTTTCTGCTGTGTTCTTTGCTTCGTTTCGCGACATTTTAACCATAGTACCTGTAAATACTATTGTTTTCCCAGAAATCGGAGAGACCACTACATCTTGAACAAAGTCAGAAATTATAACTTCTTGTTGCAATTCAGTGATCATTTGCAAATTGAATGGATCTTTAAAAAATCCAAATATACCAGCCGCAACTTTTTCTCCAATTCCCTCTATATTAAGAAGTTGTTCAGTTGCATCTGGTGATTTCATAGCTTCTAATAGATTTTCAAGAGAACTATAGTTTTTAGCAAGCAGCTTAGCTGTCGCCTCTCCAACATAGCGAATGCCTAGCGCAAAAATAAATTGATCAAGTGTAACGGTTCTAGCTTTGTTTATGGATTTATATAGGTTCTGAGCTGATTTTTCGCCCCAGCCTTCCCAAGTGTGGATTGGTAGATTTGATTTTTCTATCCTAAATATATCTACTGGAGATTTGACAAATCCCTTATCAAAAAACTCCTCAATTTGCTTCTCGCCAAGTCCATCTATATTGAAAGCATTGCGCGATATAAAATGTTTTAGCCTCTCTACAACTTGAGCGCTGCATTTGAGTCCTCCTGTACACCTACGGACAGCTTCATCATCATCTTTTACTGCGGGACTATTGCAAATAGGGCATACATCTGGCATTACAAACTTGCTAGAATTGCTAGGTCTTTTTTCAAGGTAAACTGCCAACACTTTTGGTATTACGTCACCTGCACGCTCGATACTGACTGTGTCCCCAATTCTAAAATCTTTGCGTTCAATTTCTTCTTCGTTATGAAGTGTAGCACGCGATACCAAAACCCCGCCAACACCAATTGGTTCTAATATTGCTACTGGTGTCAAAGCACCAGTTCGACCAACCTGAATGACTATATCTTGAATTGTTGTAACAGCTTTTTCGGCTGGGAACTTATGAGCTATAGCCCAACGTGGGGCACGACTTAATTCCCCTAAGCGACTTTGTAATTGAAAGTCATTAACCTTATACACTGCGCCGTCAATGTCATAATCAAGATGTGAGCGCGTATTTAATAAGTTATTATAGAAAGAAATAATCCCTTCTGGGCTTGAATGAATACGACTGAGTGGATTGGTCGCGAAGCCAAGGTTAGCAAATGTTTCGATCAATTTATCTTGTTTTGTAACGTTGGTAGAAAATCCCCCCCATACAAAATATTTTAAATTTCTGCTTCTGGTGATTTCTGGATCAAGTTGTCTTAACGAGCCTGCAGCAGCATTTCTTGGGTTTGCGAATTGTTCCGACTTTTCTTTTCCTTCGTTAAGTTTTAAGAAATCAGTTTTTGATAGATATATTTCACCTCGAATTTCAAAATCACCTTTGTAACTTACTTCTTGAGGAAGAGTTTTGATTGTCTTAATATTGGCTGTTATATCTTCGCCAGTCTCGCCGTCGCCACGCGTTGCAGCTTTCATAAGTTTTCCATTATTGTATAAAGCTGCAAAGGATAAGCCATCGATTTTCGGTTCACAAAGAAATTCTAATTCTTCTTCATGTTTTAAGTACTCTTTAATACTATTTATGAAATCATAAATATCTTCATCAGTGAAAGCATTCCTCAGTGATAACATAGGGTGTGAATGCTTAACTTTCCAAAATTTTTCACTAGGCTTACTGCCAACTGTTTGGGTAGGGCTGAATAAATCTTTTTGCGGATTTAAAGCTTCTAATTGTTCCAGTTCTTTTCTAAGGAGATCATATTCAGCATCAGAAATCTCTGGTTTATCCAGTTCATAATAAAGCCTATCGTGCTTTTGAATTTCTTGGCGGAGTTTCTCAATTTTCTTATTCATCACTACTTATTCCTTACTAGTCAGTAAATAGTATAATGAATTTAATTGGAGTAGCAAACTATAGCTTACTCTTTTCCGCCTTCGAATTGGCGTTTTGGCCTGTTAATATGTTTGCGTGAGTTAGCAGATGCTAGAGCTGCTATCATTAAAAATGAAAATCCTGAGAAGACTATTACGCTTGCTAATGTATCTTGCTTTTCTAGACTAAGAGCCATAGCAGAGTATATCAGAATAATTGCCAAGGCAAAGCCAAGTAACTGTCCTACACGAGTGGTATAAGCCATCGACTTTAGATATTTGTTCTCCCAAGCGTGCCTATGTTCTTGTTCGAGTTTAACCATTTCTACAATTTTACTGACAGAACCAGGAGCAATTTCTTCATAACTTTCTAAAATGCCAGGGGAAGGTAGAATGTTATGCTGACGTTGATCAGAGTGATAATCTCTTTGTGGTCTAAACCCACCACTATAGCGCTTACGGCCGTTATTTGTTCTCATATTCTTCTCTCAGTTTGTACATTGCCAACCCCAAGTCTTCACTTACCGACTTCCAGTCTTTCCCTAAACTATTCGGGGTACTAAAATGATAAATATCATCACCATATTTAATGAATAAAGCGCAAGACGAGAACGCCCCACTTAGTAGGGTAAGGATTCTATCTAATATTTTTATTCTGTATTCTCTCATAATTAATAATGATGATAAAATCAAAATTAAACTTTGCAAGTATTAAAATTAAGCCGTTATTTTGAAAGAAATATGGATATTATTATTGCAGTGGTTTGAGCGCCTATTATCCCGATAAACCACTTCAACAAATCGGCGCGCATACACTCAATACGCGCTTCTGTGATGGAAATTATCTCATTAAACTTTATATCGATATAGTCTTTAGAAATTTCTCCTGAATTTTCTAATATCTGTTCTGCAATAGCCTCCGCTTGGTTTTCCATAATATTTGCACGTGTAAGGCTTTTTGTTATGCTTAAGCGCTGATTTTTGAAATAAGCCATAGTGCTACTTTTTAATAATGTTAATTTTAAGAGATATGTTTGCTGACCAGATGCTATCGTTACTGGGATCGATTTTTGTATCTTCTATCTCAACGCTTGCAACTTTAAAAGTTTGTAGATGTGGTTTATAAACGGTAACAGCAGCATCTATATCATTAATAATACTGAGAATTTCAATGTTGCTGGTATTGTAAGAATAAACTTCTAAATCCATTTTTATCACATAGCTTAATGGTATTATGAGCCAAGGAAATGCTTCAATTCGTCCAATCTTAATAAAAGGGTATATTACATCGTCTGGTATATAATTATATACAGGAGTTTTGACACTTTCTGTCAGATATTTAAAATAAGCGTTTTGCAGTTCTTGAATTACTTTCATAATTACCTCTGGATTACATTGATTTCTTGAAAACGATTGGTTGGATCTGTGAAGCGTATGCTTTCAAAGTCATATATTTTACCGTCATATATGACTCTGAATTTGTTTGAGATTTCTGAGCGAGTTCTTATAACAATTTTATGTGTTGTCTTCTGCAAGCGCTCACTTTTTTGTTGATTGTTTATTTTATGAGGATTCACTGATGCCCAGATTTCTTCGCGGTTTGTCCAAGTCGTGATAAACCCACCGAATCCATCTGCAATCATGGAGTTTTCTTGCAGCATAACTTTTTTATTTAAATCGGATATTTTCATATAAGCCTTATATTTTCATGTTTTTAAATTGCTCATAAATGCTCAAATTGAATTGAGCGCCAGATTCACGGTATTCGTATAAAAAAGCGATATGAGAGAGCAGGGCGGTTTTAATTTCATCTGGGATATCAGCTGGTGAATTGCCGTATCCAGCGCGGTATTCTATGCGAACCGAATTAGAAAATGGTATAACACTAAAAAATAACTCACTTGAATTGAGTTCCAGAGTGTAGTGCTTGCTGTTGAATAAAGTAGATTTGTGGTAGTAATCCACCAACTCAACTTTAGTTACTTCAACCGCTGGTCGGATTGGAAGTGTTATTGATAGCTTTGCAAATTGTTTACACAACACTTGCCAATCCTGCAAAATTAATGCGCGACCAGTATAGTTTTCAAAGATTCTGGTTGCAGACTTGATTAACGAGACTATCAGTTCATCTTCATGGGTATTGTTGATTTTGAGAAATTTTTTGGCAGTTTCAAGGGTAATAGGCAGGCATTCTGCATCCCTTATGCAGCGTATAGAGTAAGAGGTCATATGTTTACTTTTATTAGGAGTTAAGTTAAAAATTTAATATAAATTTAGTTGATTTTTTGTTGCGTTAGATGGATCATTCTTGAACAACTTAATTAGAGGTAAAACTATGTCTTTAGAAACTTTAAATCAGCGACTTGCAGAGACGGAAATCAAAATCTTTGAGGGTGAATATCAGGATATAGTGAATTTTCATTCTAGCCATTCTGGTAAAGCAGATGAAGAAAACAAAGCGATTTTATCAGTGATGTCGAGGATTGTAATTGAAGAAAGGTATGCAGAATCAATGACTCACAATAGCATTGACCAGTATAATCTCATGAAACAAGGAATTAGAGAGTATCTGAAGACTCATAATTCCCCTAATCCATTTGATCCTGCTGGTGAATTATTTAAAATTTGCAAAGAGTTTATGGATCCTAATCCTACCAGTAAAATTCAACATGATTGTTTCTTGGCGACAGATATTCAAAATGTTCCTACATTTTTAGCTGAGACTTTTGACATAGCCATGTCTGGAAGTTATGATTTAGCTGCATAATTCACGGTGTACCCTATATAAGTAGGGTACACCGCTTTTTTTAAACTATGCAGATAGCTTAAGAAGTTTTAGAGCTTCAAAGTTTACTATATCACCACCAACGCGTTTAGTTGTGTAGAACTTGACGAATGGTTTTTCTGTAAATGGATCTCTTAAGACTCTAATGCCTTGACGGTCAACAATCTGATATGCCGAACTGAAATCACCGAATGCAATTGCTAATGCACCGTTGCTGACGTTTGGCATGTCTGCTGATTGAAGCACCTCAGCCCCAAGAAGAGTATCTGGTGTTCCTGCAGTTAGGCTTGGCTGCCATAAATATTTGCCATTTGTTGTATCTTTAAGCATTCTGACTGCTTGCACAGCAGCGCGACTCATCAAAAATTTCCCTTTTACTGCATAAATTTCTTTAAGGCTGTAATAGAGATTAATAATGCCTTCGGCAGTGATGCTGCCATTTTCTCCAGATAAAACTTGCTCAATTTTACCCCATTCTTTACCAGCTTCATAGCTTAGGATACCGCGAGGTTTACCTTCGCCATCACCAGAGATGAATGCAGCATTTTCTTTTCTAGAGAATACATCCACAACTTTTTCTGAAAGCCATTTCTCTATATCTATTGATGCGTCATCCACGAGTTTTTGTGTAGCTTTTGGTTGGGCATACAATTCATGAACTGGAATAACTCTCTTACCAATCTGTGGTGTAGCCGTCTCAGAGCGACCTTCGGTTTCTGATGTCCAGCCGGCAAAAGCCTCTTCTGTATCCTCGATCACTTCTAATGCGTCACCCGATATCATGGTCACTTTACAAATTTGACGCATCGGAGAGATATCAACTACAGATTTTATAATTTCGTCAGACATTTGTGGTGTGACTAAATAGCCGCCATCAGTATCTTTACCAGCAGAAAGGTATTTTACTTCTAGATTGGATAATCCATAGTCAGTGCCTTTTCTGAGATAATTACAAAAAGCTTTTTTATATTCATTATTCCCAACAGAATTGGAAGATTTTGTCTCACTCATGGGTCTATGAACAGTTGCTTGGAGTTTATCTATATTGTTATTTAACTTTTCAATTTGAGATAAAGTTACAGGGTCGGCCGCACCTTTTCTCTCAATTTGTGAGAGTTTTGCATCGGTTTGGACTTTAAGCTGTTCCCAGCCAGATGCCATTTCGTTAATTTTATCAGTAATTTCATTAATACTCATATGATTACCTATTGTGTTGTTATAGTTGGTCTGGAAAACTTGTGTTTATAATTTTAGATCCCGAATTAAATTCGGGATGACAAAATGCTAGAAGTGTCATGCTGAACTTGGTTCAGCATCTAAGTGTTTATATTTTCCAAACATCAAGACATACGGTCTTGAATTCTTAATAAATTTCGGTTAAAAGGTAGCTTGTCTTGGGCTTTGTCATGCTGAATTTAGTTCAGCATCTTTATATGATCCTGAAACAAGTTCAGGATGACGGAGCATTGAAGGGGCGGTTAGCTCAGTTGGTTAGAGCGCTACGTTGACATCGTAGAGGTCGGTGATTCGAGTTCACTACCGCCCACCATTTATTGAATTATAGATAGATTCTATGATCCTCATTAAACCAGTACAATCTAACGAACTTAATGTTGTTATCGACTTAGCCAAACAAATATGGCCAGTTTGTTATGCACATATCCTAACCCTTAGAGATCTAGTATTTTCTAAGAAATTAGGAAATTTTAAAAATGTAATTTAATTGATAAAATCGGTTCGATGTGCCAATCTCTAGTTACCTGTCAACCATTTTAAATGCTATGCCTAAACTAGAAGAAAAAGTAATTTACAACAGTAAGTTTAAATTAATAGTGCTTTGTATAGGAGCATTAGTTTTTATTTGCATTGGTGTTTCTTCAATAAAATCTACTGATGATTACGGTTCAATCGATGCATTTATTGGATTCTTATGTATAGCAATTTTTGGTCTTGCTTTGGTTAACGGCCTTAATCAAATATTTGATAAAACCCCTGGTCTTATTTTAAAACATGATGGTTTTATAAGCCGTGATAGAGGCTTCGTTCCGTGGGAGGATGTTACTGAAATTGATGAGGTCAAGGTATATCAAAAGAAAATGATTGCTATTTGGGTTAAAGATCCAAGAAAATATATAGAGGTGGGTAACTTCTTACAAAGAAGCATGCTTGAACATAATAACCAAACATATCGCACACCTTTGATTATAGCAGCTGGTACTCTCAATATAGGACATAAAGAGTTAATTGGAGAGATGAACAAATATTTGGCTGCTAGTAGAGAGAATGCATAGCATTTCATAAAAGAACCACAAATGAATTTTTAGTTTTTTGTCGGGGAATGTTTATGAAAAATTCATTCGTGGTTCTTCGCTGCAATATAAACTCTTACCTTTTAAAAGAGGGCGACGCGTAGCGTCCTTCCGTAATGAAAGTACGCAACGGGAAGGGGCGGGGAAAGGAGTCAGTACTTTCATTACACCTAAGATGGTTTGCATTAGCAAACTAAGCTAAGTACTAATTTCTAAACCACACCCTTCAAAGCCCTTAACCCTCTATCCAATGCCTGCGATAGTTTTTCTACATTTGAATTATAAACTTTTGTGATTTTAGCTTTTATGTTAGCTGGGAAGGTGACGATGCTAATTTCCCATAACTTTAATTTCTTTATATAGCGCACAGAGTTATTATAGAAAAAGTCTTCAACCTGAAATCCAATACTCAAACTATCAATAACTCCTAAGCTCATTAGGTCTAAAGCTTCCTTGCCTTTGGCTAGATCAGTCATGATTTTGCCTTCGATATAAAGTCCTTTAGTATCCTCAGAAATCTTTGTGATTATACCGATGGGTTGAGTTGCATCATGCTGCCATAAAAGTTTTATCTGGCGGTTTTCTTTTAAAGTTTCGGTGAATGCGCCAGATAAAATTAGGTCACCTGCCGAATCGGTGAAATTAAAAACACTGGCATAGCCTGCGAAAACCCCAGATTCATCCAGCGATTTGCGTTCTATATTAAATTTTGCAAAATAGCTTTGCATATTGACCTCATTAGTATTAAGTTATTTTTTAGGGAGAATTGTTAATTAATTTTCAATGCGTTACGCAAGAAAGTTTACAAATTTGCAACTTATTATGATGTGGATACTTTATACTCTACTAACTCTCTTTGCGCTGATATCAGACGTTCAAGCAAAAACAATAGTAGAGCGCGATAGTTTTATTGATTCAAAATCTACAGCAGCAAAAGAAGTGGTTCTGCCAGATGAAAGATCTGTGTGGTTGCATGGTACTACCAAGGGTTCTTTTGTAACCATGGGTGGCAAAGCTGCTCCAGCAGGTTTATATTCATCAAAAGATGGTAAAATTGCTTTTACTGTAGATAATTTAGGTTATCTTACTGCTCCAGTGACTGATATGACAGTTGATGAAGTCGATGAAAAATTCCATGAAGCGATGCTAGATGAAGATTGGGATGAATTGGAGTAAAATTCTAAATGAACTACTGGCTACTTAAAACAGAACCTGAGACTTTTTCTTGGGATGATATGAAATCAAAGAAAATTGCTCCATGGGATGGCGTTCGCAATTTCCAAGCTCGCAATTTCATCAAGCAAATGAGAGTAGGGGATCTGTGTTTATTTTATCATACTGGTAAAGAAAAAGCAGTTGTTGGTATTGTTAAAGTGGTGAAAGAAGCTTACCCAGATCCATCGGATGAAACTGGCAAGTTTCTTATGATGGATGTGGAATATTATCAAGAGGTTAAAAAGCACATCACGCTTGAGCAAATCAAAGCTGATAAAAGATTTAAAGACTTTTATCTGTGCACGCACTCTAGGCTTTCTGTAATGCCAGTTACAAAAGAGCAGTGGGTGGGTATTGTGTATTAGCCTATTCAGGTATAGATCGACA
Organism: uncultured Candidatus Midichloriaceae bacterium; assembly: GCA_964625465.1. GTDB lineage: Bacteria > Pseudomonadota > Alphaproteobacteria > Rickettsiales > Midichloriaceae > CAZLFQ01. Next base: position 4,414 of record CAZVFD010000032.1, on the reverse strand, counting down.
AAGCTCGTAAATTATATTTTGCTCATTAGAAATTCATGAACTTCTTTGCTGAGGTTATGTAGTTCAATGCCGAATAAATCCATGTTAATATCAAAATATTTTTTGCTTATTGGTATTTTTTCATCTTTTATAACTTCTATATTCCTCGGAAGAATTTCCTTTGTGCACCTGCATTTATAATCTTCACCCGGATTCCCCAAAACTGGTTTGAAATCCTTACTAAAAATTTTACCTTCTAATAGCAGGTGTGATTCTCTCACTTTATTATCGCATTGAGTGCGCCAAATATAATAATCAGAATGCGTAGGTTTTTCCCAGTCCTCTGTGCCGCGTGGTATAATTGTTTCGCCTAACTCTGCTTTGATGCTCTTGATTGGTAAAAGCGGGGAGTGGGGACTTGAGTAAAACGGAGCTTTGGTTGAATCGAGAATGTCCGCTTGTTTATCCCTTCTTTTTTGAATTCCCTCACTTCTTATACCATTTTCATCTGGTTTGTTAGAGCGGTTTCTGACCTCATTAACTGCTAAATCTAGGTATGTCTTATCACCTGTACGATAATAACGATGCATGAACTCATATAGACTTGTTTTTCGGTTTGCTAAACTTGGGAGCTGATAATGTAGATCTTCAATTATTAGTCTTTCATTTAATCTGAGTTTATCTATAATTTCGCCGTATATATCTTCCAATTCAGCCCTTTTTCTAAGAAGTACGATTTCATATAATTTATCGACTTGGATATTTGTTAGGTTTTTCGCACCAGAACGAACTTTTTCAAAGTCATTTAGGTTACCAAAGCACTTTTTCCAATCATTTTTCGCAGATTCTGCATCCATATTGAAGCCAATGCCAATTGTAACTTTACCTTTGACTTTTCCTACTTGAGAAATAGCGTTATGACCTACTTTGCGCTTATCATCGTAAGCGAAGTTATAATATCCCTCAGACTCAATAAGATGATATTTCAGTATTTGATCATATAATATTTGATTTGCTGGCACGGTATAATCCAAGTTGTGTAAAACATCCCTTATGTATGCATAAGGGAAAGTAATTTTTTTCATAAATACTCCTTAACTAATTTTAAAAATGATTGATTCTATATATATTCTGAACTTGCTATCTATAATCAAATCTACATTAATATCGCCTTTAATTAATGTGGCCATGTTTTGCCGAACTATTTTATAGATAAACTTATTTTTTGATATGTGAGAAGTAGTCCAGAAATAATTATCTGGATCTTCTGCTTCTATTACTCTAAAACTTCTTTTTAAGTCATTGGTGTTTTGGATTGTAAATACGACTTCTCTTGCGTCTTTTCCTGTCACTGCTTTTCTATAGTCTATCAGTATTAGATTAAATGGTTCTCTAATATACTTGCTTAAATGTTCGAAGTTATTATGTTTAAAAGCTAATCTAATATCTTTATCAATTTTATCTAACTGTTCTTCAACCAATTTCGTTTTACTTCCGAAATAGTATAAAGTTCTTTTATGTTGGCAGATTTCACGGTCATGACCTAGAGAATGAAGGCAGTTATCTGGTTCTTCTGCAAATGCATTAAAACAAAGAAAAGTTAAGATAATAACTAGAAATCTCATAATTTTAGAATTTTTGAACTTGCCTCGAGTTTGCATCTTTCTGAGTTACATATCAAGATGTTGCAAGTTATTTTTATTCTTACTAAGTTGAATAACCAGAACCTTATCTGTGCACACACTCTAGGCTTTCTGTAATGCCGGTTACAAAAGAGCAGTGGGAATGGATAACGGAATTATCTCATTAAGTCACTTGCTTTATTTGCGGCACGCTTTGCCAATTTTTTAAATTTTTCAGCAGCTTTTCCCACACCTTTCTCTACTTTTCCTGCAACTTTTTCTGCTTTTTTGCCAAGATTCTTAGCAGTAGCTTCTATGTCTGGGTAAATGTTTTTGGCTTGGTCATGTAGGTTTTGCATTATCTGTTCAGGCATTTTTGATAAAAGGCCAATTTTTCTAAGCATTCTGTTAATGCCAAGTGATTCTGCCGTATCGATGATTGCAACT
>CAZVFD010000032.1:0-2356 GCA_964625465.1 uncultured Candidatus Midichloriaceae bacterium | reverse complement strand
TTTTCATATGTTTTGCTGTTTTTTTATAATTCCCTTTATCTGCCTCTTCATGAAACTTTTTATTAGCTTTGCCTATTTGCTCTTTAACCATATCAAAAGTTTGTTCAACTTTTTCGCAATATTTATTCCAGCGCCTTTCATCCATTCCACCTAGCTTTTGTTGGATACTCTGTGAATATTCATAGAATTTGCTATGAGCATCTTCAAACATCTTTCCAGCAGACTCAAATTTTTCACTTTTTGTCATATACCTTACCATTTTGGTTGAACTAATTTAACCTTATATAATTTTGGTTAATAAATGGTTAATTTAACCAAAGATTAATCTATCGGGGGTAGGTTAAACATCGCACGTTTTTCATTTTTTGTCATAAAGCTACAATTTTCTACTTTTGCCCACATTGATTCCTTTCTCTCAGCAATAGCTGGGATTGATTCAATATCGTAAGTAAGTTTGAGATCTTTGCCAAAGTAGGGGGAAAGCCAAGAGTTGAGATTATCGACAACATTATCTACCATTGGAATTATAGTTTGTTCCCATAGTGCAAGGCGGGCTTCCTGCAGATTACTATATGTATTATCACCCGGAATCCCCAGTAATTGCGGTGGCATGCCAAGGGCGAGGGCAATATCGCGAGCAGAACTATGCTTTGACTCTATAAAATCCATATCTTTTGGGCTCATGCTCATTTCTTTCCAGTCCAATCCGCCTTCGAGTAATATGGGACGTCCAGCGTTTCTTGGGCCAGTGAATATATCATCAATACTAGTTTTAAGTTGGGAAAACTGTTTTTCTGTCAACGATCGTGGTCTACCTTTTTCACCTTGCACAACTATTGCACCACTAGGTCGTGCGCCGTTTTGTAGCAACGATTGATTCCATTCTCCTGCTTGATTATGCTGATCAATGCTGTAAGCCGCAGCTTCTATTGAGGATAATCCGTACCAATCGGACAGGGGGTGGAAATTTTTCAGGTGTAATACCTGTGAGCGGCCTGAAATTGGGTTTACCATATAATCTTTGGTATAAGTGCCAACTTTATATCTATAACCTTGTGGAATAAAATTTTCACCTGGCAAAATAGAAACCCGATCTGGGCGTAATGCATAGATCTCATGAAGATTGTTTTTATTACCCGTTACGCCTAGAACGTAGGCATTACCAGAGATCTGGCGATATGAATAAATCGATTCCATGAACTCCTTGCCGCTACAAGCAGGGTTTGGATTGTTGAGTAGCGAAAGGATAGGGTGATGCTCAATATTTATCTTGTTTGCTCCATATAACTTAAATGGAATGCTGGCGGCTCCTTGGGAAATCATAGATATTGCCCTATGAGCGATTACATTTTTTATATAAGCTTCATCAGCAAATTTCTTGTAATCACGATTGCTCCATACAGGGCTGCTTAACGAATAGAAATAAGATTGTGTTGAATTTTGGGCGTCATTAGCACTTTTGCGCTTCAACGCCTTGGTTATTGTTTGGAACATGGTTTTACCTTTAGTTTTAAAGTTGGGTAGCTTGAAGGAGATTGTCATGCTGAATGTATTTCAGCATCTAATCTAATTAGTTGATTTGAGTAGACAGACTTTTTCTAATTTAGACCGGACACTATACAGCACAAGTACCATGTGCGGAAGTCACTTTGTTTATTTTTTTATTTTAAACTGTTATGCTTGGTAGGACCGTGGCCCGCTGTACATAATTGTTATGGACGCCCTACCAATTCCTTATTAGCCAGAGTATGATAATGTGTATTATGTAAAATGAATTAGAGATAAATAATGAAATGACTCTTGCTCATTTTGCCTCTTTATGTTAAATGCCTATGATAAATTATTAAAGGTAAAAACTATGGTAGATACTAGTAACAGGAATAGAAAGCAATTAAGTGATATAAAAGATATATCTGCAAATCTTGTAGGAACGGACTGCACTACTATTGAATCATTTGCTAAGGTTTTTCATTCATTTGAAGCAGTAACAAATTATCTGAAAAAAAATGCTAATGGAGAATTTGGCATTGCTTTAGCAAACGTTGGCAAAGACTTGTTTGAAACACTAGAAAAATTGTGGACTCTAATTAAGCTTAAGCAAGGTAGTGCTGTACTTCTCAATCCTTCTGAAAAAGAGATTTGTGAAACAGTGATTAAAACTGTGAAATTGATGACGTCCGATGATCATCTAAAAAAGATGAATGTGATTGGAAGTCCGGAGCTTCCGATTCCAGCTTCAATCACTAAAGAATCACTAATATTAAAGTTAGATAGTATTGACTGTATGGCGTTTGAATCTATTTTAGAATTTAATCGGTTTGTATCGTTTTTGTATTCAAACATTTGACCTAGATCT
>CAZVFD010000031.1:16419-17520 GCA_964625465.1 uncultured Candidatus Midichloriaceae bacterium | reverse complement strand
TTAATACAGCGCACGTTGAGTATGAGACAGCTACACGTCACTACGGCCACGTTGACTGTCCTGGTCACGCCGACTACGTAAAAAACATGATCACTGGTGCTGCGCAAATGGACGGAGCTATTCTTGTTGTATCTGCAGCAGATGGCCCGATGCCACAAACAAGAGAACACATTCTACTTGCTCGTCAGGTTGGTGTTCCTGCGCTTGTTGTGTTCTTAAACAAATGTGACATGGTTGATGATAAAGACCTTCTAGAACTAGTAGAAATGGAAGTGAGAGATCTTCTAAGCAAATACGGTTTCCCTGGGGATACAATTCCTATTATCCGTGGTTCAGCTCTTGCTGCTATTGAAGGTAAAGAAGAAGGTAAAAAAGCTATTGAAGAATTAATGGCTGCTGTTGATACAAGCATTCCATTACCTGAGCGTCCATTAGACAAAGCATTCTTGATGTCTGTGGAAGACGTATTCTCAATCTCAGGTCGTGGTACTGTAGTAACAGGCCGTGTTGAGCAAGGTAAAGTGAAAGTTGGTGAAGAGATCGAAATCGTTGGATTGAGACCTACAGTTAAAACAACTTGTACTGGTGTTGAAATGTTCCGTAAAGAATTAGACCAAGGTCAAGCAGGTGATAACGTTGGCTTACTACTTCGTGGTATCGATAAAGAAGGTGTAGAAAGAGGACAAGTTCTTGCTGCTCCTGGAACAATCACTCCACATAAAAAATTCAAAGCGGAAGTTTACGTGTTAACAAAAGATGAAGGTGGTAGACATACTCCATTCTTTGCTAACTACAGACCGCAATTCTACTTCAGAACAACTGACGTAACTGGTTCTATCGAATTAGCTGCTGGTGTTGAAATGGTGATGCCTGGTGATAACACCGCGATTACTATTGAATTAATCAGCCCAATCGCGATGGAAAAAGGACTTAAGTTCGCTATCCGTGAAGGTGGTAGGACAGTAGGTGCTGGTGTTGTTGCTGAAATTATTGAATAGTTTTAGTTTAAAGCATTAAATGAAAAAGGTCTGTAGAAATACAGGCCTTTTTTGTTGGATAAACTTCAGAGTGCTGTGTCCTCCCAGTGCTTGACTTGACACT
>CAZVFD010000031.1:5159-16409 GCA_964625465.1 uncultured Candidatus Midichloriaceae bacterium | reverse complement strand
CTAAATAACAAAGTTTTTTTCTCCACCCCCCTATTTCACAAGTTATAACTTGTAAAACGATCAATTTAACAAGCTATAGCTTGTTAAATGAAAAAAGCCCCACCTTACTTTCCCCACCCGAGTTAACCAAAAATTAATGAATGGTGGTGTAGGATGTGTTACAATGCACGAGTCATATAAAGGGAATTTATGAAATCGATATTCGACATTGTCAATGTTAGTGGAGTGACAACCGAAAAAGCGCTTGAGATAATTGATAGTTTGTCGCCAAAGCAAATATTAGAGCAGGATAGAAATGGAAATACCATTTTACATATGCTTGCTCCAGCAGAGAAAGATGGGTGGTCTATTAGCTTTAATTTAGAGCAAGTTGTAAACGCTATAGTTGCTAAAAATGCTGAAGTTCTGAATTTAAGATTACCTGTAGTATATACAGATCCAAAAACTAATGAAGCAAAGATTATTAATGGCGATAATACTTTGGAAGCGTCAATTAGACACAACAACTTAAAACTCTTAAAAATTCTTGCACCTAACTACAAAAACTTAAGTGAGTTCAAGGTCTTCGATTATCGAGCAGGTGAGCAAAGAAAAATGACACCAGAAGAAAAGCAAAAGACAAAAGAAAAATTTAAGGAACCTGACGGCTTTAGACTGCCCACTATTAAAATATTAGATATCGTAAGAGAATCCGTATCGCCATTAGCTTTTACCTTAAGGCACGGGCAATTTGAAATGTTTAAATACCTTTTTGAAAATGGCTTTGGTGAAAAAATAAAAGGGATAGAAGATCGATCAAAATATAACTTAGACACTAAGGAAGGTGTGCAGGAACTTTATAAAGATTTATTAGTTGCTGGAAACAAAGACCTTCTAAAAGAGCTGCACACGCATTTAGGTTATTACGAAGGACAAAATGGAAAAAACAGTGAAGAATTAGTTGCTGCATTAAGAGCTGATGATAAGGAAAAATCACTAAAACTAATATCACAAGGGCATTATGTTTATGATTTTAGTGGATTCGACTGTTTTTATAAGCACGGTGATCCAGGGCTCTTAAAATACTTTTTGCTAAATAACTTCAATCATCCTAATTATAAAATCTTAGCAAAAGATATAAATGGCTACACCCCGCTGCACTTGGCTGCTGCTGATGGAAATACGGAAGTAGTAAAATTACTTCTAGAAAAAAGGGCGGATATGACTTCTAAGAATAGATATGGCAACACCCCTCTGCACTTGGCTGCATGTAATGGACATACTGAAAGTGTAAAAGCGATTCTGGCAGCGGTAAAAGATACCCCTGAGTTACTTAAACTAGTCGTCTTCGCTCCTAGTAAGAATGGCTACACCCCGCTGCACGAAGCTGCAAGTATTGGAGATAAAGAAATTTTAAAAGAGATTTTGGAAGCAGTAAAAGATACCCCTGATTCACTTAGACAAGTCCTCGCTCCTGATATTAATGGCGAGACCCTGCTTGATTTGGCAAAAAATGATGAAATAAGACAAATGATTAAAGAAGCAATAATGGATAGAGAGAATACAAGAACCCAAGCTCTGCAAGCTGCGAGTTCTTCAACAAGTGCTGCATCTTCCACTGCGCTTGCTGCAACAACCGCTATGCCAACACCTCAATCTTCAGTACAAGTTAACTCCTCAGCCGCCCAACTACCCCAACCACCTAATTTAGGTAACCAACGCTAATAGCTTAGATCCTCGTGTTGAACACGAGGATGATAACAAACAAAAGAATTCTGTCATCATCGTGCTCGACCCGATGATCCAGCTTGAATTCATTTACTTTGTTTGTACTTCAATCACGATTTTCCCAAAATGCTTACGTGACTCCAAACGCTCAATAGCTTTGGGCGCGTCTTCAAAATTATAAACTGTATCAATGATAGGTTTGATGTCGCGTTCGATTAATTTAGAATAAAGTTTTTCAGTAGATTTAACAATCAAAGATGTTTTTTGGGAAATTGTTTGTGAGCGCAATGTTGAGCCAACAATAGTTAAATTTTTCATCAGAACTGATGCTAAATTAATATGAGCATTAGCACCAGTCATAACTGCGATTGAAATAATTTTACCCTTTTTATTTGAGACGGAAATATTTTTTTCAAAATTACTTCCACCAAGAATATCTAAAATAATATCAACACCACCACGTTGTTTCAAATCGCTTACCCAGTCATTGTTATAATTAAATATATGATCTGCCCCTAAAAGTTCACATTTTTTAATTTTATCATCGCTGCCAACTGAGGCATAAACTTTAGCTCCAAATGTTTTGCAGAGTTTGATAGCAAAGCTGCCAATACCACTAGTCGCTCCGTGAATCAATACAGTATTGCCTGCTCGCAATTTGGCGATTTTAAATATATTTAAATAACAAGTAATCAGTGCTTCGGGTAAAGCTGCAGACTCGATTAAGTTATATGTTTTTGGAATAGGAAAAATTAGGTTTTCTGGCACGCTAACATATTCAGCATACCCACCAGATGTTAATAGTGCGCAAACCTCTTTACCATCAAAAATTCCAGAAACTTCAAGTCCTGGAATGTTTGATTTATCAGGGGAGGGGTATAATCCTTGGATCTGTAATGCATCGGCTCTATTAACGCCAATGGCTTTCACTTTAATAAGTTTATATCCTGCTTTTGGTGTTGGTATTTGCGCGTGAGATAAAACTAACTTTTTATCTACTATTTCCCATTGCCGCATTAGAAACTTCAATTTGTTTTGTATCCTGAGATTGACTTGTCTTTAATAATTTATCAAGAGTGTCGTCAAAGTAATTTTTAAATTCTGTTGTTGCGGCGCTCATAGGCACACTAAAAGCATTAGCTGGGATGGTATATAGGTGGTGAAAATTACACTCAATTTGTATTAATGTCATCAAGTCATTTGTTGCTTTAATTTGGCGAGATAAAAAGAACTCGTCGAACTGAGTAGATACCAATACATTAAGAAGTGCTTGATGATAAAGCTTAGCAAATTTATACTTTTGCTTCACATCATCTTCCATAGAAGGTTCGACCTTAATTGATGCCATTTTCTCTAAAATATCCCCACCAATTTTTATCATACTTGAGGTGGTGGTGTAGCATCTTAAAATTGCAGAGTTAGATTCCTTGAAAGCCATAGTTATATGATCTAAAAGCGCTATTTTTTGATTTGGAATTGTTGTTAGCATTTGTTTAAATCTACGAAGATGTAATTCAGCTAAACGCACTTCACGCTCAGCTTTATCAATCTTTGCTGCATGTAATACTTTAACTGTATGATTGTCTTTCTGAAGTATTAAATTCCTGCGAACTTTTCTAGCTTTATCTCGTTCTGAAATTAGGTGATTCAAAAGGTCTTTATCAGATTGAAATTTCTGTTTAGCCATGAAGTTATTTATATAAGTATTCCCGCGCGGATTGTAACATAATATACCACTGAACGCAAGCTATGCCCCAATTAACCACCCATTGGGGTGTGCGGTGGTCTGCCGCTTTTTTCTTGGTTCTTTCCTATTTCTCTCTCAACAAAAGTATGTTCTTTTGGCGTTAGCTTATTATTCCATCTATGTTTTGAGATATGTGGATTCTTTGCCCGTTTAATTAGCGGTTGTTCTAATGCAATTTCAGCAGCAGTAGTAGTTGGCTTGTATGTGGTTTTATCGGTTTTGAAATCATCCTTGTATTCATTAATTCCCGGTGTAAAGTTTTTGGCAGTACTCGCATAGGATGTACCATCTTTATACCAAATTTTTCTAGCATCATGCCACCAACTTTTTTCTTGCAGGTCTGGTTTTAGGGCTTCGATATTCTTCTTTTGTTCTGCATAGAGTTTTGCAAATTCAGATTCTAAGGTTTTAGGATCATTATTGGTTTGTTTTGCTAATGCTATTAATGCAGCGTTCTTTGCTCTCATTTCAGCAAGACCTTCTCGCAAATTTTCATTTCTCTCACCAAATCCCATTCCAGCTATACCAAGATTGTTTGCTAATGCTATGCTTCCATTCATTAGTTTTTCCTTTTCCTTGGCGTAAGATATTCCTCGCGCAGTGGAGCCGCATAGCTCTAAAATGTAGCCTGAAAGAGTAACAAAGAAGCCAGGAATATTTCCTAAAACCAAGCTTGAAACTAAAGGAATTGTTGCAGAGGGAGCACTCTCTAAGATTGTGGTTCCAACCAATCTTTTTTTATTTATTGCTTCCCATTCTGCATCGGTCATTTTTATTGGCTTCATCAAACTATGCGTAAGCCCTAGTTTTTCTGCTAAGTCAGGTTTGTCTTTGAAAAGTTTTTCTGCAAGTGCTTTTGACTGCATTTTTAGAGTCATCATCTCTTCCAGCATTGCCTGCTCTTGTTTTAATTTTTTTAGGCCTCTAAATTTATTTACATCTTGGTACATTCCATACATCACAGAACCAACAGATATAGTTGTGCCTGCAATCACCAACCCAAGACCAATTGGATTAGAAGCTGCTAATGCAATACCGAATGCAGAACCTGCGTAAAATAATACTCTTGAAGCCACTGGAGATGTTACGACATCGATAAACTTTCTAAAACCTTTGGAAATGCCTGTCAGAAAAGAATTAAGCCCTTTTCTGCCTTCCAGAAAGACTTCAAATTTTGTTTTTTTCTTTCCGTCATCATCGATGGAGATATCATAATCTGAGCCGTAGTCTTTTAAAATTCCATTTCTGAATTTATTCAATAGAATGCCAGCTTGTTTTATTACAGAAAAGTTTTTAATTGCAAGTCTATATACGTAAACAGTGTTGCTTATCAAATATTTTAACCATTCTGGCATATAGACCCCTTCAGTAATATACCCCCATAGTAATGACAAAGAGTTAATAAATGGTTAATTACACTAGGAAAATAGGCATAAATTGTTATACTGTTATTGAAAATAATGGTGTGTGTGTATGACGAAAAAAATTCGTAAAGCTGTGTTCCCCGTTGGTGGATTAGGGACTCGATTCCTTCCTGCAACCAAAGCGTTACCCAAGGAAATGTTGCCAATTGCCAGTAAGCCGCTTATTCAGCACGCGTTTGAAGAGGCAGTGGCGGCAGGGGTAGAAGAATTTATTTTTATTACGGGCAGAAATAAAAATATTATTACTAATCACTTTGACTGTGTTTACGAGCTCGAAACACACTTGGGAAATAAGGAAAAGAACGATGCACTAGTGCTGACAAGAGACTGGGTGCCTGATGCAGGAAAAATTGCTTTTATTAGACAACAACAGCCACTTGGATTGGGGCATGCAGTATGGTGTGCTAGAAATTTTGTTGGAAATGAGCCTTTTGCAGTATTGTTAGCAGATGAATTGTTCATTTCTGAAAAAAGTGAAAGTGTGCTTAAAGAAATGGTAGAATCATATGATGAAAAACGTGGTAATATCATTGCAGTAGCAGATGTTAACAAAGAAGATACATCGAAATATGGTATTGTAAGCCCTTCAGATGATGATGGTACTACCATGAAAATTAAAGATATGGTTGAAAAACCTGATCCTAAAGATGCTCCATCTAATATATCAATAGTCGGCCGATACATTCTAGAACCAGAGATATTTGAATTTTTGGAAAAAACTCCTTCTGGTAGGGGCGGGGAGATACAGCTTACAGACGCAATGAAAGCTATGATTCCATCTTGTGATACATTTGGGTATAGGTTTAAAGGGAAGCGATTGGACTGTGGGAATCATTTAGGTTTTCTTGAGGCAAATATTGAGTTTGCGTTGCGTGATCCATTAATAAAAGATCAAGCCAAAGCCTTTATCAAAGCTATATCAAAGACTCTATAAATAGTGTTTGAGTTAAATTAAGACTTTACGTAAGCCCTTGATACATTTATATCTTAATATTAGATGATGATGAAAGGCGTTAATGGCTAGAAAGCTGTTTAAACAAAAGCAGAACACATTTCAGGTATCCGTTGGTGAGGAAGGAGCTGTTGTTGTCTATACTCAGAGCGGGTATGCAAAGTCTAAGATATTTGTAAAGAGTACAGAGCAAACAGATACGGAAAAGCTTCGTGAGTTATTGGCGCAAGACCGTGATGCCATGGTTTATATTTATATAGACACTTTGGATCAATCATATGTACAAAGGTCTTTGCCTGCTGTCAGTGCTATGGGAATAAGTAAGATAGCGCAAAAACATTTAGAAAAAGAAGTGCCAAAAGGCCACATAAAATCATGCGTACAAATTGGCAGATCGCCTACTGGTAGACATGATTGGATATATACCTTTATATCATCTGGAATGGAGCCACCGGTTTCTACGTGGATTGATTTCTTTTTACCATTCCACAATGTTATTGCAGGGATTTTCTTCTTACCTGTGGAAATATACTCTGTAGTGACAAAGCTTAAGTATATTGCGCAAAAAGAAAATCAGTTCCAAGATAAATCCAAGAAAACTGGACTAAACAAGTTTTTAGCTAATTTTGGCAAAAAAGATAATGGCAACGCTGGAAGATGGGAGGTGTATTTCTCTCAGAATAAAACAGGTGGTTTTAGGCAAGCTGCGTTTCAAGATGGAAAAATAATTTTTAGCCGACTTCTTAATAATATAAATGATCCATCGCCAGATGTTGTGGCCGGTAATATTGAGCAAGAGATAGCTAACTCTATAGAATATATGTCTCGTCTATCGCTTGGGACAGATCAAGACGTAGATGTTTACCTAATTTTAGCATCAGACATTTTAAGGTATTTAAGAAAAGAGAAAATTAAAGCGACAAATTTATTCGCATATACACCATTCCAACTGGCCGAAAAGATTAAAGTTCCTGAGGCTGCAGCTGAAAAAGATAAATTTGCTGACCCCACCATCCTAACTGCACTTAGCAAAGTGAAAAATCACATAATTACTCTTCATACTCCGGTTACTGGGAAGGTATATAATGTGACTAGGACTATTAATATTTTAGGAATATTTTTTGTTTTGTTAATACCTGCTCTAATAGTAATGAGTGTTTACTTTGGAAGTGGTATAGTTGATTTGAAGGCAACTATTGTGCAGATTCAAAATCAAGCTATCAGTTTCCAAGCGCAACTAAACGAGCAAACAAAGCGTTTATCGACTACAGAAGCTAAAATTAAAGATCCAATTACTGCAGAGCATATTATTGAAGTAGTAGAAGTTGATAAATTCTTTGAGTCTGTGAAAGTAAATCCAATAGACATAATTACAAGATTATCTGGGATTATGCCAACATACGCTAGAGCAAAAGTAATTAAATGGAATTTCGAAGACCCGACATTGTTAGGTTTTAGGAATATGGATAAGGCATCTAAAGTTTCTGTATTGGGCAAAAAACGGGAGTATTCCTTAGATGCTGATTTTGAAATTATTATGAAGCGAACAGGATCTTCTTATGAAGAGCTAGAGCAAAAATACACAGGCTTCACAAAAGAAGTAATCAAAGCGTTTAGCGATTTTGATATTTCAATATCAGATTTGCCACAGAATATTTCCTTCCAAGATATTAATACTCCTGTAGCTGTGATTATTAAGGTGAATTATCCGCCTACGAAAAAAGGCGTTGTGACCCGCACTGCGCCAGCTCCACAGGTTCAAGTAAGTCAACCTACTGTTAAGCAGCAGACCATTACGACGCAGCCACCTCCTCAGCCAAAGGTTTCTACACCACCAGCTGGTAGCCCAGGAAGTATGAATGATTCGCAAACGGGCGGGAGGTAGATATGTTAGTCAAACACATTCATTCCTATGCATTAGAAAGACTAAAGCTTATAACAATACTGCTATTGATTGTCGGAATAGTGTTTACTGGACTTTTTTCATACAATGTTACTAATCAAGGCGCTGCTGATTCATTCAGAAATGAGTCGCAAAGTTTACAAGCACAAGTAGGACAAATCAAAGACAAGATTATGAAATCCGATGTCGCCATTCAAGAGTGGAATGATAAGGTTAGAAAGAAGCATGAATTTAGGGATGGTATACAGGTAGATTTTGCCAAAGTATTAATTAATAAGCTCGAGAACTTATACAGAATTAGGGGGATGAACATTACCCTTACTACTCCTGAAATGAGATTTGATTTTGCTGATAATAAATTTTCGAATGTTATGTATAGTGGACTAACATTAGTGTTTTTATCATATACCGACCTAGATGCTTATTCATTTATACAAGATCTGCAAAAAGAGCTACCAGGATATGTACAAGTAAAGAATGTTTCGTTTATCGGACTAAATGAAATCAATGAAGAGGTACTTGCAGGTTTAGGACGTGGCGATAAGAATGATATAGTTAGTATTAAAATAGATTTAGTCTGGCATGATTTAATTGATAAGCCAGAGGTCGCAGAAAAAATTAAAGCTAAACGCGAAGAAATGATAAAAGAGAAAGGCGCTCCGCAAGACAGTAATTCTGCTTCAAATCAGACGTCTACACCTACATCAACTCCAGGGGTGCAGTGATATGAATAAAAAAATTGCATTATTAGCACTTATTTTTTCTACTAGCTATTCTTATGCATATGATGATATTCCATACGAAGATAATGATAACAGTTTCGTAGTTGTACCGAGTGCAGAAAACTCAGAACAGGCGGGTGACAAAGCTTTTAAGATTTATGAAAAAGTTGATGTTAATGAGTTTGCAGCTCCTAATTGTAAAGATGTCCCTTTAAGCATTGATAGATGCTTACCATCAATATGCGTTGATCAAGAGCAATTTGGAAAGACATACAGAAAGATTAAAGAAAAAACCACGGAAGGTGGGTGTGTATATGAAGAAAGAACTCAGGGTTTAGGAGGGCTGAATTGCAAATTCTTACCTGAGAATTTGAGTAAATTAAACAAAATGTTCCAAGTGCAATATTTTGGAAACGTGGATGTTAAGCTTAGTGATAGCGAGAAAACTGAGTTCAAAAATATTATGGATTCAAGCTGTAAAATTATAAAGGATAATGAAATATCCAGTACGGTATCTCCATCCTCTCCATCCCAAGATATTTCAGTGCCACCTATCGTTGTGCCTACTCCTGAGAAAGAGACGGCAATAGTTCCGACTACTAAAGTTGATACTACTCCTACAACCAGTGACATTAAACCACAAGATACTACGCAGGCAACGGAGACTAAAAAAGCTGAGGAGCCAAAAGCAGAATCTGATAAGGAATTTACTTTAAAATCAGTAATGTTTACTCCAGAGGAGATAGCCCAAATCAATAATATCATCAATAATTTTGGGATGGAAGGTATCGTTACTGGGGAAGTTGATCCAAAAGATACCCAAGTTTCAGGCAGAAGATTTTATCTGAATTCCTTGATATTTTACACCAAAGATAAGTGGACGCTTTGGATCAATAATCTAAAAATAAGCAATGACTCTAGAGATGATGGTTTGGTCATACGTGAGATTAGTAAGGAGTATGCAATAATCGAATGGAGTACTCCAAACCTTGAGACTATAGCCCCAGATTGGAGAAAAAGATTAACTGCCATCTCAAGAAATAAATTTGTGTCTGCAAAAAAAGATATTGAAGTGTTTTTACCAGATGAGACTGCAGCGGTCGTGTCATTCAAGTTGAGTCCAAATCAGTTGTTTGAGGTGGAATCTATGAAAATTTTAGAAGGTAACAAAGGATAAATATGAAAGCGTGCCCAATTGAAGTATCTAAAATAAATAAAAGTTTTAAATCTCATCATGTAATTAAGTCGTTAGATCTTAAGATAACACAAGGCGAAACCTACGGACTTGTTGGCTTAAATGGTATTGGAAAGACCACTATAATTAAAATAATTCTCGGTCTATTGAGACAAGACGGTGGTAGTGTAAAATTATTTGGTACCGAAAACACTAATATCGAATCTAAAAGAAAAATTTGCTATTTACCTGAGAAATTTACCCCATCTCAGTTTTTAAAAGGTAATGAATTTTTGGAATTAGCTTCTGGCTATTACCAAAAATCCTATGATAAGAATGCAGCAATTAAAATTTGCGAAGAATTAGATTTTGATCCAGCAGCTTTAGAAAAGAAAGTTAGTAGTTATTCTAAAGGTATGGGACAAAAGTTAGGGCTGGTTTCAGTTTTCTTATCTAATGCCCCGCTTTTAATCTTAGATGAGCCGATGAGTGGCTTAGATCCGAGCGCACGTATATTTTTGAAGAAGAAATTACAGGATTATAGAAAGAAAGGGAATTCGATATTCTTCTCGTCACACATATTGGCGGATATAGAAGAAATATGCGATAGAATCGGTATCCTTCACTTTGGTGATTTATATTACGAGGGTACGGTAGATAAATTCGTAAAAAGGTCCAAGACCAAAAATCTTGAGCAAGCATTCTTAGATGCGATTAAGAAAACCAAAAAGTGATATTATTCTTCCCACAACTCTAGATAAGAATAAATGATGTTATTTCCAAGTTGTCCTGCTGCCAATGCGCTTGAGAAACCATTAGCGTATGCTGGATACTGCACCCCCATAAAAATCATTGGTTGGTATGAGGCTTGCCTTAATGTAATAACCTTAGATGTTGCTAATGTAAATCTTCCGCTTACTTGATTCAATGTGTAGATACCATTCGCAACAGCTGGACAACAGCCGAATACAGGGACATCGTTTGAAACAATGCCACTACTGATCATTGTTGCATCTGTATCATTGTATAGTTGCAAATTCGATTCTCCTATGCCGTAACTTACAGACCATGCTTTGAATCTATAAGTACCGCTTCCTAATGTGATCTGGCTGGTACCTACGTTAATTGATGCGCTAGATAGATCGTTATGAACTGTTGTGTTGAGAGCCCTAATAAGTGCATAAGGTACTAGAGTACCGACGACATAACTTTCAGTGAAGATTGCATGTTTGCCTAAGCTAGTTCCGCCAAATCCAGAATATGAGGTTTCTGCCAATATTTGCTGTTGGGTTTTCCATCTGATGAAGTCATCATTGAAGTTGCCAGCGCTATTATCGTAAAATGCATCTACAAACGTTATATCGTCGTCACAATTTTCTACATCTTTACCTCCACTGCATGAGACAACGGGCGTGATAGTACCAAGATAATTTGTAGCTCCCTTGTTGTTTGGTCCTGTGCTGATCACTACATAAGCAACCACATTTGGATAAGTTGTGGAATTAGCTTGGGGTATTCTATTTGCCCCTGCATCTTCGATCCGAATGATATCAGATTGGGCGCTCGTGTAAGCGCCAAATAGCGCAGTCGATTGAGATAAGTTTTTTACAGACACATATTT
>CAZVFD010000031.1:0-5149 GCA_964625465.1 uncultured Candidatus Midichloriaceae bacterium | reverse complement strand
ACCCTCTACAAGAAACTTATCTCTTATAACTTGCACTGCATCAAACATGTATTCATCAGGTATATTTAATGTGCGAGTTGGGACTACACCAATTCTCAAATCCTCATTTGTCGTTGCTCCTGCTATTTCAGTAGTGCCAGCTACAGATGCAAGGCTGCAATCTGTCGCCACTCCAAAATTAGCAGAGGCTGGTGCATCATCAATTCTGGCAGCGCAAGGTATGTAGCCATTTTGTGAGTAGAAAATGTTGATCGCAGCTTGAATTTTATCTAGTTTTTCCTTCATTGCTGTAGTGTTATTTGATTGCTGAATAGAAGGAAGGATGCCAATAATTGATCCAACTATTACACTAAGAATTACTAAAACTACGGCCAATTCCACAAGTGTAAAAGCCTGTTTGTTTTTATATGGATAGCCGCACATAAGCTTCTACCTATCATTAAGTTGATAACCTAATACGCACTGATCTTGGGTTGACGTAATCACATATGAAGTTGCACCTGCGTTAATACAGGTTGTAGCAAAAGTACTATCGTTTAAAGCTCTTATTTTCCCAGTATTAAACCCAATTGCATTGCCTGAAGTATCAGTTTTGCCATCATCAATTTTTTTATCTATGTTGTATGCATATGCAGCATTTACAGAACCAAGTGTCAATCCATTAGATGTAGCAGATGAACTCTTTCTTCCTAAAAACACTGCATTTATAAGGGTATCAGAAGACCATGGGGATGCTACAACTGTTGCAAGGGCATCACCACCAATATCAGTACCTGACGAAATAAAGTATCCTGCACCATTTACTTTGCTCACAGGAGCGAGGTCACCAACAGACACAACGCCTACATAAGAAGCGGGGATAACGTTCACACCATACGGAATTAACTCTGCAAGGCTCAGGTGTTTCATGGCTCTCGCTGTTTCATCAGTGTTTGAGTTCCATACTGACTCTATTTTGGCATCGCCATCACCATTACATGTGATGGTTACTGTGCATCCTGAGGACCAGTATGTTGCAGCGTTTGCCATATCTCCTGGGACTTGTCTATAACGAATTGTAAAATCGTAGTATGCTTTTCTAAATATTTGGAAGTCAGAAATGACCGACTGCATTTCAGACTGTTTTACCAAGTTTGATCCTGCGGATATACCAGCCAACAACAAAGCAATTATTAGCACAACTGCTGAAAGCTCTATTAATGAAAATCCCTTGTTCATATTTCCCCCTAAAAATTCACGTCATGCAGTTGGTAGCCCATTAGACAAGTAGTTGTTGTTGAAGTAATTACATAAGAAGTATTACCAGCATTTATGCAAGTCGTACCTCCCGCACTATCATTTCTAACTCTGATTTTTCCAGTGTTAAATCCAATACTATTTCCTGAAGTGTCGGTTTTGCCATCATCGATTTTCTTATCTATGTTGTATGCGTCTTTGCCAGTTATAGCGCCAATTGTAAGACCATTCGAAGTTGCAGATGAGCTCTTTTGGCCTAGGAATACTGCATTTGTCCTGTTATCAGTCCAAGGCGATGGTATAACAGTGGCCAATGCATCGCCGCCTATGTCGCCACCTCCAGCGATATAGTATCCTGCTCCAGCTACAGAGCTTTTAGGCGTCATTGCACCTATAGTTAAAACCCCAGCATAAGCTGCTGGAATTGAGGCTATCCCGCCTTGATATATTCCTGCAAGTTCTAAGTGTTTCCACGCGCGAATGGTTTCATCTGAACTGCTGCCATGTAGGGCTTCTACTATTGAATCACCGTCACCATTACAAGTTGGACCAAGCGTACATTGGCTGGCTGCAGACCAAACGGTTGAAGCGTTTGCCATATCACCAGGAACCTGCTTATATTGCAGATAAAAAGTTTGATACATTTCTCTATAACTTTGAAAATCCGCTATTACCGACCTTAATTCAGCTTGTTTTGATATACTGATACCGCTGAATACAGCCGCAACAATGAAAGCAACAATCACTAGAACCGCCCCTAGTTCAATCAATGTGAACCCACGCTGGGAAATTGTAGCTTTTGAACACGTGTAACACGATGTCTGCATGACCTAAATCCTCGACACATTACCTAGTATTATACCCCATAATGGTTAATAAACAGTTAATTTGTAGGTTGGTTTATGATTATTGTATTGAAATTATTAGCGCTACCAGCTTTTCTTGCTTCTAAAAAAACAAGGCTTGATCATTTCGTTCCTCGCGATGACAAGAGCTACTCGCGGCTGTGCTGGCGTAGGTTTGGCATGTTTACACTAGAGGTTTGTTGGAGTTGGGTGGCTGAGGAGTTTACTTGTGCTGCAGGTGTAGATGCAGGCATAGCGGTTGTTGCAAGTGTAGTGGAAGATGCAGCACTTGTTGAAGAACATGCAGCGTGCATAGCTCTGTTTCTTTCATTCTGCTTATCCATCGCTTCTTCGATAAGTTGTTTTATTTCATCATCTGCCGTAGAGAGCGGGGTTTGGCCATGGTTATTAGGAGCGAGGACTTGTTTAAGTAACTCAGGGTTGTCTTTTACTGCAGCAAGAATCTCTTTTGCAATTTCAATATAGTTATTAGTTGCAGCCCAGTGCATCGGGGTGTTGCCTATTTTATTAGGCGCGAGGGCTTGTTTAAGTAAATCAGGGTTATCTTTTACCGCTGCCATAATCTCTTTTGCAATTTCAATATGGTTACTATTTACAGCCCAATGCATCGGGGTGTAGCCTATTTTATTAGGCGCGAGGGCTTGTTTAAGTAAATCAGGGTTATCTTTTACCGCTGCCATAATCTCTTTTGCAATTTCAATATGTTTACTATTTACAGCCCAGTGCATCGGGGTGTAGCCATCTTTATCGTTTACGGCTAGGTTGCAATTAGGATGATGCAAGTTATTGTAAAAGAAAAATTTACAGAGCTTTCCCTCCTCAAGGAAATCAAATTTTGTAAAATCATAAACATAATGCCCTTGAGATATTAGCTTTATTGCTTTTTCCTGATCGTCTGCTCTAACTGCAGCAATTAATTCTTCGCTGTTTCGCCCCTCAGTTCCCTTGTAATAATCTAAAAAGTTATGTAATTTTCTAAGCGCTTGGCCATGCCCAGCAACAAACAAACCTTCGAAAAGTGCTTGTAAGGTTTCTGTTGATGGAAGCTGTAATTTGTTTTTTCTATCAATAACTAACTGATTAACTAAGCTTGAATAAAACTCAGGAATTCTTTCTTCATCCAATTGATCTAAGGCTGCCTGATATACATTGTTTGGAATTGAGTCAGCATCACTTAAATCATCGCGCTTGCACTTTAGAGTTATGTTAAAAAGCTCTTCTTCATTTAAAGCCTTTTTGTCAACCAACTCCTTCATTACATCGTAACGAGTGCTGTGGAACAATGAATCAAAAAATCCTTCTCTATCTTGCTCTGAAGCTTCTTTGAATTGTTTTGAAATATTATCAATATTTGTCTTGATATCCTCTTCTGAGGCTCCAATTCTTTTGCCTTCCAATAGCTTTTGAAATTCTGCTTGTTTCATAACTTCCCTTTACTTAATGCGAGCATTGTAACATTAAAGTCCCAAAAGCTGAAGCCTATTTCGTAATTTTTAGGTTACTTTAAGAGTGTTTTGGTATATATTTTGGTCAAATTAATTGATTTCTATTATGTTGCAGCAAAACTACGATACCCAAGCGTCAGAGAAGAAATGGCATGAGCTTTGGGAAAAAAATGGTATCTATAAGTGGAATTCTAGTGAGTCTAGAGAAAATAGCTATGTTATAGACACTCCGCCACCTACAGTTTCTGGGCTTTTGCATATGGGGCATATATTTAGCTATACACAGGCCGATATTATAGCTAGATACCAGCGTATGAGCGGTAAAAACGTGTTTTACCCAATTGGATTCGACGATAACGGCCTTCCTACAGAGCGTTTAGTTGAAAAAGTCAAAGAAGTTAGGGCTGTACAGATGCCACGAGCTGATTTCATCAAGCTTTGCGAGGAAGTAGTTGCGGAATCAGAAGAAGAATTCAGAAAGTTATTTAAAGCTGTGGGCTTGAGTTTTGATTGGGGGCAAGAATACCAAACAATAAGTGCGCAATCACGTAAATTGTCGCAAATGTCTTTCCTAGACCTTATTCAAAAAGGAAGGATTGAAAGAAAGGATTCGCCAACATTTTGGGATCCAGTTGATAGAACCGCAATTGCTCAAGCAGAAATTGAAGATAAAGAGCGTCAAAGCACAATGAATTATGTAATCTTCAAAACTGAAGATGGACAAGATTTAACCATTGCAACAACTCGCCCTGAATTATTCGCTGCATGCTTAGCGGTTATGTATCACCCAGAAGATGAGAGATACAAACACCTAAGCGGAAAAAAAGTAATTACCCCCATCTTTGGCCATAAAGTTCCAATGATTGCCGATGAAGATGTTTTAATGGATAAAGGTTCGGGACTTGCATATTGCTCATGTTTTGGTGACTTCTTAGACCTAACATGGATAATGCGCCATAAACTTCCATTCAAAAATTTCATTACCAAAGAAGGTAAAATGCAGCATTCAGGAGTTTATGATGGGATGTATGCGAAAGATGCACGTGTTAAAATTTTAGAGGATTTAAAAGAGCAGGGGCTTCTGATTAAACAAGAACCAATAACTCAAATGGTGAAGATTGCTGAGCGTTCTAAAGCGCCTTTGGAAATTATTTCTACCCCACAGTGGTATGTTAAAATTCTTGATAAAAAAGAAGAGTTGTTGAAAAAAGCCAATGAGTGTAATTGGTTCCCAGACTACATGAAAGTTCGCCTAGAGCATTGGATTAATGGTTTAAACCAAGATTGGTGTATTTCGCGTCAGCGTTATTTTGGTGTTCCTTTCCCAGTTTGGTATTCAAAACGAGCTGGTGAAGAAGGTAAGGTTTTATTTGCAGAAATTGATCAGTTGCCTGTAGACCCATTAGTTGATTTGCCAAAAGGATATACCAAAGAAGAAGTGACTCCAGATGTGGATGTAATGGATACTTGGGCGACTAGTAGTATTAGCCCACAATTGAATTCGCAAGGTATTAGCGAAGGTTTTGCTGTTGATGCAGAGCGCCATAATAAATTATTTCCAGCAGATTTAAGACCACAAGCGCATGAAATTATTAGAACATG
>CAZVFD010000030.1:0-18050 GCA_964625465.1 uncultured Candidatus Midichloriaceae bacterium | reverse complement strand
AATCGATCTGAAAAAGTTGCTAAAAGAATTTTATTAGGTGTCAGCCCCTAAACTTATCTGATTATATCGCTGATGTACTTAAGGAAATTGCTGATTTGCCGCCATGGATTGCCACTGGCCAGTCAGAAAAATTAGTAGCGGCGTTAGTAGTCCAATTGTCGAACGACTTTGTTATTCAAGATGGTAATGCAGTTCATAAGACTGCCGTTGTTGAAGCAGGTGCGGTTTTAAAGCAGCCATGTATTATTGGTCCTAATTGCTTTGTAAGCTCAAGTGCTCTTTTGCGCGGCGGCGTGTGGCTTGATGAAAATGTCATTATTGGGCCATCGTGCGAAATAAAATCATCATTTGTTTTCAGTGGCAGTAAGACTGCGCATTTAAATTTTATTGGCGATTCGGTCATTGGGAGAAACGTTAATATCGAAGCGGGCGCTGTTATAGCCAATTACCGCAATGAATTGGAAGATAAAGAAATTATCTGCTTTATTGGTGAGAATAAAATAAAAACCGGCGTGCAAAAATTCGGCTCTCTTATTGGTGATGATGCGAAGATAGGAGCGAATGCTGTTTTAGCTCCTGGAACTATTTTAAAGCCTCAAACAATTGTGAAGCGGTTAGAGTTGGTAGATCAGACAATAGCTATTTAGTATCTATAAGATTAGTTTGCTAGCCAAACCATCTTTGGTGTAATGAAAGCACTCGTTCCTTTCCCCGATTAAAATATTAAAAATTCATTTGTGGATTTTTTATGGAAGGTTCTATTATTGCTGTAATAATTTAGCTAGCCATTTGAGGGGGCTTAAAGTACTTGACATCTATATGATTTTACTGTAGACTGACGGTCAGTCAATAAGCTAGATGAGCGATTTTATGAGGCGTAGGGTGGTTAAGAATCCTGAGGTAAGGCGTCAAGAAATAATTGATGTTGCAAGAATGTTGTTTGAAGAGAAAGGGTATGAAGATACTCCAGTTGAGCATATAATTAATGCAGCAAAAATCGCGAAAGGAACGTTCTATTATTACTTCAAAACTAAGAAAGATATTTTGAATGAAATTGTAAACGATATATCCCAGCAAATGTATTGCTTGATTGACGAAGTGTCAAAATCGCGATCACTTTCTACTATGGATAAAATAGCTAGAATTTTTGTTGGCCAAGACAAAAAATTAATTACTAACTCAGAAGCTATGAACGCTATTCATAGAGCTGAAAACAGGGAGCTGCAAGAAAAGCTGAATGTTTACTATGTAGAGAAAATCATACCATTAATCACGGCTGTGTTTAACCAAGGATATGAAGAAAAGCTTTGGAGTAAAAAAATCTCAGAACAGAGCATGCAAATTATTTTAGGTGGGAGTCAGTTTATTTTAGATTCAGGGCTTTTTGCTTTGGATAAGAAGCAAAGAAAAGACTACATCGCAGAAATTGAGTTGCTAATTGAAGGTGGTTGCGGTGCTGCGCCAACAACATTTAGAAAGATATTTAACAAATTATAATCAATAGAGGTATTGTTATGTGTAAATTATTAAAATTGGTAAAACTTAGCTGGTCATTAAAGCTGAATATGTGGAGGTGTAGTTGGTATGATAAAAATTCAGAAGAACACATCTTGGCTGTAAAATATCAGAAAGCTTTAGACAATCTAGAGAATACTAAAAAAGAAGTTGAGGCCTTAATCTCAGAAACCCAAGCTCTTCAGAATAAATTCCAAGATAGAAAAGCAATAACAAATCTCTTGTCTTCTGTAATTGCATTCTTGAATCATCTAGAAGCGGTGAGAGGGTAATTGCATATATCAGTGATAGAAAGATTTTAATAAATTGACTTAGTAGTTGTAGGCTGATATCAAATTTCCTAGCAATTAAACTTAGTAAAAATCATGAGCCAATTACCACCATGCCCAAAATGCAAATCTGAATATGTATACGAAAATGGTGGGCTGCTTGTTTGCCCAGAGTGTGGACATGAGTGGACTGCTGGGGAAGAAGCTAATGGTGATGATATAAGCCCCGTTATCCGCGATTCAAATGGTGTTGAGTTAAAGGACGGCGATACTGTAATGGTGATTAAGGATCTTAAAATAAAAGGATCATCGTCTGTCGTAAAATCTGGAACTAAAGTTAAAAATATACGACTTGTTGGTGGTGATCATGACATCGATTGTAAAATCCCAGGTATGGGTGCGATGGGTCTTAAGTCAGAATTTGTAAGAAAAGTTATAGATTAAATATTGCATTGTTATGATGTTTGGTCATCATATGATAAGGGTAATATTTTTATAAAAAATAATGAGCTTTATCAAAGAATTTAAAGAATTTGCAATGCGCGGCAATGTTGTCGACATGGCTGTAGGTATAATTATTGGCGCGGCATTTGGCAAAATAGTGTCTGCGATGGTTGATGGGGTTTTAATGCCGCCAATCGGTCTGTTAATTGGTGGTGTAGATTTTTCTAAGCTATCGATTGTTTTAAAGGAAGCTACAGATGGAACGGCCGCTGTGACTTTGAAATATGGTATGTTTATTCAAAGCGTGGTTGATTTTACAATAATTGCTTTCGCAATATTTTTGGCAATAAAAGCTTTGAATACATTAAAGCGTAGTGAAGAGCAAAAACCTCAGGAAAAAGCGGCTCCAACTCAGGAAGTTGTTTTGCTAAAAGAGATCAGGGATTTACTAGCAAAGAAGAAATGAAAATATGACAATAAAGCTAAATAAAAATTCCTATAATCTCTTACATAAATTACGAGATAAAAAACCTGCCCATAAAAAAGTTAGTTGGGAGGGAAAGACATTAGGTCATAAAGTTTCAGATAAAGTGACCAATATTGTTGGCTCTTGGTCGTTTATTATTGCGCAGTCTATCATTTTATTTTTTTGGATACTTGTGAATCTGTGGGCGTGGATGGAGGCTTGGGATCCATATCCTTTTATTCTACTTAACCTAGTTCTTTCTTTCCAAGCGGCGTTTACAGCCCCAATAATTATGATGAGTCAAAATCGTCAAAATGAAATGGATAGAAAACGGGCAGAAAACGATTATCACATTAATGTTAAAGCCGAGCTAGAGATTGAGCATCTGCAAGAGAAAATAGATGAGCTTCGCAATAAAGAAATTAAGCAAATCCTCGACGCACTTGAGTTGTTGAAAAAAAAGGTTAAATAGAAGGGATAGACATAAACTGTACTACATGGTTGGCAATTAAGCCGCTCTTAAAGTTGCGTTATATTGCTTTGCGGATTGATTTGGAGAAGAGGAATAAATAATGCTTCTTCCAATATTCACAATAGTTCTGTTGCCAAATAACTCAATGTGTAGGTCTGCACTTCCTTCTTGTTGACCAACTCCTGGAACAAGAACTACTTGATCTTTTAGTATATTGCAGACTTTATTAATTTCCTCTGGTCTTAAGTGATTTGACTTTGATATTGCGCCGATTACGACGCCATCGATATTGCTTTCAGCCACTTCTTTTGCAAGGAACTCGTAAAGCGGTAATCCATCAACAGTTGCGTTTTTGATTTTTTCATATTCGGGATTTGACATTAAAACTAAAGCAATAATCCCAATGCCAATTTTTTCAGCTTGTGCTGCCGCTTCTTTTGTATTGCCTGGGAAGGGGCTAAAAGTTACTGCGTCAAAACCCTCCATCTTTGCCTGATATAAACCAGCATGATTGCTTGAGCCAAGATCAGAAAGTTTTGCGTCATCAATAGCAACCATCCCATAGTTATGGATCTTATCAACCAGTTGCTTAGTTTCTAATCTGCTCAGGTCTTTGATAAAATTTCTGTTGATTTTTATCGCTGCCGCATAATGAAAAACTTGATCAACTATGCTTAAGCACCAATCAAGTTTACTAAAATTTTCTGGAATTGTTTGGTTTTCTCTTTGACCAAATTCGGTTGGATCTAACCCCACGCATAACAATGTGTTTTTTCTTTGTGTGGCTTGTGCCCACTTTCTTCTAAATGATATGTTCATTATGCTGCTCTCTTTAGGTTAATTAGAGGAATGATATTTTCTAACTCAGACATCGCATATAAAGGGCAAAGTCCTGAAAAGCTATCGTTCAGCTCTTGTTTGCTAGGATGCCTGTTTGTTAAAGTGATCGCGGCAATAACATCAACACCAGCTTCTTTAAGTTTGCCAATAAATTCTCGAAGCGATGTTCCAGTGGTTGTTACGTCTTCGATAACCACAACCTTTTTATTTTGAGGAAGACCTATGAAATGGGAATCCTTTACATCGCCATGAGTCTTTGGTTTACCTCTCCCCATAGCAAGCACATGAGAGCCTGACTTGTAATTTGGATTTTGTTTTGCAAGTTTGTAACTTGTTATAATACCGAGCTTTGTTGCGCCTTCAGGAACTCCAATTATACAATCAGCCTCAAGATTTTTATCTGTTAAATAACTGAGTAGGAAGTCTGAAAGTTGATCGGTGCTAAACACATCTTCAGTCGCTATCCGCCAGTTTACGTACACATTGGACTGTTGCCCAGATTTTAAAGTAAATGGGGTATCACTGAATTTAACAATATTGTTTTGTACAATAAAATTATGAAATTGGTCTAAGTTGAAGGTCATTTTTTTCTCCTATAGTTTTCTTTTCTAATATCTCTTCTTTAATTTGTCTAACCAGTTTTATTCCTTTCAAAGGATTGAACCACACGGTTGAAAGTGAATAACCATCTGCTCCAACATTCATGTAATCTTTCGCATCCTCTATTGTATAAATGCCGCCACCGGCAATGATAAATGAGTGAGGCAAAAGTACTCTAACTTTTTCTAGAAGTGGTAAATTAAATTCTTTTTGTTGTGCTCCTGCTACGCCACCTCGCTCTGTTGGTAATGAGTTAGATAAGTGGAGTTGAGTGATGCCACTATCATGATAAGATCTAATGTCATCTAATGAAATTTTTGGAGAAAACTTCATAATTATATTCGGAAATTTATCCACATATTTTTTAAGATGTTCCTTGGTAAAGCACATTCCCCAGCTATTTGGGCAGCCTATATTGATTTCTAGTTTCGTGGTATTTGGTAGATAATCATAGATATAATCCCATTCCTTCTCATCCATGCCAACAATAGAAAATACATCATGTGAGTTTAATAAAATGTTTCTAATTCCAGGGTTGCGTAATCCCATTCTATTAACATAACCACCTTCAATTGGCCGCACGGTTTTAAGGAATTGCTTAATCACTCCAGGGCGAAAATGCCAAGTGTAACTACCTCTTACTGAGGTAGTTACAGGAGTTGATATATAATTCCCAAATGGAGGGCTGATATAAAGCCTTTGCTTTATATCAGGATCTATCCTCAATTTTTTGCAAAGATTAAGCTGCAATTTTAAATTCCTCTTGGGTTTTGAAGAAGTTGCTTTTTCGTAGGCCAGAAATAAGTCTGGTGATGCCAATGCCACCACCATATCTTGGGAAAAAATCATAGCTTAGGAATTGTTTTAGTTCGGCTTCAACACGCTCCTTGCCAAATTTATCAAACATTAATGCTGCGTACTTCCCATCAGAAATAGTATGAAAAGTTTCTCTCATAATATCTTTATCGGTCGCTCTTTCAGCAGAACCAATTGTTTCGACTCCATGAATAAGGACATCGATTTTTTTAGCTTTGCCAGTAGAGCTATCAACTGCCATGTTCCAGAAAGGTGAGGTGTGTCTTGGAAAGTTTTTAAGCATAACCACATCGCCCATTTCATCGTATAATTGGCCTTCTTCTTTAGCTGAAATCTCATCGACACCATATTTTAACATTGCATCAGAATACTCAATCTCTCCAAATGCTTCTTTAGAGCCTAAACCCAAATATTCACAGAGTTCTTTCTCTAAATTCAATAAGTCTTTTTGCGTGCCTTTAGATTCAAATTCAAACATTGGGAAGATTAAGTTATGCCTTCCAGGAATTGGATTTTTTTCCAATCTATATGAAGTTGAGATACAAAAAAAACCCGGAGATTTCGGGTTTTTTAATAATTCGTCTTCAAGCCACATCTGGCCTGTCTGTGGCAAGGGCCACTTGTTATTGGCGAATTCGTAAACCACTACATTGTTTGGATCTTCGCATGCTGCGAGAATTGAAAGTCTATCTTGAGTATGTACTTCTGTGTAATTTTTGGCCAAAAAAAAACCTCTTAACGAGGCTAAAGTTTGGTGATACTCATAGGGCGTGTATGAAATTGACATTTTTCCTCCTACTTGAATATATCAATGGACGTCTTGTCCAAAAAAGAGGCTAACATAGGTAGTCAAATCCCACAAGAGGTTTTAAATAATTTTTATTATCAATAGTATATTAATCATTTACATTTGTCTGATTTCTTGGTATAAGACTAGTCTCAAGAATTATGTAATTATATAGAATATGGCTGTAAAAATAAGATTAGCGAGACGTGGAACAAAGAACCGTCCTTATTATAAATTAGTAGTGGCTAGCTCGCGCTCGCCTCGTGATGGTAAGTTCATTGAAGAGCTTGGTACATATGATCCGCTTCTTAAAGACAATAAGGTAACCGTGAATTCAGAGCGTGCAGCTTACTGGCTAAAGCAAGGTGCCCAAGCTACTGAAAGAGTTGCTAAATTCTTTGAAAAACTACAAATTAAAGCGGCGTAATCAACTGCTTTAATAGGATTCAAGGTATGAAAAAACAAAATACTGTATTGGCTGCAGATCCTTTAGATAGGAGTATATGCGTTGGTGTAATAACCTCGGTGCATGGAGTAAAGGGATACGTAAAAATCAGAAGTTTTACGGACAACCCAGTTGATGTTACAAGCTTTAGTAAGGTTTTCGATGAGGAAGGTAAAGTTTACAAAATCAACTTGGTCTTTCCGAAAAAGGATTACCTGATTGCTGCAATAGAAGGTGTGAGCAGTAGAAATCAAGCTGAAGATCTAAGAAATACAAAGCTTTACATAAAAAGATCCGAGCTTCCTACGCCTGCTAGTGGAGAGTTCTATCATGCAGATCTTATAGGGATGGAAGCATTTTTAAACGATGGTTCTAAATTCGGAATTGTAAAAAACGTAGTGAATTTTGGTGCGGGCGATATTTTAGAGATTTATGATATCACGAGCGAGAAGGTGATTTACTACCCTTTTAGAAAACAGTTCGTACCTATGGTTGATATTATACAGAAGTCTATCACATTAAATCCACTAGAGGAAGTCATAGCGTCTGATGACTAAGCCTTGGTTGGTAAATATATTGACCTTATTCCCAGAAATTTTTCCTGGCCCACTGTCTTTATCGATAACTGGCAATGCACTTAAAGATGGGCTATGGGCTTTAAAAGCCAATAACATACGCGACTATGCATTTGATAAATATGGCACAGTTGATGATCCGCCCTACGGTGGAGGCAATGGTATGGTTATGCGGGCGGATGTTTTAGGACATGCCATTGATAAGTGTTTCAAAAAAGAGGTGCCTATATATTATTTTTCGCCGCGTGGAAAAGTGTTTGACCAAGAGGTGGCAAGAGATATCGTACAAAATCCCGAGATTAATCTCCTGTGCGGAAGATTCGAAGGAGTTGACGAAAGGCTGTTTATCGAGTATAAGATAACCCAAATCAGTATTGGTGATTACGTCGTGTCTTCTGGTGATGTGGCCGCTATTCCGTTTCTTGATGCTTGTATACGATTACTTCCAAGCGTTCTTGATGACGGTGCCGCATTAAAAGAAGAGAGTTTTGGTGATGATGAAAGGTACAGAAAATTACTTGAGTATCCTCATTACACAAGACCTCCTGAGTGGAGAGGCCATACTGTTCCAGAAGTTTTGACTTCAGGACACCATGCTGAAATTGATAAGTGGCGGTTAAATCAGGCCCGAAACATAACAAAAATTGCACGTCCCGATTTGTGGGACCAATACAATAAAGGAGAAAAAAAATGAATTTACTACAAAAGTTTGAACAGAAGCAAATCGCTCAAATGTCAAAAGAACTTCCAGAATTCAGAGCTGGTGACTCTGTAAAAGTAATGGTCAAAATTGTTGAAGGCTCAACAGAAAGATCTCAGGCTTTCGAAGGTGTGGTAATTCGTAGAAAAAATCGTGGAATTGGTTCTTCTTTTACAGTTAAAAAAACAAGCCATGGCGAAAGTGTTGAAAGAAATTTCCTATTATACTCTCCAAGAGTTGAAAGCATTACAGTTACAAAACGCGGTAAAGTGAGACGCGCGAAATTATACTATATGAGAGAACTTGAAGGTAAGTCTGCTCGTATTACAGAAAGAATGGATTATGCAAAACCAGCTGCGGCGACAAGCTCTGCACCTGCTGCTTAATTAATCTTCTTTTTTATCTAATATTGAAGGAGGCCTGCGGTCGCAGGGATTTCTTGGGTCAAATATATCTAAGTCTTCCCCTTCCTCGGCCTCCAGTTTTTTTAAGTATTCGAGCGATTCCTTAATTCTTTCTTTTTGCCCATCATAATAGTTTACAGTTGCCTCTAGAATTTCCCGCTGTTCTCGCGCAGTTGCGTTATCTACATAATCTTTCTCTGGAGACTGATGAGTAATTTCGTTTTCTAATTTATTAATCTTTGACACGACACTTGCCATCTTTTCAAGGGTGGTAGCTATATCTTTATAGTGTCGAGCATTTTTTAACATCGTCGCTGAATCTTCCATGTCGTGGGATATCGTTTTTAGAGCAAGCTCTGTAAGTTTCTTTAGGTTATCTGTAAGAGTTGAGGTCTGTTGTTTTTCTTCCATGTTGTCCTTTTTTGAGTTTATAAAATTACCTGTAGACGGGGTATTATAGTGCAACAGTGCCGACTTGCGGAAGTCACTTTGTGAAAAAAGTTGCAGAATATAAAAATACGTAGTATTAAGCCATAAAAAATTCGGTAATGCATATGCTGGATCCTATTGAGAGAGCTAGAAGAACTTTCATGGCGCGTCGCGATGAACAAAAAGAGGCTTGTAGTGAGTCAGCGGTCGATATTATGCCAGAGTGGTCAGCTTTTAAATGTCTGTCTGCGGCTCAACGTGCGGATAGCGAAGCGTTTAAATATGCTTGGGCTTTGTATGCAAGCGGTCAAAAAGGTGTTCTAACTGAAGCTTTCACGAGAAGTGCGTTTGTGTGCTCGATAAGCCAGCTAGAAAGGCCAGCACTTGTTTCTAGAACAGTAGTTTTGCCTGTTGCCTTCAAATGTGCCGTCGCGCAACATCGCGTTGTAAGATTGGCTAGAGAAGAGTTAGAAATGCAATCCAAAGATGTGTCTATATCTGCTCGTAGATAGTTTCTGTCATGCTGAACTTGTTTCAGCATCTAATAAAAGAAGTTTAGTTTGCTAGCGCAAACCATCTTTGGTGTAATGAAAGCACTCGTTCCTTTCCCCGACCCTTCCCACACGTACTTTCATTACTTAGAGCGCCTACGGCGCGCGCGCCCTTTTGAGGTAATTATTTATAGACAGGTTAAGAGTCACAAATGAATTTTTCATAAACATTCCCCGATAAAAAATTAAAAATTCATTTGCTGGCTCTTTTTGGAAGATAGTGCCTTCTTTAAGGTCATGCTGAACTTGGTTCGGTATCTATTTCAAGAGAGATCCCGAAATAAGTTCGGGATGACGTCTGAGCTAAGCTTACAGGACATAGTGAGATAAACTCCTCTAGCCGTCGGAACTTGTCACTACAGGCCCTTTTTGTTAAAGGTGGGCGCCATATTGTTAGTCCACGGACGTAACAAGGGACAGCTCCCCATAGTGTATACATAGGCCCCGATGATCATAAGTTCCTAGTTCGAGCTAGCGAGCCTATCTCGAGGGGTATTCTATCTTTTTTCGAATTTATCTGCAAGGTGGTTTATGTAATTGGCCACATATGTCAAAGTGTCAGCCAAAGCTTTCTCGGTATCAACTCCAGATTCTGTTGGTTTAGCCTGATTATCCAGTTGATCTTGCAACATCAATGAGAGCATAAACGCAACTTTAGAATCAGTTGCATTTTTAGAAGTCTTTGCAATTTCCTCGGCTTTTTGATTTACTTTTTCCGCCAAGCCACAAATTTTTTCTGGGTCATCGCTGATCAGTTGATATACATTGCTGCGATATTTTACGTTTACTAATGCCATTAATCTTGCCTCACTAATTTCTTCAGCTCGCTCAAGGTAAGATCAACATCATTTGCTACCTTACTGTTGATAAGATTGATTTCGTTTAACAAATCAGGTGCATCATTAGATGCTACCTTTCTTTTGCTAGAAGGAGCTTTTTGTTTTAACTTTATAATTTCGGTTTTAAGCGCGCCGTTTTCAGCTTGCAGTTCTTCTATTCTTTTTGCTACCACTTCTTCAATTCTAGATAGTGCTAGGCGTAAATCTTCTTTTGCTTGTTCTAATCTGGACATTTTTTTATACGTACGTTCGAGAACAGGATATGGCAGAGTATTCCTTAGTTCAAGGACAAAATTAAATCACGCTTACTTCTTGAAATTTTGGCAGACTATATATACTTCAGTTGAGTCTGCATAACTTGATTTAGGTTTGTAAACCTTTACTGATTTGAAAAGTTTTTTAAATTCTTTTAGAAGGCCTTCCTCAAGCCTACCTCTGAGTAATTTTGTTACAAAGTGGCCATTTAAGAGCAGGTTTTCTTTTACGAATTCAAAAGCAGTTTCTACTAAATTTACGCTTCTTAAATGATCAACTTCTCTTTCGCCAATAGAGTTTGCGCCCATGTCGCTTAAAATTATATTTGCTTTTGAGCCAAGCATCTCAATGAGTTTTGAATGAGTGTTATAATCTGTGAAGTCAGCCTTAATAACATGAGTGCCCACTACATCATCAATTTCTAGTAGATCTATTCCGACAATGATCGCGTCTTTAGCAGCTCTTTTTTGAGCGACTTGTAACCACCCGCCAGGAGCGCAGCCTAAATCAACAATCGCTTTGGCACCGCGTAGGAGTTTAAATTTGTCGTCTATCTCTTCAAGTTTAAAAGCGGCGCGTGATCTATAACCTTGTTGCTTAGCCAAGTTTACAAAAGGATCATTAAGATGGCGCTCAAGCCATCTGGTTGAGGCAATTTTTCTACCTTTAGCAGACTTGAGCTTTTGTTTAGTGTTTCTAAATTTACTTAATGCTTTTGTCATTATTACTCTATTATTTAGGCTTTCGCGTAATTGCAGAGTAACTATACACTAAATTTCAGCTAAAGTCAAACTTGATGGTGTCAAATCTTCTACTAAACAATGACCAGTTGAATCGCAGCTAGAAACAGCTTTCTGCTGCTCTGAGGTTGCAGGCGGGGCAGGGTCGTATTGAGTAGGGTTGAGAGTGTTAACAAGCTCTATAAATGATGATTTAAGGTTGGAATCAGTATGCATTTGGCACGACTCTATTGCATGGACGCCATAACCTAACAGGCCAACGCCTGTCGCTAAGCTAATGCCAGAAATTGAGGCTGAAGCAATAAAAAGTTTATCTGTATTTATATTATAATTGCATCCGCCGTATGCTAGTCCGATGTATACAAACCATGGCACTGTTAAACTAAACACTGTTAGGCCTGCGCCACCAAGAACTGAAATGCCACCTAAAGAATTATCTGAGTGACTTGCACAATCTTCTTTGTAATCTTTAAGTGCGCTTAGAAAATTTTTTTCTGTATCGGTTTTGAGTGGGTAGAGTTCTAAATTCATATTTAGAGAGTTGACCCACGGTTCAAATTGTTTCTTAGATTCAGTACACTTTGCATGCGAGCCGTCAAATAGTGTTTGTATCCACCACTTGCTGTTGCATTCTTCAAAGGTTTTCGTAAAAGTTTTTATGTCTGTTACTAATTTATATTGGTAGTAATTATTTTTTTGCATAGTCCTCCGTAAAAAATTCAACCCATGCGAGTAATATGCCAGAATTTTTTTTTGAAAAATTCTTTAATGAAAATTTTTTTTCGTCGTGAAAAGGTAGACCTTCCTATCGAATAAAAAAGTCAATAGCCTATTTTCAAAAAAATGAAATTAAAATACTTTACGTTCTTCAAGAATGGGTGCATAACTTTACGAATACATTTTCCAATAGAAAGAATTTTAAATTAGGTTTTAGGTTGTATGAGCAGACTATACAGCGGTGATATTTTAGCCTCTGAAGCCATGGACATCTTGAAAAAAGATTCCAGCTCGCAGCTTATAGACGTTCGTACATATGCTGAGTGGCACTATGTTGGAATGCCTGATTTAAGATCTATAGATAAGGAAGTTATTAAAATTGAGTGGAGGGTTTTACCTAACATGGATTTAAATAACCTCTTTATTGAAAGTGTAGAAAAACTCATTCCAAGTAGGGATAGTATACTTTTGTTTTTGTGCAGGACAGGGGGAAGGTCGCGCGAAGCTGCAATTGCTATGACAGCAAGGGGTTATAAAACTTGCTACAATATTGAAAGTGGTTTCGAAGGCGACTTGGATAATCATAAACATCGGGGTAATGTCTCGGGTTGGAAGGCTTCAAAATTACCGTGGGGACAAGAATAAAATGCACTCTCAAAAGTTAGAACAGTTATACAGAACAGGTGAAGA
The DNA here is from genome assembly GCA_964625465.1 of uncultured Candidatus Midichloriaceae bacterium. Taxonomy (GTDB): domain Bacteria; phylum Pseudomonadota; class Alphaproteobacteria; order Rickettsiales; family Midichloriaceae; genus CAZLFQ01. Next base: position 5,496 of record CAZVFD010000030.1, on the reverse strand, counting down.
AGCTTGGGGAGAAGCTTTAGAACACTTGAGACAGGAATTCGGTGATGCAACTTTTAAAAGTTGGTTTTCGCATCTGACGTACCAAGAATTCAAGGATGGCGTTTTGACCATTACTGCGCCGAGTAAGTTCATTCGTGAGTGGATGCTTACAAATTATATGAAGGCGATAAATAAATTTGTTTTGATTTCTAGTCCGCAAGTTAAGAAAGTAGATTTGCGAGTGAAGCCAAATCGTGCAAAAATTCCTTGTATTACCAATGATAATGCAAGCGAGGAAGCTGAAGGTTTAGATGAGAACTGTGATATATTTGCTTCAAAATTGGACTCCAGATTTACATTTAGTAATTTTGTAAGTGATGCATCCAATAAATTGGCCTATATGGCAGCCAAATCAATCGCTGAAGGAAAAAAATTACCGACAGATTCAAATATTTTATATATACATAGCGCAGTTGGTATGGGTAAGACGCATCTTATTCAATCAATTACTTCTTATATTCGTGAGAATTATAAAAGAAAGAAAGTAGCGTACCTTAGTGCTGAGAAATTTACGCATCTATATGTTAAGGCCATTAGAAATAATGACGTTGTGAACTTCAAAGAAAAGCTGCGTAGTGCAGACGTTCTGCTTTTGGATGATCTACAATTCATTTGTGGCAAAAATAGTACACAGCAAGAATTCATAAATATTTTCAATGCTCTTACAGAGTCAAACCGAAAAGTGGTTGTGACATGCGATGTATCGCCTTATAGCTTAAACCTTGATGCCAGAAGCAAGTCGCGTTTGACTGGGGCTTTGGTTGCGGAAATTAAGCATGCGGAATACGATCTACGAGTTGATGTGTTAAGGTCTAAGGCAAAAGTTTTAAACGTATCTGTTCCAGAAAAAGTAATCGAGCTTATTGCAAAAAACATTACTTCAAGTTTAAGAGAAGTTGAAGGTGCGTTAAATAAAGTAATTACACATGCAAGTTTGATTGGTGCAGAAATTACAGTGGAATCTGTGCAAGAAATTCTGCGCGATAATCTGCAAGCTCATGAACAGAAACTTTCTGTTGAGCAAATTATTGAATCTGTTGCGCGATTCTATGACGTGAAGGTATCAGAAGTGCTTTCAAAAAGTCGTGCAGCAAAATTTGTAACGCCTCGCCAAGTCGCGGCATTCTTAGCTAAGCAGTTAACAACTCGCAGTTTGCAAGAGATTGGTCATAAGCTTGGTGGTAGAGATCATGCTACAATTATTTATTCTATTAAGAAGCTTGAAGACCGTACAGCGGCTGATAAGTCAGTTGCAAATGACATTGCTCGAATCGTAGAGCAATTGGGTAGGGTTGGATAGGAAGATAACTTCGGCTTGTGTTGAATCAGCACATAGCATCATCCTAGTGCTTGATCTGCTTTTAAGTTGGATCATCGGGTCAAGCCCGATGATGACAAGTTTTCTTTGTCTGTTGTCATCCTCGTGTTTAACACGAGGATCTCTAGGTAATCTCTTCATATAAGTCTCTCCAATTAGGATTGAACTTTTCAATCAACTCAATTTTCCATTTGCGAAACCAAGTTTTTAAGTTTTTTTCTCTTTGAATTGCCGTATTAACTTCGTTAGTTGTTTCAAAATAAACTAAATATTTTAGGTTGTACCTCTTTGTGAAACCTTTGATCAAACCTTCTCTGTGTTCAAACACTCGGCGCACAAGATTATTGGTGACTCCTATATACAAAGTACCTTTAGGTTTGTTGCTCATTATATAAATATAATAACACATCAATAGTGTTTTAAATTTATTAGATCATCGGGTCAAGCCCGATGATGACACTTATCTGCTTCTAAGTTAGTTTTCCTAATCTCTATCTAAGTCACGTTGTCTTGCGTCCTTAGCTGCTCTGATATAAAGGGTCGCAGCCCAGTCTGATAGAATGTGTGCGCCAAAGCCAATTGCTGCAATTCCAATAGCTGGAGCAAATGGTAGTAAGCAGGCTGTTGCCATTGGTATTGCGCAAGAAGCAGCTGAAAAATATGCAGCGCCATGAGCGAAATTAGATTTTACCCCATATACGTCTAGTCTTCTTTTTGTCTCTAGGGCTTCCATGAGAAATGCAGCTTCAAAGCCAATTATTGCTAATGCAGGTAGATGGTTTGTCGCTGAATGTGCAAGGTTTGACCAAATATCTTCGTAAGGAAAGAAGTACGGCATTGTTTCAGAAGCATGAGACCAAATATAGCCTCCTGTGTTTCCAATCCAAGATGCGGGATACTTCATCCAGCTCAGTGGAGCAAAGGCTGCCCCAATAGCAAGTCTATTGCGGCGTGATAAGTTTTTCAAACCAGGAATATAGCTGGCAGCAGTATAAATTGCAATTCCTCTAAAAGCTAAATCGGCTAAAACGTACATAAGACTACCTCTAAAAATATTGAATTATTCCGCGATTATATACCTATTCCACCCCTAGGAGCAGGAGTAGGAGCTGGAACGGGTTGTGGTTTGTTTGTTGCCCAGTGTAAACAAATTTTATTTGCAACATAACAAACTCCTGTTACACCAACTGCAAGTTCTAAAGGTAGAACACTTGCTGTTGCTAAAGGTAATACGCAAAATGCTTTCGCAAAATTGCCGTAGAAATCATCTTTTCTTGCGTTTGGAGTTGCAGAAAGGGTTGCGCATGTGTCGACTAATCTATATAGGGGTAAGCCGATGTTGCATACAAAGTTAAATGCATTTATCGGAGTGTTTTGATATGGAAATACCACATTTTTAAGTGTGCCTAATACTTGTTTCATAATTTCATCTAATCAATTAAGTGAGCATATTATAACATAAACTCATGCCAAATTGTAGTTGCTGGCACGTAAATTGCTAAAATTTAACATTATCTTAATATTAGCGTGCAATGGACGGAATTGCTTACATATTGGCTACTAAACAAAATGCTTCTTTGAAGCACTTAGAAGTTGTATCGAACAATATAGCTAATTCCAACACAACTGGGTTCAAGCAAGATGGAGTGGTCTTTGAGCAGTATTTAGTTAGGGATGTTAAAGAAAAAACTGCATATGGTACATACTATTCAAGTGTTGTAGACACAAACGAAGGTACGCTGAAAATGACGACTCGAAGCCTTGATGTCGCTTTGAAAGGGGCTGGCTTCTTTATGGTGATGACACCACTTGGAGTTCGTTATACCAGAAATGGAAATTTTCATGTTAGTCCAGAAAGTAAATTAGTAAACTCGCGTGGCTATCCAGTGTTGACAGCAGATGGTCAAGAAATAGTCTTCGAAGAAGAAGATAAAGATCCAATTATTGGCGAAGATGGAAGTATTTTTATCAAAGAAGCAAGTCGCGGCAGAATTGGTGTTATAGAATTTGAAAATCCAAAGCGATTGCAAAAGTTTGGAAATGGTCTTCTATCAAGCGATGTAGATGGTAAGGAAGCAGAAAATACATCGGTATTACAAGGTGTTCTTGAAGACTCGAATGTGAATTCAGTTGAGCAACTGACAAAGTTGATCGAGATCAACAGGGAAGTTTCGCTCTCAACAAATATGATAAATGATTTTTATAGTACGCAAAGAAGTACGTTCAAATCACTTTCCAAATTAGGAGGGAATAACTAATGGCGATTGGCGCACTTTATATATCAGCAACTGGTATGCACGCCCAAGAGGTGAATGTTGATAATATTTCAAATAACATTGCCAACATTAGCACTACTTCATTTAAAAGAGGTAGGGTTAATTTTGAAGATTTATTATACCAGAAAACTACAACTCCTGGAGTGAGTTCTTCTGACGCTGGTAATCAGATTCCAAGTGGAATCACTTTAGGGCTTGGTACTAGAGTTGGTGCTATTTATAAAATATTTGAGCAAGGCACACTTAATCCAACGCCTTCTACGCCGCTTAATGTTGCAGTGGATGGTAATGGCTTTTTTAGGGTAACGCTGCCTTCTGGTGAAGTCGCGTATACTCGTGATGGCGCATTTCAGCTTAACTCAGATGGTGATATTGTGAATAGCTTGGGCTATTTGCTAGATCCGCCAATAAATATTCCAAATAATGCCACCAGCACGACGATTACATCTGATGGCAAAGTTACAGTAACTGTAAATGGCAATCCTCAAGAGCAAGGTAAGATTGAGCTCACAAGATTTGCAAACAATGCTGGCTTAGAGGCTATTGGTGGGAATCTATATATAAAGTCACAAGCCTCTGGTGACCCAATTGACGGTAATGCGACTGCTGATGGTTTTGGAATTATTAGGCAGCATTACCTTGAAAATTCTAACGTGAATTCAGTGTTAGAGCTTACCGAGCTAATTAAAGCGCAGCGGGCATTTGAGTTCAATTCTAAAGCGTTGCAATCTGCTGAGCAGATGTATAAAACTGCAATAGACACTAAAGCGTAAGTAGTTTCTTTCGTCTAGATGAGGATCGACCTTGAAGTTGGATCATCGGGTCAAGCTCGATGATGCCAAGATTTCTCTGTCCGTTGTCATCCTCGTGTTCAACACGAGGGTCTAATAACCTAATTTAGTGGCAGCTATAGACATAAAAAAGGCCCCTGTCAGAGACAGGAGCCTAATTTTGAAGCCTATGAGTTCTTAAGCGTGATCGGTAGTGCTGTGATCAACTAGGAATTTTACGAAATCAGGTTCTGAAATGTGATGGCTATCTAATATTTTTTTGCAAGCGGTCTCAGTTAAAGTTTTTTGCTTTGCATGAAGTTGAGAACAGAGATCTGCAGTGAAGCTATCTTTAGCAATGCTCTGCATGTCAATTTCGCCAATTTTAGGTTTGGTTCCAACAATTTCAATATGTTCGAAAATGGCCAAATCAATTTTATCAAAAAATGCAACTTTGCCATTATCAAGAGAAGCTTTTAGTAATAGCTTCCCATTGACAGAGGTTTGGTTGGTTTCTTCAATGCCTAAGATTTTGACTGGTTTACTAGTCGTACCTTTGGCTTCTTGTTTCGTCTCTGCCTTAGCTTCTTGTTTAGCTTGTTTGGCATCTGCCAATTTTTGTGCTTCTTGCCAACTTGGGGTTGCGATAGTCTTCCCGAATACTTTTTTCATTACCATATAATTCACCTTTGTTTTGTTAAGTTTTATTACGCGTGATCATCCACTATATGCTTGATTAAGAAGTCTGTGAACTCAGCTTTATCAATGTGATGGCTAGTGAGCATTTTATCACAAGCTGATTCAGAAATGCTTTTGTGTGTACTATTGATTTTAGAGTAGAGTTCAGCGGAGAAACTGTTAAGAAATTCAAAAGTATCAACCTTTTCAAACTTTGAAATCTCTGCCATGTCAAAGATAGCTGATTTGCCATTGCTAAGGTGAGCTTCAAATACTGTTGAATCCTGCCAGCCGTTGTCAACTTTTACATCGATGCCCGAAATCTTTACTGCTGCCTTAGCTTCTTGTTTAGCTTGTTTGGCATCGGCTAATTTTTGTGCTTCTTGCCAACTTGGGGTTGCGATAGTCTTCCCGA
>CAZVFD010000029.1:16496-18254 GCA_964625465.1 uncultured Candidatus Midichloriaceae bacterium | reverse complement strand
TACAAAAGAGGCGAAAATCAATCTATGCGTTTTGCAAATGGGCGGTGAGGCTGTTAATAGTTACAACATCCTCAGCACTAGAAGTTAGATTTTTAACTTTTACAACGCCAGATTGAAGTTCTGTATCACCAAAGATTATTGCATGCGTTGCAGATATTTTATCTGCACGTTTCATCATTTTACCGATGTTGCCTGCATATTCTAGATCTACACAGATATTTTTCTCTCTTACCATTTTGGCGATTTTTAAAGCTTCTTTTTCAGCTCTTTCGCCAATTGGAATTAATGAAACTACTTTTTCGGTAAGTAGTTTATACTCGAGTGATTTCATCAGTTCATATAATCTTTCAACGCCTGCTGCAAAGCCAACTGCTGGAATTGATGGGCCGCCCATAAGTTCAACCAAGCCATCGTATCTACCACCAGCCAGTACTGTTCCTTGGCTGCCCAATAGTTGTGTGGTGAATTCAAAAACGGTATGTGTGTAATAGTCTAAACCACGCACAAGTTTAGAGTTAAGTTTGTATTCAATACCTAGTTCACTCAGTCCCGCTAGTACGTTTTCAAAAAATTGTTTTGCACTGTCAGTAAAATGATCGGCAATTTTAGGAGCATTGGCTAGAATTTTATGGTCATTTGCATCCTTAGAATCTAGAATTCTCAATGGATTTTTTTCCAAACGCATTTTGCTATCTTCTGATAAATCGTTTTTATACTTATCTAAAAAAGAGGATAGGGCAGTGCGGTAATTGTTACGACTTTCTAGATCACCCAGTGAATTAATTTCTAAAGTTACATGCTGAGCTAAATCTAAGCTCTTAAGGATATGTTGTGCAATTGCTATTAGCTCTACATCGCAATACGGGCTTTTTGCACCAATGTATTCAAAATTGATTTGATTGAATTGGCGATATCTAGCTTTTTGAGGGCGCTCATGTCTAAATACTGGCCCCCATGAATATAGTTTTTGAGGTAATGATTGCGTTAGCCCATTTGAAATTAGTGCGCGTACAATACCTGCAGTAAATTCAGGGCGTAAGGTTATGCTGGTCTTTTCTCTATCTAAAAATGTATAAGTCTCTTTGCTAACTATGTCTGAAGTGTCGCCTAAAGTTCTATGAAAAACGTCTGAGAATTCAAAAATAGGAGTTGATAACTCCTTGAAGTTATATTTATTAGCCCACTCTTTAGCGGCAGTTGTTACGATGTTCTGCAGCTCTATATCGGTTCCTAAAATATCTCTAGTACCGCGTACTGGTTGTAAATCTTTAGACATATGTACCTTGTTTAACTCTTAAGCGAATAATATACTTTCTCAAAGATTTGGATGATAATAAGTAGACTACTTCGACAATAACAACAGAACTATAACACACAATACTGCAAAACGGAATCCCATAATCAAAACTTCTTCTTGCATTAGATGAGTGTGTGGGCATAATCACATATTAATAAACTTAATTTTGATTCTGATGAAAAAGAGAAAGATTGTTGGTTCTGCCATTTTGGGCAATATTGTTGAGTACTATGATTTTGGAATATATGCTGTTTTTGCACCTACTATAGGTAGATTGTTTTTCCCTTCTGAAAACCCTTTTTTACAAACACTTCTTGCGTTAAGTGTATTTGCTGTAGGCTTCTTAATGCGCCCACTCGGTGGATTCTTCTTCGGGCATATTGGTGATAGGTTTGGTCGCAAAACCGCTTTGACAATTTCAATTATTGGCATGGCTTTATGTACATTTTTAATAGGTATAT
>CAZVFD010000029.1:13336-16486 GCA_964625465.1 uncultured Candidatus Midichloriaceae bacterium | reverse complement strand
TATTGCCGTCTTACCAGCAAATAGGAATTCTCGCTCCAACAATTTTGATTTTAATTAGATTATTTCAAGGCCTTTGCGTGGGCGGTGAAAGTGCTGGTGTTGCTATATTCATTTTAGAGCATTTAGAAGGGTATAAACCTGGGTTAATAGGCGGAATTGTAATGGCTTCTAACATGGTAGGAACTTTGTTAGCGTATTTTGTGGGTATGGGCATTACATCATTCTGTGGAGTAGATAATGCAGATGTTTGCTGGCGCTATGGATTTATTCTTGGTGGACTAATGGGTCTCGTTGGACTCTATATGAGGTACCAATTGCATGAGACACCAAAGTTTGCAAGCAAGAAAGAAAACGATGAGATTGAAAGACGTCCCCTAATGAAAGCTTTTCAGAAGCATTGGCAGCGGATGATAGTTGTTATGTTCCTTGGTGGCGTAACTAGTGCAGTTGCATATACAATTCGCGGTTATTTGAATGTATTCTTTCAAAGCGAAATGGGTTATACCCCAGATCAATCTATTTATTTTACGACAATCGGCTTGTTTATAATGATTGTATTCATGCCAATCTTCGGCATAGTGGGTGACAGAGTTGGCTATAGACGCTTTTTTTACTTAGTTTGTTGTACAGTAATTGTAACGATATTACCTATCTATAGCTTATTGGCAGCTCCAAATCACGATGTCGCTTCTGTGATTTTGGGTATAACCTTACTTGGCTTACTTGCCTCTGCTATTTGTGCCCCTGCGTATCCATATGCAATTCAGGCTTTTGAAGTTGAACTAAGATACTCAGGCGTTGCTTTTAGCTGGAATATTGGGATTGCAATATTAGGTGGTACAACCCCTGCGATATCAGCGGCTTTGTCCCAAAGATACGGGGCGACAGCACCAGCATTTTATCTAGCTGGTCTGGCATTGGCATTTATAATAATTAGTTATGTAACAAGAAAACATAAGCTGTAATATGAGTAAGAAGCCATTTTTATCTGTTGTCATTCCTGTGATGAATGAAGAGGATAATATAAATCCTCTGATAGATTCTTTAGAGTCTGCGTTACGTGAAATCGACTATGAACTTGTGTTTATTGATGATGGTTCTATTGATTCTACGGTTGAAAGAATTAATAAACACTCAAATAAGAACATTGTGTTAGTTGAATTTAGTAGAAACTATGGTCAAACATCGGCGCTAGCCGCGGGTATACAACATGCTAGTGGCGAATATATTGCGACTATTGATGGTGATTTACAAAATGATCCGACAGATATTCCTATGATGTTGGAGAAAATTCAATCTAAGTTAGCTGATATTGTTGTTGGCAAACGGCATAAGCGCCAAGATGGATGGATTCTACGCAAAATTCCAAGTAAAATTGCCAATTGGCTAATTCGTAAAATGACTAAGGTTCATATCAGTGATCTAGGGTGCACATTAAAAGTATTCAAAAGCGATCTGGCAAAAAAATTAGATTTGTACGGTGAATTACACAGATTCATTCCAATCATTGCTAGTATGCACGGTGCTAAAATAGTTGAAGTAGATGTTAAGCATCATGCACGGAGATTTGGCCAAACAAAGTATGGCATAGATAGGACATTTAGAGTAATAAGCGATCTATTGCTTATGTTATTTTTAATTAGGTATAGACAAAAGCCAATGCACCTATTTGGCTATATCGCGCTCATTCTATTGTCATTGAGTGCTGTTATAACTCCATATTTGTTTGTAGAAAAAATCTTAGGGCATGATATTGGACAAAGGCCATTATTCTTTTTAGATATTCTATTTGTTATTATGGCGATTCAGTTTATCACGACTGGCTTTATTGCGGAGTTGTTGATGAGAACTTATTACACTGATAATAGGAAGCCATACAGTATTTCTAAAATTACAAAGAAGTAGTGGGTTTGTGGAGTCTATATATCTTAAAAGAAATCGTGAAGACAGAATATCGCAAGGATACCCATGGATTTTTGCAGATGATATCTCATCCCTACCACTGCTTGAAGCAAGTGAGGCTGGAACACTTTTTAAAGTATGTGATAGTCGTGGTAAATTTATATCAACTGCATATTCCGATTCTAATATAAAATTGGTAGCAAGAGTAATATCAAGTCAGTCAATTAAAGAGCTAGATGTAGGCTTTTTTATTTCAAAGCTTTCTGAAGCAAATGAAAAGAGAGCTGGGCTTAAGAGTGAGTTCTATAGGCTTTGCAATTCAGAAGGAGATTTCTTGCCAGGCTTGATAATCGATAGATTTGCTTCAATCTTCTCAATAAAGTTCACAACAGATGGCTTATTTAGATATAGAAAAGAAGTGATTGAAGCTATCTCGCAATTGTTCAAAGTTGATGGCATGGTTGTGAGGCATGGAAATGAGCAATTTGAAATTGGTTCTATACCAGATGAAATTGTTGTAAAAGAAGATGACATTTCGTTCTTGTGTGATTTAAAAAAAGGTCAAAAAACTGGGTGGTATTTTGATCAAAGAGAAAACCACGCCTTAGTCGCTAAATTAGCCAAAGATAAGTCTGTACTTGATGTGTTTTCGTATAACGGAGGGTTTGGTGTCAAGGCGGCTAAATTTGGAGCGAAAAAAGTTTGTTTCATTGATAGTTCCGAACGAGCAATTGATTATTGCAAAAGAAATATTGAATTGAATAACTGTCAGTCTAAGTGCGAATATATGAACGAAGATGCCCTTGATGGTTTATTCAGAATTAAAGAGGATTATGACATAGTTGTTTTAGATCCTCCGCCGTTCATAAAGTCAAAGAAAGACAAGGTTGCGGGTGTGAAAGGGTACAAGAAGCTAGTAGAGCTAGCTATTCCACTAGTTAAGAATGGTGGATATTTATTTTTTGCTACTTGTTCACACCACATGTTTATGAACGATGTTCTGGAATTACTTGATCAGACTTCAAGAGAGCTTTCATATAAAACTGAGGTGCTTAGTAAGATGGGAGCGGCAGCAGATCACCCTGTTCACAAATTAGTACCACAAACACGTTATCTTAATGCTGTGTTAGTCAAAATTTCAAAATCTTAATATTACTTTAATAATATCTTAATGTGTTCTTAACATAACTAGTTTAAACTGCGCAAAGTTAAAATTTGGGATAAAGTTGATGGCAGATAGAATAGCTT
>CAZVFD010000029.1:13010-13326 GCA_964625465.1 uncultured Candidatus Midichloriaceae bacterium | reverse complement strand
CTTTGGAACATGTTGTTATTAATGGCTCTAATAATCCACACCACATCTTGTTAGAAGATGAGGTTGAAGCTTTCCATATCGATAATGACTTTGACGTAAATGAGCATCTATTTGCCCTTCTGATGCAACTTAAAAATATTGATAATGAGGATGGTAAAGAGATTCTGATCCATGCTGTAAATAACCTTTTTCGTTTTTTTGATCGACAGATTGACCCTACTTATATTGACCCAACGCATGAAGCTGCTTTTGGTACTGATGAAGCGGGGTTATTTGCAGTTATAGACTCTTTAGAAAAAATTAATAACATGACACA
>CAZVFD010000029.1:8647-13000 GCA_964625465.1 uncultured Candidatus Midichloriaceae bacterium | reverse complement strand
AAAACATCGAGGATGACATAGCTGAACAATGGATTGATAAACTATCTGAAATTCTTATTTCGGACATAGAACACAATTTGGAACAAGATAATGATAATTTTGATCTTGTGCATTGTCTAAAGCTGCTATTGAAGTTCAATGAGGTAAACCCCTATCTTAATGCCTTGGTTTTACGGGCAACTAAAGAAGCATTCTCTTTTGCAGATTTGCAACGTGCACTAGACATTAACCAAGATGTAATAGATTTACTACTCACACCTCGCATTTTGCTTGTTAGTAAGGAGCTTGGGTTAAATGTAGATGTATTTGTTAAATTATGGGATGCTTATAGTCATGACCGTCCTTTAAAAAGTATTTTAAATCTTTTCTCAATACAAAATAAAAAACATTTACTGTCTGAATCTGGATCTATTGAATTATTTGAGGAACTTGTGATGGCTGATTGTTTTGATGATTCGGACTTACGAGCGAAACTTCAAGACCATGAGCATTTTAAAATGCTCACTAGTAAAGGACTAAAATTTCTAGTTAATATGGGATTTGAATCTTTGGAGTTTTTTGCTGCTATGGCAAGTCGTGAGTTGCAATATTTTTTATCGCAAAATGACTTAAATTTACTATTACATCTGATTGCTGATCGAAAAGATGCGCTTGAATTTTTAAGTTCGGCAGCGATGCAAAGTGGTGCAGAAACTTACACAGGTGCTCAGGTTATTCAAGATATCGCTATAAAGAATAGTGGTTGTGCCGTGGGCGAAAGTGCTCAATACTCAAGATAAAGTCTATCACCATCAACTTTGTATGATTTAAACCTTTCAAGGAATGACATACCCAGAAGAGATATATCTAATTGCCCTTCATTCACCGATACTGAAACATCGCGGAATATAACTTTGCCAATTTGTATAGTTCCAACTTTGGCTGATGCACCACGAACTTGTCCATTTGCCGTGTTATAAATTTTATTGAAATTTAGACGTCCAAGGTCAAGCCCTGCAGTAACAGCATCTTCACTATTTAGAACTATATCCGATGCACCCGTATCTATTAGAAATCTAATTTGCTTACCATTTACAAGAGCATCTAGGTAGAAGTGGTCATCCTTGCTCTGCCTTATTTCTAAAATATTATTTGCGTCAATTGCTTTGCTTGGGATTAGCTCGGACATTAAGCGATCTTTGAAACTATAGCCAATTATTAGTACCATAAAGATTAGAACCCACACTAGTGCATATTGGAGTAGTGGTTTGTTTTGGTGTCTTGCGCTTGTGAAATAGCCAACTGATATTGCTACCAGCAATATTACGAAATATACTATTTGTGCATTATCTGAGCCTTGCATTATGGTATTAAAATAATTGATCCTGTTGATTGTCTAGACTCTAGCAATGCATGTGCTTCTGCCGCTTTTTCAAGTGGGAATTCTTTATATATTGTAGGTCTGATTTTTTTCTCTCTGATTTTAGTGAATAGTTCTATCGCACTGATAACTAGCTCAGATTGATTTTTCTTGTAACTAAATAAGGAAGGACGCGTGAAAAATAGGGATTTTGGAGCAAGTCTGTTCACATCCATTTGGACTGGTCCTGATGCTTGACCATAAAGCACGTATAAACCAATTTCGCATAAGACTTGCAAATTTCCTTCTACTACATCTTTACCTACAGAGTCATATACACAATTTACGCCAAAACCTTCGGTGATATCTAATATTTTTTGTACCCAATTTTCAGTTTTATAATTGATTACTTCGTGGCAACCATTTTTTAAGGCTATTTCTTTTTTAGGGTCAGAGCCAACCGTCCCAATTACTTTTGCTCCTAGGTCATTGCACCATTGTGAAAGTAGTTGTCCCACTCCGCCTGCAGCTGCATGAATTAAAACTGTTCTGCCAGGGCCGGCTAGATATAACCTATTTGCTAGGTAGTGTGCAGTCATACCTTTGACTAAGCTTGCAGCGGCGAGCTTGTCATTTATATCGTCTGGGATTTTAAACGCAAGTTTTTCAGGTAAACATCTTTTTTGTGAATATGCTCCACCACTAATCGAGGTGACATAGCCAATTCTGTCGCCAATATTTAGTCCTTTAACATTTGCTCCATAGTTTTCAATAACGCCAACAGCGCTAACGCCGGGAATTTTAGGGTTAGTATCAAGTTTGTACTGACCAGTTCTATGGTAAATATCGACATAATTCACCTCTATGGCTGTATGGCGAATGAGAATTTCATTGGCCTCAGGCTTTCTATCTGGCACGTCAACGTATCTTAGTACATTAGGTGTGCCTACTTGGTCGAATACAATAGCTTTAGACATTAGATACCGATTATAACAATCATTCTAATACCATTCTAGGCATGTATTATGCTCTAATCAACTAGAATGCGAATGTATATTGTCATACTAAATTTTGCGCAGTGTTACCTAAGGCTAGATCCCGAAACGAGTTCGGGATGACCGCGTCTCCTGTTGTCATGCTGAACTTGGTTCAGCATCTTTTTATTTGTGATGAAAGCTTGAGGCTAGAGTCAGCAATTATCTAGGCTTGTGCGATTTAAGCTGTCAATTTCTTAACAATCTCCTCATAGCTATACAGCTTGCTGATTTTACCCATAGATGCAACAGTTGGGCGCATGTCTTTTGAGAAAATCTTGTTCGCATAATCTTGAACACTCTGTACGCTTACTTTTTCAATCTTTTCAATAATCTCAGAAACTGGAACATACCTGCCATACACGGAGAAATTACCTGCAAGTTTTTCAGCGCGTGCTACAGAGCTTTCTTGACTCATAAGAAGTCCTGCTTTCAATTGTGCTTTTGCACGGCGAACTTCTTCTTCATGGATGTCTGAGCCAAGTTTTAATAGTTCTTGAGCTGTCACATCGATTAATTCATTAGCAGTTGTTTCGCTTGTTCCTGCATAAACTGAGAACATGCCGCAATCGGTATAGCTTGAACCAAATGAAGATATTGTATAACACAGTCCGCGTTTTTCTCTAACTTCTTGGAATAAACGTGATGACATTCCGCCACCTGCAACGATAGAGAGTATTTGCTGATTGTAATAATCTTTATCTTGATATGGAACGCCTTCAAAACCTAAAACAAGTTGTACTTGTTCTAAATCTTTTTCAATTCTGACATCACCACCTTTATAAATTGCAGCATCTTTTGATGTAGAAGTTTTTGGTGCGAAATTGTTAAATTTTCTTTCAATTAATTCTTTGAATTTGTCTGCCTGCAAATTTCCTGCACCAGCAATCACAATATTGTTGAAACCATAATGATCGTTTACATATTTAACGATGTCATCACGCGTTACACTTTTAATAATATCTGCAGTACCTAAAATAGATCTGCCGAACGGTTGGTTTGGATATGCACAATCTTGGAAATGTTCAAACACTTGTTCGTCGGGGGTATCTGCTACCATTTTCATTTCTTCTAGTATAACACCGCGTTCTCTGTCTAACTCTGCTTGATCATAAGTTGAGTTTTGTAAAATATCAGAAAGAATATCTACTGCAGTTTCTAAATCATTTTTTAAAACTTTTGCGTAGTAAACAGTTTTCTCGCGCGAGGTGTATGCATTGAAATGTCCACCGATGTTATCAAACTCTTCAGCAATTTGCCTCGCATTTCTTTTTGTGGTTCCTTTGAACGCCATATGCTCAAGGAAATGTGAAATGCCATTTACTTTTTCATCTTCGTATCTGCTTCCAGTTTTAACTAATACACTAACTGAAACTGTTTCGATGCTATCCATTGTATCGGACGCGATGATCATTCCATTGTCTAATTTATTACTTACTTGCGTCATTGAAATTTCCTTGATTTTTGCCCAGCATATTATGTTAAACCCCACTATTTTGCAAGGGTATAGAAGTAGTAGGTAAGGAATCTAACAAGCTGACTTCCGAAAGGTTAGAAAATACAGTATACTGCGCCAATTATACATATGGGGGCAATATATGAAGGCGCTGGTTTTTACTAGAGGTTTTAAGACAAGGGTAGAAAGGCTTTCAAATGGTCTTTTAATTCAGCTTAATGCAGATAAGAATACTTTGGAGCAAAATAGGGGGCAGATAAAGGATATTCTGCAAAAAGAAGGGTATTTGACCCATTTGAACTTTTTGGTGGCATGTGCAAGTTCAGTGTTCATTGATATAAAAGGTGATAAGGAGCAACGAGTACCTGGCAGCCCTCATATTGCATCCGGGTTTTTCAATAGCGATTTAAAACTCATTGAAGGAGCTTATCAAAGTAAAGTTATGAGGCTTGGGAAAGAAAAAAGAGATTGCTTTTATAATGGATATAAACTTGTTAATCAGGATTTTCGTTGGAAGTCTTATT
>CAZVFD010000029.1:0-8637 GCA_964625465.1 uncultured Candidatus Midichloriaceae bacterium | reverse complement strand
AGTCTTATTACCAAACATTAACATCGACAGATAAGAATTTTTTTAAATTAGCAAATCAAATTTCAATATCGAATTCAATTTACTCGAATGGAAAATCCGAAAACCCATTAATCAATGCGGGAGGTTTTATAGTATTAGTGGTTATGAAAAACCATCTAAGTTTAGAAGGATTTATAAAGCATGTAGAAGAATACAAAGAAAAACATGACGAATATGATAGGATGAAAGACAATTGTGCCCATGCAGTTCTTAATTCCTTAGAAATAAAAGCTCCTGATACGTATGGGTTGAGTACACAATCAGCATTATCATTAATAATTAAGCAATACAAAATAGGTTATCCAGTGCATTTGGCAGATTGCCTAAAAGATCCATTTGAGCAAGGTTTTACTGAATCACTTAGGTTGCAGAAAATCTATAAAGCGCTTCAAATATTGGATGAAGAGGCTCGTACTAGGTTTTTTGTCTCGGCAAAAGAGCATTTGAGGATTTAGCAGCTACTATTGCAATATTCGTAAATTAGGTTTATTAAGTCCTTATTTTATTCTATTAGGATCAAACATGAAAGGAATGTCGCAATTTATTAGTCGTTTGGGCACAGATCGTTTTTTTCAAAGCGGCATGAGTCTGGCGTCAAAGCGATTAAAAGATCCTAATGCGCATTTGACGATTGCAGAGAATTTGGCTTTTTCAATAGGTCATAGTCCTAAAATGGTTATGATCCTAAATTCCTCTTTGAGATTTATGGCAAAAAATCCTAAAAGCTTAGAGGAGCCAGCAATGCATGGGGCATTGCTAAAAATACTGCTCTCAACTGTATACAAAACAACACATCTTAGCAATGTTGGGGGTAACAATCAGGTATATTACTTTAGCAGACTTGAGGATAACATTTTGCCGTTTCTTGAGGATTATTTTGGCCATTGTAGAGATGTTGCAAATCTGAGAACTAGGATGTTAGATACGAAAAGGAGTATAAATTTTGAGTTTTTTGATAGTAGAACTTCTGATTGCGGTCTTTTAAGTTTTCAGGATGTGGAAGAAGAAGTTAATAGTGAAGCAAATATTCTTTCTGATATCTCAATTGAATATGTACAGCATTTCAAATGGCTGATAGCTTCTGAAATTTTTCGACGACTTGTTATGTCTTATCCTCATGACAGTGTGGGTTATAATCATAATACTTCTCTGTTTAGAAAGATGTTAGGTAAAACCTTTTTATCCGCAGAAGAAGCGAACCAGACTTATATTCTAACAGTGAACCAAGCTTGGTATGGGTGTGAAGATGAGGCAAGTGTAAGAAATGCTTGTATTAGATTGGCAAAAAATGATGCAAAGCAAGTTGAAAGGCGTTTACTGAGAATTAGTGGCGACATAGCCTACTATTTTGCAAACTATGGGCGTTGTTCGTTAGATAGAGTGCGCGATACAAAGGATTTTGTAATCTTCCGTTCTTAAGTGATTTAGTTGCATTGTTGTGTGAGATTGGAAGAGTTGCCTATTTATTTTGCTTTTTGAAAAATTAGCCCTTGAATTATAGTGTAGTAAGACTATATACAATCTCGAAATAACATTTCATTATTCGAGGTAAAACAATGAAAATCAGACCTTTACACGACCGGGTTCTAGTCGAAAGAGTAGAGCAGGAGCAAAAAAGCGCTGGTGGAATTATTATTCCAGACACAGCAAAGGAAAAACCTATGGAAGGCAAGGTTATTGCCGTTGGAAGTGGAAATAGAGATGAAAATGGGAAAGTCCAGCCTCTAGATGTTAAAAAAGGTGATAAAATCCTATTCGCTAAATGGGGCGGAACTGAAATCAAATTAGATGGCAAAGAATACCTGATTATGAAAGAGTCAGATATTTTGGCTGTTGTTGGTGCGTAATTAATTATAAAAGGTAGAAAAATGGCTGCTAAATTAATATTAAATGGAAGTGACGCTAGAAATAAAGTTGCTCAAGGTGTGTGCATTGCTGCTGACGCGGTTACAGTAACACTTGGGCCAAAAGGGCGTAACGTTGTTATCGAAAAATCTTTCGGTAGTCCAAAAATCACAAAAGACGGTGTCACAGTCGCTAAAGAAATTGAGCTAAGCGATAGATGGGAAAATCTAGGTGCGCAGATGCTTAAAGACGCTGCAAGCAAAGCTAATGACAATGCTGGTGATGGCACAACAACAACTTCAGCTCTTACAAAAGAGATGGTTGTTCAAGGTGTAAAACTTGTTACTGCTGGTATGAACCCAATGGATCTACGCCGTGGTATCGAGATGGCTGCAAAAGCCATGGATGCTGAAATTGCTAAGCGTTCTCGTCCTGTGAAATCAAATGCGGAAGTTGCGCAAGTTGCAACAATTGCTGCAAATGGTGATAAGGAAATTGGTGAGAAGCTCGCTCAAGCATTCGAAAAAGTTGGTCGTGATGGCGTTGTTACAGTTGAAGAAGCCAACAAAAGCGACACTTTTGAAGTGGAAGTTGTTGAGGGTATGCATTTTGATAGAGGTTATTTATCGCCTTACTTCATTACAAATTCTGAAAAAATGGTTTGTGAATATGAAAACCCATACATTCTATTGCATGAGAAAAAACTAACCAGCCTACAGCAAATGCTTCCAGTATTAGAAGCTGTTGCGCAATCTGGTAAGCCGCTAATCATTATCGCTGAAGACATCGAAGGTGAAGCGCTTGCAACTTTAGTTGTAAACAGACTGCGTGGTGGTTTGAAAGTTGCTGCTGTTAAAGCTCCTGGCTTTGGCGACCGTAGAAAAGCGATGCTTGAAGATTTAGGAATCGTTACTGGGGGTATGGTTGTTAGCGAAGAACTAGGCCATAAACTTGAGAATGTAACATTGAAAGATCTTGGTAGAGCTAAGAAAGTTATCATTACAAAAGATGATACAACAGTTGTTAGCGGTGCTGGTGACAAGAAAGATATTCAATCTCGTTGCAACCAAATTAAAGCTGAGATTGCAGAATCTACATCTGACTACGATAAAGAGAAACTACAAGAGCGTCTTGCTAAATTAGCTGGCGGTGTTGCGGTTCTTAAAGTTGGCGGTATCACAGAAATGGAAGTGAAAGAGAAAAAAGATCGCGTTGAAGATGCGTATCACGCTACAAAAGCAGCTCTTGCTGAGGGTATTGTTCCAGGTGGCGGTTGTACTCTTCTTTATGCTGCAAAATGCTTAGATAAGCTTAAAGGCGGCAATGAGGATGAGCAAGCTGGTATCAATATCGTACGTAAGGCGCTTTCTGCTCCAGTGCGTAAGATTGTTGAGAATGCTGGTCAAGATGGTTCTTTGGTAGTTTCTAAACTTACAGAAGCTGCAAATGATAACAGAATATATGATGCGCAAAACGGTGAATACGTTGATGCATTTAAGTCTGGTATCGTTGATCCAACAAAGATCGTGCGTACAGCGCTTAAGAGTGCTTCTTCGGTAGCGGCTCTATTGGTGACAATGGAAACTGCTGTTACAGATAAGCCAGAAGAAAACAAGCCTGCTATGGGTGGCGGTCATATGCCACACGGCGGCGGGATGGATTTCTAATAGGTAATCACGTCATCGCGAGAGGAGAGTGGCGATCCAGTCTTTATAATTCACTGGACTGCTTCGTTCCTCGCAGTGACATTTTTAAAAAGCCTCGGGAAACTTGGGCTTTTTTGCTATTTAGGAAAGCATCGTCTTTCATAAAAGATCCAACAAATGAATTTTTAATTTTTTTATCGGGGAAGGTTGATGAAAAATTCATTTGCGTCTCTTCACTTATCTATAAATACCTATCTAAAAAGGGTGCACGCGCCGCAGGCGCTAAGTAATGAATGGGTGCAGCGGGAAAGGGTCGGGGAAAGGAGCTAGACCATTCATTACACTAAAGATGGTTTGCTGAAAGCAAACTACGTTATCAATTAAAGCTCTGTATGAGCATATTCTAATTCATAGTTTGCAACAAGTGCTTGAAAATCATCTAACTCACTAGGGCAGAATTTCTTTATAATTTTACTAGTTTTTTCAATTAATGTTTCAACATTTCGCTCAATTTCCATATGTTTATTAAACAGCATTTCGGCAATTATGTCTTTATCCAAACAAATTGCTGCATGTAAAGCTGTAGCTCCAACATTCCTAGCAATATCTAAATCAGCCCCAGCTTTAATCAACAACTGAACTACTTCTTTATCCCCATTTTGTGCAGCTTGAAATAAGGCAGTTACTCCATTTTTATCAACAAAATTTAAATTAGCCCCAGCCTTGATTAATAGCTCAACTAATTCCACATCACCATTATCTGAAGCTTCTTGTAGTGAGGAATATTTGAATGGATTATCATTTAAAAGAATCTTCAGCTCTTCTTCAGAAATGTGCGGGTTTTGTAAAAAAAATTTTAGTTCACTACTGCCAATACTAGCTTGTTGTATTATGTATCCTTTGACAAAATTATGAATTTCATCATCAGGAAAGGTAGGTGATACAAATTTTATATTTTGAACTTCAGCCTGTTTTTTTAAGGATTCTAATTTTTCTGAAATCAGCTTTCTGGGATTAGATATAAGCTCTGTTAAATCAAAGTTTATTGCAAAACCTAGTTGTGCTATATAGTTTCCATTATTTATGTTAATGGTAGACGGTTGCATAGAATTAACCAATATGTCTTTTGCTAATTCAGCAAAGTGATCACTACTTCTACTTTTCGAAAATGATTGAGTGAGAGCGTAACTAGTGAAGGCACTTAGTGATGGATTGTTTTCTGAGATGTGAGTGACGAAAATTGAGCCACTTGACAATTTATCCGCCTCTTTATTTGCCGCACCCCCATAGCAACTCCAAAGATGGATATACAATTGTTTAGAATTTGCTAACGAACTTAGCTTTGATAATAGTGATAAAGTGTATTCAGCATCACTATTTGTTCTCACCATATGAAGTCCTAAATGGTTTGCGCCGCCGTGGGCATTTATATCTATCCTTGTTGTAAAATCTATTTTGTCTTTTCAAACATTAAGATCGTTGAAAGAAAACCCATTTTCTTCCCCACCTATAATTATACAATCTTTGTTGCAATGCTCCTTAGTGATGGGGCTATCAATATCTTATCCAATTAAAAGTACTCTTTTATATGCGGCCATAACTTCCTAAATTATTTTTTTTTGAAAAAACCATTGTACACTAGAAATGTTACAGAAATATTAAGGTCTTGAAAAATTATTAGCGGAATGGATTTCTAATTTGAGAATGTAATCCCGAACTTGTTTAGCTTTGCAGCACTTCGTGTCGGGATCCAGTCTTATTAGATGCTGAACCAAGTTCAGCATGACAGAAGCTCAAAAATCCTGCCTCATTTTTAGGGCGAGGCTTAGTGTCCCTTCGTCCATATAATCTAGCTCTGCACCCATTGGTATGCCGTTGGCAAGCCTGCTGGTTTTGATATTGTATGGTTTTAGTAAGTCTACCACATAAAATCCTGTTGTTTGGCCTTCTAATGTGGCATTGGTAGCAATAATTACTTCTTTAAAATCCGAATTGGCGACTCTTTGTTTTAGGGATTCAAAATTTAGAGTTTCAGGAGTTCTACCATCAAGAGCAGAAAGTGTTCCACCTAGAACGTGATAAAACCCTTTAAAAATATTGCCACGCTCCATAGCCCACAGATCTGTAACATCTTCTACAACACAAAGCTGATTGGGATCACGCTTATCGCTAGTACAGATGGAGCAGGGCGATACGATATCAATATTGCTACATGTCTCGCAAATTTTAATCTCCTGCGCAACCTGTTTAATAACATCTGCGAGAGGTAGCATCAAGTTTTGTGAGTTTTTAATCAAATGTAGCGCGATTCTACGTGCAGATCTTGGTCCAAGCCCAGGAAGCTTTGCTATAATTTTAATTAACTGTTCTACCGCGCCTATTTGCATTTTATGAGCTCTCCGTTTATCTGATTATCAGATAATATATTATCGATGGCTTTGCAAATACCTTCTGGTGAAGAGGGGTATTTTTTCTGTAGGTTGTCGAAAAATTCTTTTGGGTATCCTTCTTTATGTAAAGCTGCGCCAATTAAAATACCATTGATCCTAAAACCTTCTTTTAGCTGCTTAGAGGCCTGTAAAGTAAACTCTCTTAGAGAATTTTTGGACATGCAATATGATAGGAAATTGTTTGGATGATCCGCAGCCCATGCATCTAGCATATTTATTATAACACCTGAATCGAACCGTTTTTGCATTTCCATTGTGAAAGACATTGGGGCATAAAGATTAATCATCATGGATTTTAAAAACCTATCATAGGTAAAGTTTTCTAAAGAATCATTTTCAAAAATTGATGCATTGTTTATTAAAACGTCAACTTTTCCATCGACTTGATCAAGGATAAATCTTGCTGCATCTGAGTGCTGCAAATTCCCAAAGACTAATTGAGAATTTGGTATTTGCTTTTGCAGCTCTAAGGCTTCTTCTTTAGATGTGTGATGATGAATTATAACTCTGTAATTTGCTTGTGCTAAATGTAAGGCTATTTCCTTACCTATTCTTTTTGCTCCACCTGTGATTAAAGCTGTTTTCATTATCATTCATTGATGTTATCTTGATTATAATAACATAAAAAAATCCATAAATGCATAATCTAAGTTATCTCAGCGATATATTAATATTACTCACCGTTTCTATTATAAACGTTGTCTTATCTAGAAGATTGCAACTTAGCCCAGTACTTGGTTATCTAGTGTTAGGTGCATTTATAGGGCATTTCAAGCTAATTACTGATACGCAGTACGCAATTAGTGTTTCAGAATTTGGGGTTGTATTCCTGTTATTTGTGATTGGTTTAGAGTTAACGTTTGAACGTCTTGTACAAATGCGTTGGCATGTTTTTGGGTTCGGTGGGCTACAATTGTTCATGACTTCAACCATAGTTGCGCTAATATTACATCATTGGTTGGCTTTGAAATTAGATGTATCAATAATAATTGCTGGTGCGCTATCTCTTTCTTCAACTGCCATTGTACTGCAAGTGTTGTCAGAGACTAAAAGGCAAGCTACCCAAGTAGGGCGATTGTCACTATCGGTTTTATTAATGCAAGATTTTGCAGTAGTTCCGCTTTTAGCGATTCTACCAATTATGGCAAGCTCACAGGATAACTTCGCAGGAACATTGGGTATAGCAGGTTTAAAGGCTTTTGTTGCCATTATAATTATTACAATAGCGGGTAGGGTACTATTAAGGCCATTCTTTGCGCTTATTGGTTCAGCTAAGAGTGAGGAGGTGTACGTTACCACTACTTTATTGATAGTTTTAGGGGCTGCACTATTAACTAGCGAATTGGGTCTTTCTACAGCTATGGGGGCATTTATAGCGGGAATTTTAATTGCAGAAACTCAATATAGAGCGCGGGTCGAAACAAGTATAATGCCGTTTAAGAGTTTATTGCTTGGTCTATTCTTCTTATCTGTAGGAATGTCTATAGATTTAAATGAGATTAAATCTCAAGTTACTACTATCGTACTTGGTTCGATGGGCTTGCTAATATTAAAAGGCATAATCATTTATGTGCTTTGTATTCTATTCCGTTTTAGACAAGGGGCAGCAATCCATTCTGCATTACTACTTGGACAAGGCAGTGAATTTGCTTTCATTTTATTTAGTCTTGCTGCGAAGCAAAACATTCTATCGCAAGTAGCATCACAGCTATTGTTAGTAATAGTGGCTATAACAATGGCAATTACGCCGCTTCTATCAATTATCGGAGCGTGGTTGGAAGAGAAAATTGACTCCAGTGAAGATCTAGATGCTAACCAAGAATTTAAAGGGATTAGCGATCTTGATGGGCATATTATTATTGCCGGCTTTGGTAGAGTAGGGCGAGTTATTGCATATATGTTATCTGAGCACCAATTCAATTATGTTGCTGTTGATGGTGATCTGCAACTGGTTAAAAAGGCAAGAGCCCAAGGGTTTCCAGTGTATCATGGTGACTTAAGTGATAGTGATGTACTTCGGGCTGTAGGTGCGGGCAGAGCATCTTCAATTATTTTAACAATGAATGACAAAGTCGCTTTGCGAAAAGCAGTAAAAACGATCTCAACTAATTTCGAAGATCTTGAAGTGATAGTTCGAGCTGAAGACTTTAAACATGGTCACGGACTTAAAAAATTAGGAGCAAGTATTGTTGTTCCTGCGACTATTGAGACAGGTTTGCAACTTGGTGGCGCTCTATTAAAAAATTTAGGAGTTGCCGAACATGATATTATAGGAATGAAAGAGCAGTTTAGACAAAATGGTTATTCGTTCACTGAAGAAATCGAACTTTTTAGGGGTGTCGCGCCGTCTAAAGAGACTTCAAGCAAATAGTTGCACAGTTTTTGCTAATCTAAGCTAGAAGGGAATTTAGTTTTACCATTTATGCTACAATTATCTGATGTTGGTTCTGCTGATAGAGAGCTACAACAACTTCAACTTGGCTACGGATATTATAGTACTAATACAAATACAGAGAAAGAGATTGTTCAATTTATAAATAGTAATCCTCTTAAAATATCACCTACCAGAGCATTTTGGAACTTTGGATTTTGTTCTAAACCAGTATCTGAAAGTATATATAAAGCAATCTTAAATGCTACAATAGCTCAAGTTAGTT
>CAZVFD010000028.1:7188-18703 GCA_964625465.1 uncultured Candidatus Midichloriaceae bacterium | reverse complement strand
ATGATGACATTAGCATTTGGTTTAATAAGATTCCTGATCAATATGAGTATGCTTTAAAATTTACCCAAACTATTCAAAGCCAGTTTAAGGACAAAAGCATCACTGTAGTAGGCCACTCCAAAGGTGCTGCACATGCGGAATTAACGGGTATTGCAACCAATCTGCCAGTGTTTTCTGTTGAAAGCCCAGGCGCAAGAAATGTTGCAGCAAAATTGTTTCCTTTAGAGCAAATAGAAAGCCATAAAAGTAAAATAGTGTCTTTCGTTTCATCTCCGAATTTGGTCAACACTGCTGGTAAGCATATAGTGATGCCAACTCAAGTTGTTTTTGAATCACCATTAGATGGAGTTAATAAATATCACTACTCAAAATATACCTTGCATCAACATGGTATTCAAAACATTATTGAGAATTTTGATCAACAAACTGGAATGCCAAAGAACTCATTAAATCCAAAAGATTGGCCTCTAGGACTAGAGGCAGGTTCAGATATATTTGTATCGAAAGTATTGGCCAACTCTCCAAAAGAGCATGTTATAAGTTCAAACTATAAATCTCCTGAAGAGGTTGCTAAAAAATACGGAATAGATGTTTCGCGAATAGAGAATTACGAGTACGAATTTGCATTGGATGAACAAGCTAAGAACGACTTTAGCTTGAAAAATTCATATAAAATAGCTCCTCAATTTACTAACCCTAAAAACACAGGCCACCACTCTTTTGTAAGCAACTCACACGAAAATGTTTGTGGGAGTTTATATTGCTCTACTAGTGAAAAGAAAAACTGGTTTGACCCTTACAAACTTACTGGTTCTTTCCAAAGTATTAACAAGCAAAATATGCCATCTGATTATTTTAAAAACCCAGTGCTTGATTCATTTATCAGTGGCAAATATATAAGCTTCAATAGTCTACAAGGCAATCTTTTCACACCCTTCACAGACTGGCGCGGCAACTATGTCCCTAGTCAAGATGTTATGGAAAAACTAAAAAGTCTGAAAATAATGGGTTTTATGAATACTTATAACCCCTTTACTCAGAAAGAATACGTATCAGGTTTCGATCAATTTAAGCAAAAGTACCAGCCAAAAGAAGAACCATTTAATTTTGCATATTATAATATGCAAAAGGATTTTATAAGTAGGCCATTTAAATTAGATTACAGTTGGCAAGTTGTAAAATCCCAGCCTACACCTGCGTTTACAAACAGCTGGACGCAAAGCTACATACCACATGGAAGAGCAGCACAATATACAGCACCAAATGGTGGTTTTACCATACAAGTTGGCTTTGCAAGACCTGTTGCAATTGATTTAAAAGACGATGGCATTAAGTTTATTAACCTAAATGAGTCATCAACGTTCTTCGATGTTAATGATGACGAGTATCTAGAAAATGTTTCTTGGGTTGATAAAGAAGATGGAATTCTATTTTATGACCAAAATGATGACAACATCATTACAGAGGCAAAAGAAGTAATTCTTACAAAACTGGATACAACTGCTAAAACAGATTTTGATGTTTTAAAAAACAAATTTGATATCAATAAAGAC
Source organism: uncultured Candidatus Midichloriaceae bacterium (assembly GCA_964625465.1). GTDB lineage: Bacteria > Pseudomonadota > Alphaproteobacteria > Rickettsiales > Midichloriaceae > CAZLFQ01. The sequence goes on along the minus strand of CAZVFD010000028.1, from coordinate 17,150 downwards.
AACATACTTGATAACAAGGACGATGAGTTTTCCAAATTGAAAATTTGGCAAGATCTCAATCAAAATGGGGTTGCTGAAGTGAATGAAATAAGTTCACTGGCTGAAAAAGGTATAATATCAATAAGCTTGAATTTCACTTTGCCAGAAGAAAAATTCGCTCAAGAAAATCATATTGCAAATTTAGCCAAAGCCAGTTTTGCAAATGGTAATTCAACAACGATATATGACTGGGCAATGGCTCACAGCTCTTATGGTGTAACGTTTAATCAGGAAGATAGTACAATAAGCATCAACTTCCAAAATGGAGAGCAAGAATCTTTATTTGATGCAAATAAAGAAGAAGCATTAATTATGGATGTAGAAGATAGTAATTTTGATGCAATAATCGCTACCAGTCATGATGATAAAATTACGATAGCGAAACATAAAGGTGCTTTAATTGATACTGGTGATGGTGATGATGAAGTAACTCTTCAATCAGGAAATAACTGGGTCAAAGGCGGAGCTGGCAAAGACACAATAAAAACTGGTGCTGGTCACGATATTCTGTTTATTGATAAAGATGATGAAATAGTAGACTCAGGCGAAGGTTTTGATGTTGCCTTTATATCAGATTCAAGAGGTGCCAATCTAAATTTAAATAAAAGCAACTTAGAAGCGGTATATGGAAATGCAGGTGATGATTTATTTGATGGATCTGGTGTTAAAGCGGTAATTCTCCATGGAAACGCTGGGAATGATACTCTAATAGGATCTGACGCAGATGATATTATTACTGGTGGACTTGGAAAAGACACAATTAAAGCTGGCAAAGGTAATGATTTTATTTTTTTTGATAATCAAGATGTTACATCTGAAATTGATGCGGGTGAAGGTGAAGATACCGTAATAATAGAAGGGCAAGATAGCGTAACTTTAGACTTAGATTCAATTAACGCAGAAATTGCTTTCGGCAATATAGGGAATGATAAATTTTCTGCTTTAGGAAATAAAAATTACATACTTTATGGCGATAAAGGTAATGATGAGCTCATAGGTGGCAAAGGCAAAACTGTTTTAGATGGCGGCTTAGGTAACGATATTTTAAGAGGAGGTACAGGTAATAATCTTTATATTTTCTCAGAAAAATCTGGAAACGACACGATATTGAGTCATGGTAAAAATCGAGGTGAAATGAAAGATTTTGTTTTGTTGTCATCTTCAATAAAACTTGAAGATCTATCTTTTTCAAAAAGCCAAAATGATTTGTTGATGATACATAAGAATGGAGAATCATCTTTAAGAGTAGTTAACTGGTTTTTAGGTGATCAATACAAGGTAAATGGATTTATTTACAGTGCAGATGATAAAGAAAAGAGTCAAAGTATTATTCTTCATGAAGGAGCAGAAGAGTTGAATCTTAATAATCAAAAGAATTGGATTGTCTATTGCCTGAATGCCAAGTCATATCTGCTTGGTAGTGAAGGTAGCGAATTCGTGAGATTTAGTGATGGGGATGATTTCTTTTTTAGCAGAGGAGGTAAAGATATTGTTTTTGGAGGTAAAGGTAATGATATACTGAATGCGTGGCTTGATCCCTTGGTTAGTGGGGATGGTCTTAACTTCCATGGTGAAGATGGCGATGACACTTTATTAGGTAGCAATGGTGCCGATGTTTTGGATGGAGGGCTTGGATGTGATGTTAGTGTTGGTGAAGGAGGTGATGATATAATTTATACAGGAGGTGGAGAAGTTGATAATCTTAGAGAGTGTGATTATGTAGATGGAGGGATAGGGAACGATATCATATATTTACAGGGGTCTGGGGCAAAGAGTATTAGAGGTGGGGCTGGGAATGATACTTTTGTTATTGAGCCAGGTGACTATAAAGATCATACTATATATACAATTCTAGATTTTGAGTTTAACAACACTGCAGAGCGTATAGATTTCAGTAAAATAGCAAACATTAGATCACTTTCTGACTTCCCTCCTAAGGAAGTAAAAGTAGCTATTGATCTAAGTATAACTAAGAAGAGTATAGATAAGATTTTAGCACAAAGTGTAAATCAGAAGGCGGAAATTGTAGATGCCGAAGGATTGTGTTGGAAGGGCGAGCTTCCCGATAGCTTACATCATTGTATTTATTTGCCGAGATTTACCAAATCAATGTTGGTTGACGCTGATAAAAATGGTCAATTTTTATATTACGAATCTTGATGTTGATGACTTGTATATATTATATTAGAATGGAAATTGCATAGAAGAACAAACTTTAGACAGTGATAATCAACGAATCAACGCCAGATCGTCAATTTTTGCCATTTTGGGAAGTGGATGATTCTGCACTGGATTCATTAAGGAACTTCAATGAGTTTACTTCTGCTAAATCCATGAAACTTAAAACTCATATTAGTGAGTATAAAATAATAGATTTGTCAGGAAAAGAAGAGATAGTAAAAGCAGAATGTGCGCAACAAGCTCTCCAACAGTCATCTATTAAAGACCCTAAAGCGATTATATATCTAGAACACCACCTACCAAGCTTTTTAGGTGGTAATGAGTTGGAAGCTTAAAACTAAGGCGTTAAAAAGTTTATATTCTTATCATCTTGTAGAAGCAAGCAAAGAACTGGATGGCCACGCTACGCTCGCCATGACCGAGTTTTTGTCACAACGAGGAGTGCGAAGCACGACGTGGTTGTCCAGTCTTAATACTTAGGAATTGCATGACTCTTTTAAAAAGCTTTAACTACAAGTCAAATTAGTGCTGAAATATATCAAAATCTACCCAGCCTAATAAGTCGAGTTTTGCACGCGATGGAATAAAATCAAAACATTTTTGCGCAAGCTCCATGCGCCCCTCTCTTTTGAGCATCGGCGAAAGTTTATTGCGTAATTCATGCAAATGAAGCACATCGCTTGCCGCGTAGGCTATTTGATCTTTTGTAAGCTCTTCAGCGCCCCAATCGGTAGTTTGCTGTTGTTTACTGATTTTAACATTTAATAAATCATGGCAAATATCCTTTAGACCATGTTGGTCTGTGAATGTTCTAGATAGCCTTGAAGCGATTTTCGTACAATAAATGTTATTTAAATCAACTTTGAGATAGTGCATTAATATCGCCACATCAAAACGAGCATAGTGGAAAATCTTAACGCGCTTTTCATCTTGCAAAAGTGCTTTCAAATTTGGAGCTTCGAATTTTACTGTAGGGAAATGAATTACGTGAGCATCCCCATTACCATCAGATATCTGCACAACGCACAGACGATCTCTATGGTTATTTAATCCCATGGCTTCTGTATCGATTGCCAGATCTCCAACTAATTTCACGGAAGATGGTAGATCATATTTATGATAAAAATTTGCTATGACGATTCTCCAGCTTTAATATTTGCTCCCATCATTGTAACTTAATATCGCAAAAAATCAATTAACACTTGATTTTAAGCGCTCTCAACAGCTAAATTCAAGATGAAAGGGAGTAACTATGTCCATAAGTGTAAATTTATTTGTCAGCAATTTGATTAAGGAATGGATAACTTATCTCTCCCATCAAAAAAGGTATTCTGCACATACGACAAAAGCCTATCTGACTGATCTTTTCTACTTTTTGTCATTTATAAGCAGCCATTACGGAGAACAAGTAACCCAAAAACTTTTAGAAAATATTTCTATACAGGATTTTCGATCGTGGCTTGCTTTACGTAAAAAAGAAAATTTAAAATCCACATCAAATGCTAGAGCTCTATCTGTAACGCGCAATTTTTACAAATACCTGAAAGTGCATCATGGCATTGAAAATCAAGCTATCTTTAGTATTCAGATTGTTAACAAGGAAAAACCTTTACCTAAAGCTTTATCAAAAGAATTGGCTTTGGAATCAACAAGCAAAATAGAGGTTTTATCTGAAGATTGGACTGGCAAGCGCGACGTCGCAATCTTATCACTAATGTACGGCGCAGGATTACGCATAAGCGAGGTCTTATCACTTAAAAGAAGCGACCTCTCCCAATTTGAAAACTCGCAGCTTCTTGTTAAAGGTAAAGGCGGTAAAGAGAGAATCGTACCAGTTTTGGACTTCGTCAAAAAGTCCATAGCCGATTATATAACTGACTGTCCGTATAATTTGGAAAATCATTTGTTCTTGGGTGCGAAGGGGAAAAAATTAAATCCCGATGTATTCAGACACAAGATCCAAAAGCTGCGCGGGTTTTTAAATCTTCCTGAGCACGCTTCACCCCATGCATTTCGTCATAGCTTCGCAACACACTTGCTGGCCAATGGTGGTGATATAAGAACCATACAAGAATTGTTAGGTCACCAAAGCATTTCTACAACTCAGCGTTATACTAAAGTTGATGCTGAGAATTTAATCGCCGCTTATAAAAAATTCCATCCTAAAAGTGCTTAAAATAAGCTACGAGAACTGTTTGCTCTCCTTAATGCAATGTACGACGCTGCTAATGCTCTTGCTACGTTGGCGATAATTTCATTAGAACCATTGCCAGCAGCAATTGTGGTGCTGATTGCTGTGGAATGTGATGCTGCTAGAGATGATGCAGTACTTATAGGGCTTTGTGCACAGGCTAGCATAGCGCTTAATCTCAAATCTAATTTTACAAGCCCACTAGATGCCCTTGATAGATTCTCTGCAGTCATACCAAATTTGCTTAGTGCCACATTCTCTGCTGTCATTTCTTCGAAAACAATTTGTTTAATAGTTTTGCCGTCTTTTGCTATAGGAGCTTTTGCAATATCATTCATTGCACCAGTAAAAACTGATGTTAGCTTGCTAATAGTGAGGTCAATAATCCTATCGCTGCCGCCGATAGCAGCAATGGCGAGTGGGTCATACCCGTTGTTATCAATCCTTCTTAATTCTCTAATATCAAATTTGCCGAGCATGACTCCATTAAAGAATTCTTCAAAAGTTGCTATGTAATTTTGTGCTGCTGCAAAATGAAGATATGTTTGCCCAAGTACATTTGCTTCTAAATACATGTGTTTCATTGCCTATTCCCCCTAATTAATGAACTCGCGTATTTTACAGTAATTTCGGATGAATATCAAATACTTAGAGGTTAAACTTTTAATACTCTAGTTACTAAGTGGTTGAAATACATACACAATCCCCCCGAAGACTTATAGAAAATTACGCAACCAAAAAATCAAAATGATCTTCAGGCCTTCTTGGGAATGGCTCGTTGAGAAGTGCGAAGTGCCACCACTCTTTGCGGTAGTTATCGAAACCTTGTTTTTCCATCACATCTTTTAAGTACAGTCTATTAGCCTGCGCTTCCGCAGAAATAAGTGGAGAAACTGTGTTGGAAATTTCATCTAACATGTCGATCTGCGAACCCATGTCGATTTCTTTTCCATTTGCATCGACAATGGTCAAATCGACTGTGCTTCCACGCGAGTGCCCAGAGAACTTCGCTAAATAACCATCAGCAAAAATCTGTGATTTGTCAGTGTATTTAGGATAGAAAATCTTCTGCATTTTTAGATCATTTGGATCTAATGCCCAATTCCAAAAATCTTCCACAGCACGGTGTGGGCGGTAGGCATCAATTACTTTTAAGCACCAACCTTTTTCCTGCACTTCTTGCTGAACTTTTTTCAAAGCTGTTGCAGCTTCAATTGTTAAAATGGCAACAGGATTGACATAGCCGTTAATTTTGCGTCCAACAAAATTGAAGTCCGAACAGTAAAACATTTCCTGTTTTATGGTTGGATCAATATCTGATAAATAAACGAAACCTTTAGGTAAACTCATAGTGCAGCTGCCAAAATATTATGACGGCAAGTAATATAGATACTACTACAACCTGTCTATAAAATTTTGAGTGTTTGTAATAAAGCGCGAATAGCAAATTCAGGGAACAAATAAGTAATAAGCAACTAGGAAATAAAAGGTCAATGCCTCGAGCAATATATAAAAGTATTGCAAAGAACATGGTAGATATTTCTAGTATTGCGTACACTGGGTCAATTTTTACGCCACAGTAATTGCATTTACCGCGTGTGAAGATCCAACTTAAAACTGGGAAATATTCATAGAATTTTAGTGAGTGTCCACATACCGAGCAGTGAGGTACTTGCCCTTTCTTTTTGCTCAAACCGTTTATAGGTTTTCTTAGTGGAATACGGTGGTAGTAAGTGGTTGCATAGTTACCAAACAGAACGCCAAATAACGCTGCAACCACAAATTCCATTAATTATCCAACGATTTCAGAATAGTCGAAGAAGAATGCAATTTCGATTGCTGCATTCTCAGAAGAGTCAGAACCGTGAACTGAATTTTCGCCAATACTTAGAGCGAATTCTTTTCTAATTGTTCCAGCATCTGCTTCTTTAGGGTTTGTTGCACCCATAACTTTTCTATTAAGCAACACCGCACCTTCACCTTGAAGAACTTGCACAACTACAGGACCTGCTGTCATTGTCTCAACTAGTTCACCATAGAAAGGGCGAGCTTTATGAACTTCATAGAACTTCTCAGCTTGCATTTTGGTCATTTGAATTCTTTTTTGCGCAACGATTCTAAGTCCCGCTTCTTCAAATTTAGCGCAGATTGCACCAACAAGGTTACGCTTTGTTGCATCTGGTTTAATAATCGATAAGGTATTTTCAATAGCCATTATATACTCCAATTGTTTTGGCCTTGGAGTATAGTACTAAGCTACATCGTTTTCAATAGGTTTTCTGCGAACGCAAGGAGCTTTGCCGTCCATATCATTACTAACACATGGTGATTTAACATCGTAAATAGATGGGTCTCTAGTTGTGCAACCAGCTACGCTTAGTCCTAGAGTTAAAGCTACAAGTACTAAATATTTATTCATGACGCCTCCTTAACTGCATCTAAACCGAAGGCTGTGTGAAGACTTTTCATTGCTGTCTCCATAAAATTAGCCTCGACCAAGATACTGATTTTTATATCAGTTGTTGTTATCATAAATATCTTTATACCCTGCTCAGCTAAAATTTGAAACACTTTTTGTGCAATAGATGATGATGACTGCAAACCACTGCCAGTTATCGAAACCTTCGCAAGCTCTTCAATCACGCTGTATTTACAAAGCTTCCCTAACACATTTTCCGCAGGAATCTTTTCATGGTTTGGGATTATAATTGTTAGGTTATCAGAACCAATATTTTGGTTGAACATGTCCAAATGCACGTTAGCAGCATTTAATGCGGTAAATATTCCTAGTGCTTTAGAGGCGTCTTCAATATTAAATGTACAGATCTTTTTCGTCCCTGAAACACCAGTGATTCTTTGACTTTCCAATGAATCATTTTCATTCACCAGAAGTGTGCCTTTACCGCCTTTCATGCTAGAAAGAACCTGCATTTGCAAATTATATTTTTCGGCGATTTCAACAGAGCGTGGATGCAAAACCTTCGCTCCGCTTGCAGCCATCTCGAGCATTTCTTTGTATGATACTCTATCCAACTTCTGCGCTGCTGGTACCACGCGCGGGTCGGCGGTATAAACCCCGTCGACATCGGTATATATATCGCACCTATCAGCATTAATGGCGGCAGCTATTGCTGCAGCCGATGTATCTGATCCGCCCCTACCCAATGTAACTATTCTGCCGTTGTAAACGCCTTGAAAACCAGTAATTACTGGCACTTCGTTATCCTCCAAGCAAGCAATAATTTTTGTAGGATCAATACCTTGGATTTTACCTTGGCTAAAAAATTCATTTGTGTAGATAGGAATCTGCCAACCCTGCCATGAGCGTGCTTTCAGGCCTAAATTCATTAACGCAAGTGCCACAAGCCCAGAGCTTACATTTTCTCCTGTGGCGACTACAGAGTCATACTCCTGACGTTCATTATCATTGGCTGTATTGCTGAGCTGGGAAACCAAGCCAACAAGTTGGTCGGTAACCCCAGACATTGCAGATACGACGACGACGACCTGATTACCAATATCACGCTCGGCTTTCACTAATTGCGCGACATTTTTGATGCGCTCAATACTACCTACCGAAGTCCCGCCGAATTTCTGTACAATTAAAGCCATTTCCAACCATTTATCTCTCGAGATGGATTATACCCCTAAATGGCAAAAATTCTATTAGTTTTTTGCCTTCGATGAAGTCAGCTGTAATTACAACAAGCTTTTCGAGACGCCATCAAGGACGCTGTTAACGAATCCCGATTCACCTTCGTGATTGAACAATTTTGTAATCTCGAGGTATTCATTAATTATAATAGCTTTGTCAACGTCAGCATTCATTTGCATCTCGTATGCAGCTACCAAAAGTATGGATTGCATAACTTTGCCTAGGCGATCAAATCGCCAATCTTTTGATAGATGTTTTGAAATAAGTTCCTTAAGTTCGCTTATGTTTTTCTCTGTGCCACGAGCTAAGTTAATCACAAGTTTTTCGTCTGAGTCACTAAGCTTACTGAGAACTTCCTGTGACTTGGAATCTTTTATTAAATCATAAATTACTTGATCTAAAGTGGTGCCCTCTAATATGTACTGATGTGCATATAGAGCTTGTACTGCTAATACACGAGCGGTACGTTTTTCTTGATACTTTTTGGAATAAAGGGGTTTAGTTATGTTTTTGTCCGATGGCATATCTATCTTCTTCGAGGACATTGAAATGTCTTTTTAATTTAACCATGTGGCTTATTGCATTCGCAGCTTTTCTGCCAAGTTCTGTAGCTTTTTCAGCTTTATCTTTTTTTGTGAAATAGCCAATTCCCATTCCCACGGGGATTACATAGTGTACAGCAAATTCGTTTATTGCTCTTAGAACTTCGCTATATATAGCTTGTTCCATAAGTGAGTTTGAATCTTCTTTAAGGCAGCCTATGCAAATTACGCCTTCGTAGTCAGATGAATCAATTGCAAAACTAATTGCAGATGGAATCTCCAATATGCTTGGAACTACAATCATGTCATGCACTACTTTAAGAGATTCTAAGGCGCTTATAGCACCTTGCTCGATGAGATCCATCAAGTTTTTATTTTCTTCGGCTTTTATCAAAAGTACTTTTGCCATGATCTCATTTAAATTAAAGTGGTGCGGATGAAGGGACTTGAACCCCCACGTCTTGCGACACTAGATCCTAAGTCTAGGGCGTCTGCCAATTCCGCCACATCCGCATGTTAACCTTGAAAAAATGAATTTTTCATGTATAAGGTCTGGAGAATATACTTTCATATAAAAATAAAATCAAGTAAAGGTTTTTAAAAATGGCATATGTTGTTACAGAAAATTGTATTAAGTGTAAATATAGTGACTGTGTAGAGGTCTGTCCGGTTGACTGTTTCTATGAAGGGAATAATATGTTGGTGATCAATCCTGATGAATGTATTGATTGTGGTGTATGTGAGCCTGAATGCCCAGCTGAAGCCATAAAGCCTGCGTCTGAAGACAATCTCAAGTGGCAGGAAATTAATAGTGAATATTCTAAATCTTGGCCAAATATAAATAAAAGAAAACAACCTTTAGAGAATGCCGATGAACATAAAAAAGAATCTGGTAAATTCGAAAAATATTTTTCAGAAAATATTTCTTCTTAGTATTTTTTCGTTCTTGAGTGGTATAGCTCTTGCCTCTGAAGAATGTTTTTATATAACTTTTGATGGTTGGAAAGAATGCTTTGTTCAAACTAAGCTGAATAGTCAGCCTTCGTCTAAGGCATTGGAATTACTAGAAAAGGCGAATTTAAATGATAGGGTTGTTGCGCTTGATAAAAAGCAGCCCGAATCAACCCTAGATTTTAAAGGGTACTTAAATAATATAGGTTTCAACACTAAGGTTGCAAAGGGCAGGGAGTTCTTGCAAAAGAACAGGTCTGTGCTTGAAAAAGTTTCCCAAAGTTATGGAGTTGAGCCCGAAGTGATAGTTGCGCTTGTTGGTATGGAAAGCGACTATGGAAAAATTCAAGGTAAGTTTAATATAATTGATTCTATCTCATCCCTCGCTTTTGATGGTAGAAGG
>CAZVFD010000028.1:0-7178 GCA_964625465.1 uncultured Candidatus Midichloriaceae bacterium | reverse complement strand
CACAGCGATCTGGATTAATGGCGGCACGACTCGCTGGCGCACGATCGGCTAGCGGAGACGTTCTTGTGTTTATGGACTGTCACACTGAAGCTAATGTCAATTGGTTGCCGCCATTAAGATCGCCGAAGAAGATGATTTGAGCTATAAAGATTTTAAAGGTTCTTGGGCAGGAGCAATGGGTTGGTGTCAGTTTATGCCAACAAGTTTTAGAGATTTTGCTGTTGATCATAACGGAGATGGATTCAGAGACATTTGGAATACAAAGGAAGATATCTTTGCCTCCGCTGCTAACTATTTGAAAATTCATGGATGGGAGCTGGGAAGTAGTGATGTGACGAAATTTGGTCAAAAAACGCATAATAATCCAAATTCAGAGGTATTGGACTACAGTATTTGCAATGATTCTTCAAAGCTCTGTAAATTGGCCGAAAACAAGTACTTGCTATTTCAGGAAAATGATGGTACACTTGCTCCTACGTTTTTGGTTGGCAAAAACTTTAATGTATTAATGAAGTGGAATAAGTCTTACTACTTCAGCCTAAGTGTCCTTTTAATTGCCGACCAGCTTAAGAAAGCTTAACCAATAAAGAAATAATAGATGCAGATTTACAGTTTTATAACACTCCTGGTAACAGGAATAATATTGTCAGCTTGTGTATCGGAAAATTCGAATGGGAGAAAGCCTACCATCGTCCGTGCGTTTGATGTATTGGGTAGTTCACAAGGTGAAAATGATGTGGATTATGAAAAACATGCCACAGGCGAGTTTAAAATAGGTTCAACCTACGCCCAAAAGGGAAGGAAATATACTCCTGAGGTCGATATTGATTATTCAGAAGAAGGCTTGGCGTCTTGGTATGGTCCTGGGTTCCACGGTAAAAAAACTGCTAATGGATCAAAATATGACCAAGAAGATTTTACCGCTGCGCATGCGACTTTGCAGTTGCCTAGCGTAGTACGCGTTATTAACTTAGAGAATCAACGTTCTGTTTTGGTCGTGGTTAACGATCGTGGTCCTTTCCATAACAAAGGGCGAGGCAAGCGTATAATTGACGTTTCTAAGAAAGCAGCAAGAGAATTAGGAATGCTAAATAAAGGTGTTGCGAAAGTACGTGTGGAATATCTACATGAGGAGACTAAGAAATTACTCTCAATGTACCCGATTGATGAACAAAGAAAAGCAGTTGCTGCATTCGAAAAAGCGCTAACCAAGCAATTGGTACAAACTGGAACTCTGCCAAGTAAATCTAAAAAGAAGATTTAATCTCATCTTTTTAGCTATATCAGAATATCGCAAGTGCTTTAGCTGGATTGCTCACAAATAACATATATGCCAATATTGCCGCGCTCACAACTAATATGATGTTCCTACAGTTTATTGTACTTTTTATGGGTGGGAAGTATGTTGTGCTAAGACCTGTAGTGTTAGAAGTTGTTGCCAATCTCTTAACGCCAACATTATTAAAGGCACTAGGTACTACAGTCTTTCTATTGCTTTTCCAGATACTTTTAATATCGTTTGCGAGAGAACTAACCTCAAGGTCGTCTGATGAAGTGTTTCTTTCTCCCCATGTTTTCGCAGATCTTTTTAATCCATCTTGTAAAAGGATATCTGCGTGTGGCGAGCTTAATATTTGTTTTGCAACTTGGATCCATAATTTTTTAGAGTCAGAATTTTTCTTTTCTAAATCTATTTGTTCTAGTGCTAATACTAAAGGTAAGTATTTACTATTGTCTTCAGGTTTGATGCTAACACCAGCTTGAATTAATTTTAGTGCTAAATCTGGTTTGTTGTTTTTAATAGCGCACAATAGTGGAGTATCTCCAAAATCATCTACTGTTTGCAGTAGGTTGATATTATTCGTGTTTTTTAACTGGTCTATAATAATCTCAGCAAAGTTTGAGCGGTTTGTAATCGCATAATGCAATGCGGGGATGCCAGATTTGTTTTTCACCACTGAATTTGCAAGATCAAATTCAAGTCCCTTTAACAAGAGTGCCTGATTCCCTTTTAAAATGGCAAAATGCATTAATGTTGTGTTGGGCTGTTGTGTATGTTCCAATTTAAAAAATTGATTAAAATGCTTAGCCTGAACAGATGAGATATTAAGCCTGTTTTGTAAGATTTGTCCCTGTAGCAAGAAATCAGGCGAGAATTGAGTATTATTTAGGTTGGTTTTTGGCCTGAAAGAGAAAGTGGATGCAAAGCTATAAAATCTTTCAAATAGTTCTCGAGACATTAAATCACTTAAAGCCTCTCTCGTTGAACGTGTTGTACAATTTCCTCGTGTTTGAGCCTTCGATTGGTTAGTTCTGTTGGTCTCTTTTAATTGTGATGCGATCAAATTTGTTAGCTCAGCGAACCTAGCTTTCGTCAGACCTTCCATGCCAAGGTTTCTTCTTTCAAGCAAGTGTTCTACTAGTTTTTGTGCTTCCTCTCTTGTTTGAGTTTTAAGAGTATATTCTTTTTTTGCAGCTACTAATGACCTAGAATCATCTGTCCAGTTGGACTCGAATCCTGCGTTATACACTGTAACAATATACCTACCCAGAGCATTTTGAGAGTTGCCTTCAAATTGAATTTTGATCACTTCATGGTGGCCAGCATCCTTGATTTCTATGCCCCACTCTTGATTTTTATTAATCTCTAAATTTGGATTAAGACCATAAGCAAGTAAAACCGATTTTGTAGAATTCTGCTCTGACAAAATAAAATCAATAACAGATTTCGCCGCCTCCTTAATTTTAGGTAGGCTTGATTTAGCAGCTCTGTTGTTTAGATCGGTTTGTTGAAATAAATCAAGTATAATTTGATCGTCAAGGGCTGTCATAGCTATCATGTTTTGAAGCTGAAGGTAAGCCTCTTCAATTTCTTTTATTTCTGATTTTGTAAAAGAAGATGCATATCTCTGATAAAACAAAGCTAGAACAGCAGCATAACCTTCTAAAGCTTTTTCGACATTAGAGTACTCATTCGTAGATGCTGAAATTCTTCTCTCATCTTCTTCTAAAGAAGACACTTTTTTTGCCAATTCTAGAGTCTTTGAATCAATAACTATTTCGCTGAGATTAATAAACTTCATATATTCCTTCAAATTACCTTTATGAAGTAATATATTACCATAGTTATGTTAAGGTATTGTTACAGCTGGGTTAAACAAATATTAAGATTTACAAAAGCTTACCCCTTTTTAGAGCCGCTCTTTTTTGGTGAGGCTTTAGGTTTAGCTGTAGTCTTAGTTTTAGTTTTGCTCTCAGCTTTAATCGCTGGTTTCGCACCTCTAACCCAGCCAGTAGGGGCTGATGCTTGTCTACCAGTTTGCGATCCTGATTTAGGTTGGATACCCCTAGAAAGATCGTCAATTACTTTTGTCATAGACTCGGCATTTAGATCTTCATAATAATCATCATTTATTTGTACCATGGGTGCGTTAACGCAAGCGCCTAAACACTCTACTTCAACTAATGTGAATTTTTTATCGTCAGTGGTTTCACCAACATCGATGCCTAGTCTATTTTTACAAGCAGATGTAACTTCGTCTGAGCCCCTTAACCAGCAAGGCGTTGTGCGACATACTTGAATAAGATGTTTTCCAACTGGTTGTTTGTTATACATGGTATAAAAACTTGCGACTTCATAAACTTTTATGAAAGGCATCTCAAGCATGTTTGCAATACAATCCATCGCAGCTGTGGGAATCCAATTTTCATTTTGGCGTTGAGCAAGATCTAGTAGGGGCATCACAGCACTCTGCTGCTTTCCCTTCGGATATTTAGCAATTATTTTTTTTGCAATTTCTAAATTTTCTTTTGTGAATTCGAAGCTCTTAGGTTGTTTGAACTTCATTTCTTTAAACATTCCCGACATATACTACCTATCAATTTCTCCGAACACAATATCCATGCTTCCTATATTCGCAACAACGTCAGCCAGCATATGGCCTTTGCTCATAAATTCTAGGGCTTGTAAATTAGCAAATCCTGTTGATCGTATAAAGCACCTATAAGGCTTGTTTGAGCCATCTGCAACTAGATATACGCCAAATTCTCCCTTAGGAGTTTCAACGGCTGTGTAAGTTTCTCCAGCTGGAACTTTATATCCTTCAGTAAACAATTTGAAGTGATGAATCAATGCTTCCATAGATTTTTTCATCTCTGCTCTAGGCGGAGGTGTGACTTTTCTATCAAGACTTTTTACTGGGCCCTTAGGCATTTTATCAAGACACTGCTGTACTATTTTCACAGACTCGCGCATTTCTTCGACTCGTACTAGGTATCTGTCATAACAATCACCGTTCTTGCCCACTGGGATTTTGAAATCAAGCTTGTCATACACTTCATAAGGCTGTGATTTTCTAAGATCCCAAGCAATCCCCGAGCCTCTTAGCATAGGTCCGCTGAATCCCCAGTCGACAGCTTCTTTGGCAGTAACAACCCCAATATCAACAAGTCTTTGTTTGAAGATCCTATTGTCGGTCAACATGGTTTCCATATCATCAATCATTTTTGGGAAGCCTTTTATAAAGGTGCTGATATCATCTGTTAAGCCGTCTGGGAGGTCTTGAGAAACTCCACCTGGTCTAAAATAATTTGAGTGAAAGCGAGCGCCACTTGCTCTTTCATAGAATTCTAACATCTTTTCGCGCTCTTCAAATAACCATAAGAGTGGGGTCATCGCACCAACGTCTAGGGCAAATGTTGTTACGTTTAAGATGTGATTCAGAATTCTTGTTATCTCGCTGAACATAACCCTTATATACTGAGCCCTTAAAGGTACTTCACAGCCCAACAATTTTTCTACTGCTAGGGCAAATGCATGCTCTTGGCACATTGGTGATACGTAGTCTAATCTGTCAAAATAAGGTACGGCTTGAGCGTAATTCTTGTATTCAATAAGCTTCTCTGTTCCTCGGTGAAGCAGGCCAATATGTGGATCAGCACGTTTAATGACTTCTCCATCCATTTCTAATACTAAGCGCAAAACTCCGTGCGCAGCAGGATGTTGGGGGCCGAAGTTTATACTTATATTTTTCGTTTCAATTTTTCTTTTTGTGTTTGTCATTGTGAACAAAATTAGAAAGCAATTAATGTTAGTTTTAGCATAAGTATGCACTAAGGACTATTAAAATTTAAGCCGTATAATTTATTCGTTAAGGGTAGCTTTCAAGCCTTCTTTGTACGATGGATATTTCAAAGTAACCCCTAATCGACTTTTAATTTTATCATTTCTAATTCTGCGATTCTCAGAATAGAAAACTTTGCCCATTTCAGAGAGTTCAGCATCTTCAAGTTTTACTGGTTTTGGAGGAGGGACTTGCAATAGTTGGCATGCAAATTCAATAACTTCATTTGAGCTTGTAGGCTTATCATCTGTGACGTTATATACTTCGCCGATGATATTTTTTGTCATAGTTTTTCTCAGAACTTGCACAATATCATCAATATGGATCCTTGAAAAAACCTGATTCTCAAGATCTATAATTTTAGCATGTCCAGCTTTTACTTGCTCAATAGCATTCCTTTCGGGTCCGTAAATGGCGCTCAGCCTAAATATATTGAGTGGAATTCCTAAGCTTTGCCATTGTTGTTCTGCCATTAATCTTTTTTTAGAGAAAGAGTTCGAAGGATTTAAAGGGGAATTTTCGTCGACCCATTCACCTTTAGTATCCCCATAAACACCCGTGGCAGACAAGTAACCAACCCATTGTAAATTTGGTAGTTTCAGTATTTGTTTGCCAAATTGTTGCACAACCAAATCCCCATCATCTTTTGGGGGAATAGAAACGAGAATATGTGTTATGTCTCTTGGCAAAATCGATAAATCATCAAATCTAAATGCCTCCACTCTGTCAGAAGTTGAAGAAGATTCTACTCTTTTGGTACCCGAGATTTTCCAATCTAAATCTTTTTCAAGAGAGTTTATTAAGTGCTGAGCTACATATCCTAGGCCAAAACAAAATAAATGATTCTTCATACTAAAAATGTCCTACAAAATTTTCACCTAGGTAAACGTCACGCACGGCTTTATTTTTAACAACTTCATTCGGCGTTCCGTGCATCAGGACTGTGCCATCATGAATGATATAGGCTCTATCAATTATTGATAATGCATCCCTAACATTATGATCTGTGATTAGTATCCCCAAACCCAGCTTCTTCAGTTGTATTATTAAATCTTTTATCTCCGAGATAGCAATAGGATCAATGCCTGCTAAAGGTTCGTCGAGTAGCAGAAATTTTGGGCCTGATGCTAAGCATCTTGCAATTTCAACTCTTCTGCGCTCCCCCCCTGATAAAGCTACAGCTGGGGTGTTTCTAAGGTGTGATATAGAAAATTCAGCTAGTAATTCTTCAAGTCTATGTTGTCTTACTTCTTCTGAAGATTCGCAAACTTCAAGAACGGCCATAATATTTTGTTCAACATTAAGACCTCTAAAAATGGATGCTTCTTGTGGCAAGTAACCGATGCCAATTCTTGAACGCAGATACATTGGGAGTTTCGTAATCTTCACGTCGTCAATAATTACGTCCCCATAGTCACAAGAAACTAGGCCAGTTATTATGTAGAAAGATGTGGTTTTACCTGCGCCGTTAGGGCCAAGCAAGCCAACTATTTCGCCTGAGTTTACTTCAAGGCTTACATCTCGGACGACGCGCCTATTATTGTATGATTTGCCTATATTCTTAATCTCTAGCTTTCTTGTCACTACTTTCCTCTGGTATTAAAATAGCTCGCACTCTTTCTTGTTTCTTTACTTTACCACTAGTGCTGTTTGTTAATAAACTTTCGCCAGTGTTTTTATTATAAATTAACTTATTTCCATAGAGTGTATTCTTTTTTTGAATTAACTCAACATTTCCAGTTAGTGTAAAGATTCCAGTTTTTACATTATATTCGCCGACTTGCGACTTAGCACTTTCTTCACGGGTTACAATGTGAACGTTGCCAGAGAAATTTACTTTTTCCACTTTCGATTTGCCGACTCCATTTTCTTGATCTTTCGTAGAGTTCTGGGTTTGGTTTTTTTCAAAAAATACGGTCATACTATCGCAATACAAGTTTAAATCATCTTGGATTGCGTGCACTTTTCCATCAAAGATTGCGATATTTTTTTGCTTAAATACCCTCAGTTCTTCTGAGGATATATTGATTGGTGAAGAAGATTCTTTGTCTTTTG
>CAZVFD010000027.1:4912-19035 GCA_964625465.1 uncultured Candidatus Midichloriaceae bacterium | reverse complement strand
GCATTGCATTTTGCATCCCGAGCAGGCAATAGGAAGATTGCTGAACTGCTACTTAGGTATGGTGCTAGCCCTGATGTTCTTGATAACGAAGGTTACACGCCATTAAAAAGAGCAGTTATGGCTCAACATCCTACGATTGTTGAGATTTTAATAGATAAAGGCGCAGATCTGGACTCTAAGGGCAATTCTGGAACATCTGCTAGAGATCTAATTGGCTCATCTAGAAATCCGCAAATCAATTCACTGTTGAAAACGGAGGCTAAAAAATCTTTAGAACAACATCCACTCCTTAGCGTTCCTAATGAAGAGGTCACTATAACACCTCTCGACAAACCAGCTGGCGATGACAAAACTTCGCATACGACAAATGAGATCAAACCACTAACTCCGATCAAAGACAAAATAGTTCAAGACAAAGAATCATTCACACCAAAGTCAGAGGTGAAGGTTGAAGAAGCTATCAAAGTTTCCGATGATACCGATCTGAAGAGTAGCGAGGTTAAAATTCAACCTGTGCCGGCAGAAGAAAAGCCAGCAATAGCTCAGCAGAAAAATGAGGCACCACCCGCTACTAAAGCCATCAGAAAAATGTCTATGGAAATTGGTGGGTTTGATACAGAAGAGAAAGCCATACTTTTCTGGCAAGACATAACTGAAAAAAAGCTAGTTGATAAAAAAAACGCAAAGCTAGTTGTGGATAACACATCAACAATTACAAAATACAGAATAAGGTTTGATGGCTATACATCCTCGAATGAAGTTTTTGATAATTGCAAAAAGATAAAATCTTCAAAAATGGAAAGCTTATGTTATGTGATACATAACATTTATTAAACTCTTTATTTCTTTAGAATTTGATATACTATTAATCTTGCGGTTTACTATATTTATTACTAATGGAATTTCTGAAAAACCTTAGTCCAGCTAGGATCCTAGCCATTATGACAGGCGGCGTTGCTGTCGTTGTTTTGCTTGGCTTTCTGACTATGAAACTCGCAACACCACCGATGTCAGTTTTATATACCAACCTTACCCCAGATGATAGTAGCTTGATCATATCGAGACTTGAAGGAATGGGGATACCGTATAATGTTGCTGATTCAGGCAAAGATTTACTTGTCCCAGTAAATAAAGTTTTAATGCTAAGAATGACATTTGCACAAGAAGGCATACCTCGCTCTGGCAGCCTTGTTGGCTATGAGATTTTCGACAAGAACGAAACACTCGGCACTTCACAATTCGTTCATAACGTAAATCTAGTAAGGGCGCTTGAAGGTGAGCTGAGTAGAACAATAAGCAGCCTAACCCCAATAGAGCATGCAAGGGTGCACTTGGTTATGCCGAAAAAAGAATTGTTTTCAAAATTGGGGTCGGATCCAACCGCCTCAGTTGTACTCAGAATGAGAGGCAGTCAATCACTTTCCAAACAAGAGGTCGCAGCAATTAGTCATTTGGTCGCTACTGCTGTGCCAGGATTAAAAGTAGAGAACGTAACAATCGTTGATAACCGTGGCAAACCCCTAAAATTAGGAGCATCTGAGGAAAACAATACGGCAGCAATAACAGATTCAGCAGCAGAATATCAACATTCAATCGAAGAACGTTATAAAAATATTCTAGAAGATCTGCTTGAGAAATCCGTTGGGGTCGGCAAGATAAAAGCAAATGTGACTGCAGAAATTAATTTTGACAGAGAAGTAATTAATTCTGAAGTATTTGACCCAGATGGTCAAGTAATCCGATCTAAAAAAACTTCTGAAGAGAATGATTCGGAAACAGAATCATCAGGCGGCGAAACAAGCCTTGCGACAAACCTGCCAGGAGCCCAGGGTGGAGCCGGGGGCGCAAACGGTAAAAACAAGTCTGTCACAAATGAAGTAACGAACTATGAGATATCTAAAACAATTACGAATAAAATCAGTGAGAGTGGCAGGATAAAAAAACTATCTATCGCTATTCTTGTAGACGGCAATTATGAAGCCAAGCCCAAAGAAGAAGGAAGCGATGAAGTAGTTATAAATTATACCCCACGCTCTGAAGAGGAACTTACTAAGATTAAATCTCTAGCTGCTTCAGCTGTTGGAATTGATGCCAAAAGAGGAGATTCTTTAGAAGTCATCAATATGAAATTCTCTGATGAGTTCGCAACTCTTCCTCAAAAGGAAAAACCGTTAGCATGGCTACAAAATGAATTAGAGAATATCGTCCAGACTATAGTAATAGGCACTGTCATAATCTTGTTGATATTACTCGTTGTAAGACCAGTAATTCTACGATCCCTCGAAATGCGAAGACAATCTAACCAAGATGATAGGGATCTTCAAGACACCTTGCAAATAATCAATCAGGATATAGCTGGAAGTAAATCTGATGGTGGACAAATTAAAAAAGAAGAAGAGATGATCGATCTTTCAATGCCAGAAGACAAAAGGAAAGTTAGCTTAATAAAACAAGTTAATGATATGGTAGAAAAGCATCCAGAAGAGACTGTTTCAATTATAAGGAATTGGCTATATTCAAACGAGCAGTAGGCTTGTAAAACCTAGAATGACAGACAGCAATTGCTACTGCATCTGACGCATCCTTACTTGATAATTTCAAACCCGGCATCAATAGATTAAGCATACTCATAACTTGCTGCTTCTCGGCATTTCCTGAACCTACTAAAGTCTTTTTAACTGTTTTAGCTGCATATTCAGTAGGCGTGAGATGCTTTAGGCTTAATGTGAGTATAGCAGCGGCTCTAGCGTGAGAAAGTTTAAGAGAACTACCAAAGTTTTTGTTCACATACGTTTCTTCAATAGCCGCCTCGACAGGATTATATTTATCTACGATTTCACACAGCCTTCCATGTATTTCTAAAAGCCTATAAGCCATCTCTACTCTCGGCGATGTATTTATAACTCCAGCCGCCACAAACCGCAGCGCATTGTTATACAACTCTATAATACCCCAGCCTGTATGCTGCAATCCTGGATCTACGCCTAAAATTCTCATTTTCTTTTTCTTATTCTGCGTTTTGGAATTCTAATAAAAACCGTCGTACCAATATTCTCTTCACTCTCAAGCCAAACACTTCCACCATGCATCTCAATAAAAAGCTTAGCAAGCGGCAAACCTAGCCCAACTCCATATGGGCCAGAAACCTCTCTATCACTATCGGGGAAATCAAATGCATTTAACATCTCATCAATAGACATGCCTTTTCCAGAATCTGAGATTGAAATTACCAGATCTTTTTTCTCTTGCTTCTTGTCAGTAATAGTAAGTTGCGCACCTTTATTTGAAAACTTAATAGCATTATCAATTACGTTCTTTAAAACTTGAATTAATTTTGCTTTATCACCTTTGATCTTGACGTTTGGATGATTAAAATGCGTCACAAGGTGGATCTCATTAGCTTTAATTTTGTATCGAATATTTTCTATTGCTTTATCTATCAAATCTACAAATTCAAACTCTGTCTCTACCAACTCAATTTTGCCTGTCTTACCGCGCGATAAATCTAAAAAGTCATTAACTAGATTCTGCATTTGAACACCAGAGTTAAAAATATCTCTGACACGCTCTTTTTGTTTATGATTTAGAGAGCCAAAAAATTCTGTCTCAAGCATCTGAGAAAATCCAATAACTCCATTCAAACTATTCTTAAGCTCATAACCCATTCTTTCAATAAAAAAAGATTTAGCAAGGCTGCCTTTCTGGATAATTTCTAACTGCTTACTATAGTTTCGCGCAAATAAAAAACACAAACCAATAGTAGTCGCTACAACTAAAAGCACCCAAACAATTCCTTCACCAAACATAAATCTTTATTGATCAATAAATTAAATAATTACTTTCTAAAGACTAACATTTTTATTAGATTATTGCTAACGCGATAATGAGTTTTTAAATGGTAGCACGAGTTAACACTATAGAATTTGTTGGTGTAGATACGACAGATGTTGATGTACAAGTCCATATGTCCCAAGGCATGCCTGGAATAAATATAGTAGGCCTTGCTGATAAGGCGGTGGCAGAATCTAAAGAACGGATTCGCGCTGCATTTCATAGCATGGGCTTAACAATTCCCCAGAAAAGAATAACTGTAAATCTTGCCCCTGCAGATATTCACAAAGAAGGGAGTCATTACGATTTAGCAATCGCACTAGGAATTTTGGTAGAAGCCGAGATTGTTCCGCAACATGAGGTGCAAGACTATATAATACTTGGGGAACTTTCCCTAGATGGCAGAATTAATCCTATTCGCGGCGTTCTTCCTGCTGCGATAAATGCAAACTCGAAAAAACTTGGTTTAATTTGCCCTGGCGAAAACGGCTCAGAAGCTATGTGGTCAGGTAATTATAAGGTGCTTGCTCCAAACAATTTACTTGAATTGATTAATCATTTTAAGAACCAGCAAATTTTATCTACACCTCAAAAAATCGTTGCGAATGATAATGTTAAATATCCGGACCTACGCGATATAAAAGGTCAAAAAATTGCAAAACGCGCCTTGGAAATTTCTGCGGCTGGCGGACATAACCTTATGATGATTGGGCCCCCTGGCTCTGGAAAATCGATGCTTGCAAAACGTTTACCAGGATTATTGCCACCACTTACAACTGAAGAGATGTTAGAAGTAAGTATGATTAGCAGCATCGCTGGCCAACTTCTTAATGGCAACATTGTAAGGACTCGTCCGTTCAGAGATCCGCACTGCTCATCATCAATGCCATCAATCGTAGGCGGAGGAAGAGATGCAAAACCCGGAGAAGTAACTTTAGCACATTTGGGGGTTTTGTTTTTGGATGAACTTCCAGAGTTTAACAGAAATGTTCTTGAGTCATTGAGGCAACCTTTAGAAACAGGAACTATAACTATCTCACGTGTTAACTCACACGTTACTTATCCATCCAGATTCCAACTTATTGCAGCAATGAACCCTTGTAAATGTGGTTATTTTGGCGACCCTAGAAATGCATGCTCAAAAGTGCCAAGATGTGCTGAAGATTATCAATCCAAAATATCAGGCCCATTACTAGATAGGTTTGATATAAGGGTAGATGTGATGGCGCTTTCTACTCATGAAATGGAGCAAGATGAAGTCAGCGAATCGACCTCAACAGTTGCTGAACGAGTTGGCAAAGCTAGGCAGCTACAGCTCGATAGATACAAAGATTTAGGAATTTCTTTAAATGCTTATGCAGATGGCGAAACATTAAACAATGTGACCGTTTTGGATAGAGAGTCCAAAGAACTGTTGTTGTCTTCACAAGATAAATTTGGTCTATCGATGCGCGGATATAACAGAGTCCTAAGAGTTGCTCGCACTATTGCCGACCTTGCACAAAGCGAGAATATAACTAAGATGCATATTGCAGAAGCATTAAGCTTCAGGGTGGCAAAATTAAAAGTGTAGCATGCGCGAGTACAAAGGCAAAAAAAGTTTCAGCTCTCTATATACCGATCTTACAAAGACATCCTTTGCTAAGCATGGTTTTGCCAATCAAAAAATCGCTGCACACTGGCCACTGATAGTTGGCCAAACAATTGCTCAATACACGCTGCCTCAAAAAATTGTTTTCAAACCAAATTCAACAAGAGGTGGAATACTTCATGTTGGGGTTAGCAATCCTGGGTTATCTCTAGAGCTTCAAGCAAAAGAAACTTTTATAGTTGATAAGATTTCAACATTTTTTGGGTACCAAGCCGTGAGTAGAATCAAAGTTAATATAGATAGATCGGCAGCAAATTCTAATAAACCGCCAAAAGCCGCAGCTCCAAAAACTTCTATATCTAAAAAGGAAGCAGAAAAGCTGCTGAAACAGCTTGAAGCTATCAAAGATCCTGAACTAAAAGCAACTTTAGAAGAGCTTTATAAGGGGATGTTTGAATAAGGCGTTTTACATATTTAAAAGACCAAACAAATGAATTTTTAATTTTTTGATCGGGGAATGTTTATAAAAAATTCATTTGCTGGCCTGCTATTCCTTAGAAACCCTTACTTAAAAAATATGGGCGTGCGCCGTAGGCGCTAAAGTAATGAATGGGCGCAGCGGAAAGGGTCGGGGAAAGGAGCTAGCCCATTCATTATGCTAAAGATGGTTTGCGCAGCAAACTAAACTTATATACCTTTTTATTATCTGTAACAATCTTCTGATTACAATATATGGAAAACAAAAAACTAATTATATATTTAGACATATTGGGATTTAAAAAACTCATATCTTCAAATATGGAAAAATTAGAATGTATTATAGATTATCTAAATAAAGGGCTAAGAGCCATCAAGGAACAGGGTTTCCCTTCGATTGAAGTTGACTGGATCTCTGATTCTATTCTTATTACTTTAAATTATAAAGAATTTGAATTGAGCCTTAATAAGAAAGTCTCTGGAACCTACAATAAGGATTCCACACATGAAAAAGAGAATCCTTTTTGGATAGGTTATTTTCAAGTTATTGCCACTATTCACTTGATGTCTATTCTGATGATAAATCCATTAAGAGGGTTTATTACGATCGGAGAAGTTATAAGAAAAGATGGTGTAGATAGTGGATCTAAAGTTATATTTGGCACTGGTCTTTTAAAAGCTCATGAAGCGGAACAACAAATTGCTTCTCCTATTATTCTAATTGACTCAGAGTTAATTAAAATAATAAATGATTCTCAATCACAACTAAAACCCAAAGATTCTAGAATTGTGAAAACTACTTACTATGAATACAGCAACCCTAAATCTAGAAAATATTTGATTTCTAAAGAAGGACATATAATCGATTTTACCCAAGTAACTACTGATCGTTTAGATGACTTGTCCAAATTACCATACGTACATACTACATGGAGTAAAATAGCAGAAAAAAGTAAGGGTAGTGATAAACAGAAATGGAAATGGATTAGAAACTTTATTGATAAAACTATAAACAATGAGCTGATTGTTGCTATTGGGTTTAAGAAGAGTATTGAAGGCACTTACTTCAATACCTAAACCAACCCAACAAAATCTTTCATATCGTACAACTTCCCGGCCTTTTGTTTAGCAAGCCAGATTGCCACTTTTAGTGCACCATCCGCAAAAACAGATCGATCAAACGCTTCGTGCTTTATTTCAATTTTTTCTAGATGACTTGTGAATAAAACCTCATGCACACCAACCACATCACCAATTCTTTTCGACTCTATATCGAAATCTTCATCTCTAAATTTGCTTATAGAGTTTTTGAGCATAAGCGCTGTGCCTGAAGGCGCATCTAACTTTTTTGTGTGGTGAGTTTCTTCAATTGCGATTTTAAAATCTCTATCTAAGACTTGCGCTGCCTTGCCGACTAAGAAATTCGTAATCGCCACACCCACACTCATATTCGGCGACCAAAAAACAGCTATTTTTTTAGCAGCATTCTCAAACTCTTTTAATTGCTCTTTTGAAAACCCAGTAACTCCACAAACATATTTGCACCCCTGCTCAGCACAGATAGCAAGATGCTTCATTGACGCTTCTAAAATGGAGAAATCTATTACTATATCAACCTGCTTAGCTACAGAAGCGAAATCATCTGTTTGCGAAACTCCTATCACTTCTACAAAAGTCGGTTTATATTTTGAATCCTGAGCCAAGCGCATTAGCTCTTTGCCCATCCTTCCTTCACAACCGACTATTGCTAGCTTCATTTTGAAAAACCTAATTTTGCGAATCCATCTTCAAGAGTATCTACGAAACGGAATGAATCTAAAACCCAAGCTGGTGCAAATTTCTCTTCAATTATGTGGTTACAAATATCTCTAATTTTATTCCAATAGCCCTTATGGTTTATTATTATGATTGGCTTATTATGGTCACCTAAATATTTCAGGGTTACAATTTCAAAGAACTCATCAAGCGTTCCAAAACCACCTGGTAAAATAAAAAAAGCATCTGATTTCTCAAACAAATCCTGCTTACGCTGATACATCGTGTCAACTATATAAGTATGATCCATATCCTTATTTAACGGCTCTCTCTGATTTAAGATTTTAGGATACACACCGGTTACAACTGCACCACTAGCATGCGCTGCACGGGCTACTGCACCCATCAGGCCTGAATCACCACCACCGTATACTAATCCTAAACCATGCTTTGCAATCAACTTGCCGCAGTCAGATGCAAGCATCTTATAATCGTCTGAAACAACCGAACTTGATCCACAAAACACTGCTAAATTTTTAATTTCCATATTTTCTTTAATAATTGATTTAGTGAATAACTGGTATATACTGACCTAAATTAACTTTCAACGTTTTTTCAGGGTTTATGCTTAAGGATCTAATCAGCTTTTTACCTTCTATTCATAAAGAAGGCTATCTGTTCATTGGAATATTCATACTTGTTACAATGTTGTTCATGGCGTTTTCTAAAACTATGGGCTTCATTGGAATCGTATTAACTATATGGTGCGTATGCTTTTTCAGAGACCCAGATCGCGTTACCCCTCAAACCGAAGGACTTGTTGTTAGTCCTGCAGATGGCAAAATCGTCCAGATAGTTGATGATGCCACAGCTCCTGTTGAACTAGAAATGGGAGATAAGAAATTTAAAAAAGTCAGCATATTCCTAAATGTGTTTGACGTGCACGTGAACCGTATTCCAATCTCGGGGACTGTCAAAGCTTTACATTACCATCCCGGCCAGTTTTTAAATGCCTCATTTGACAAAGCAAGTAACCTGAACGAAAGACAAACAGTTTTAGTCGAAACTAAAGACGGTGTTCAAGTTCCTGTTGTACAAATTGCTGGGCTAGTCGCACGCAGGATTGTCTGTAACTTAGATGAGAACCAAGAGGTCAAAACTGGTGATAGATTTGGCATCATTAGGTTCGGTAGCAGAACCGATCTATATCTACCCCCTGAAACAAAAGTAGAAGTTCTTGTAGGTCAGTATATGATCGGAGGAGAAACTGTAATTGCTAAATTAAAATGATAAAGAATAAGCGACTCTCTGCTGTTCCAATACAAAGATTGGTGCCAAACTTTATAACACTAATCAGCCTATGTCTTGGCATAAGCTCCATTCGATATGCCCTTGATGAAAAATGGGTTATAGCCGTTAGTTTGATTCTTATTGCAGGCTTCATGGATGGAATTGATGGAAGACTTGCCAGACTTTTAAACGTAACTAGTAGATTTGGAGCCCAACTTGACTCCCTAGCAGATATGGTAAGCTTCGGTGTCGCGCCAGCTATTTTATTATATTTGTGGTCATTACACGGAATTCCCTATAAAGGTGTTGGCTGGACATTTGTACTGTTCTATGTGACCTGTTCTGCTCTCAGACTAGCTCGTTTTAATTCCGTATTAGAAGATCCCAAAGAAAAAGCCAAATCTATGAGTTATTTCACTGGCCTTCCAATGCCGTCTGCCGCTGGCATTGTGATGTTGCCACTGATACTAACTTTTGACTTGTTCGACAAGGAAGCTTTCTCATATTTAATAGTTGCACCTTATATGTTGCTAATAGGATTTCTAATGATCAGCCGTATTCCTCTGTTTTCTTTCAAAAAAGTTTCTATAAAATCTGAGTTGGTACCACTAATATTTATTTTAGCAGCTGTTATAATCGCTGGAATCATTATTGAACCATGGATTGTTCTTCCTTTTTTTGGCATAGCATACTTAGCAACAATACCTCTAAGCACTTATATGTACTGGAAAACTTTTATAAAAAAATAATTCCTCTATGACTGTAGAAATTAAAATATGCGGACTTACCAGCATGGAATCAGTAAATGCTTCTGTAAAAGGTAAGGCTAAATATATTGGCTGCTCTTTTTATAACAATTCGCCCAGAAATGTAACGCCTGAAATCGCAGCTGAGATTACTGAATTTGTACCTCCATCTATTCATAAAGTAGCAGTCACTTCAACACCCGACTTTTCTTTACTGGACGATATTTTCCATTTTTTCAAACCAGCATATTTACAGCTGGACGACTTCGAGTCACCTGAGAGAATCAAAAAGATTAGAAATAAATATGGCTGCAAAATCATCAAAACTATTTATGTGTCTTATGAAGATGATTTACTTGTAACACAAGATTATGAATCTGTTTCTGACATCTTTTTATTTGACTCTAGACATGGGAACGACCTTTTTGTTGAGTTACCAGAGTCGACTTTTGATTGGCAACTCTTGAAAAAAGTTAACACCAACAAACCTTGGATACTATCTGGCGGGCTTACTAAGTTCAACGTTCAACACGCTATTCGTGTTAGTGGAGCAAAAATTGTTAATGCATCATCAACCCTAGAAACATCGCCAGGAATCAAAGATCCCAAACTCATCGAAGGTTTTATAAAAGCAGTGAAAGTGGAGACATATAGATGAAAAAACATCCTATTATCGGCATTACTCTTGACCATGAAACAAAAGAGACTTATTCAGCTTTTCCTTGGTATGCTCTGAGAGAAAATTACAGTGGTTGTGTTGCAAAATACGGCGCAGCACCAATTCACCTACCTTATATCTCCGATGCTATAGATTCTTATTTAAGCGCAATCGATGGCTTGATTTTAACGGGCGGAGATTTTGATATTCATCCAAAATTTTATGGGGAAGAAATCACAAATGCGAAGGTTTCTCCAAAGGATTTTCGAACAAACTTTGAGATGGCGCTTTGTAAAAAAGCTATAGAAAGACAAATTCCTATTCTTGGAATTTGCGCAGGACATCAACTAATTAATGTGTCACTCGGCGGAAGTCTGCACCAGCATATCCCTGACGCAATACCGAACCATGTAGTACATGAGCAACCTGCACCAAAGAATATTCCGTCTCATGACATTCAACTGGTTCATGGCACCAAACTTCATAAAATTGTTGGCAAAGATAAATATAAAGTTAATAGCACACATCGCCAAGCTATAAATAATTTAGGTAAAGACTTGATAGTGAGCTCCAAAGCTCCAGATGGAGTAATTGAAAGTATAGAGCATATCAATCATCCATTTTGCATTGGCGTTGAATGGCATCCAGAATATTTGGCTTGTAAAGAGGATGAGCTTTTAGTTGAAGCCTTTGTGGAGGCTTGTAAAAATGGAAAAAGCTAGAATTGCGAAGGTAATTGCTCGCGCTGGATATTGCTCACGCAGAGATGCAGAAAAATTAATCCTTGAAGGCAAAGTCACTTTAAATGGCAAGATTGTAGATTCTCCTGCTCTCAATGTATCAATCAATGACGATATAGCAATCAATGGCAAACTCTTAAATAAAATTAGCAATGAACGACTCTGGTTATTTTATAAACCAGTAGGAGTAATAACTACCCATAAAGACCCTCAGGGCAGACCAACGGTCTTTGAACTTCTCCCTAAAAGCATGCCCAGAGTGGTTTCAGTAGGTAGGCTTGATTTGAATACAGAAGGGCTTTTACTACTAACCAATAGTGGTGAACTTGCCAGACAATTTGAGTTACCATCTAACGGTCTGAAAAGAGTCTACAGATGCAGAGTATTTGGCAAAATCACTCCTAATATTATTTCTGCTTTAGCAAAAGGCGTAACTGTTGATGGTGTCAGATATGGAAAAATTATTGTTAGAACTGAAAAGGAACAAACCAGTATGAACAATTGGATTAGTGTTGAGTTAACTGAGGGAAAGAATAGAGAAATACGAAAAGTATTTGAGCATTTTGACCTGAAAGTGAATAGGCTAATTCGCACAAATTATGGCTCATATAGCTTGGACGGTTTAAAAATTGGCGAATCAAGAGAAGTTAAAATTTTGAGAGATTAAAAGAATAAAAGACTTTAAAAACTATCAAATAAAATTTTCTAGACACCGTCTCAATTAGAAGGCCACTATGTCTGAGATTGACGATTATTCCAACAAAAAGTATACTGCTAGGCAAATAACCTAACAGGGCGATACTTAACATATGCTGCATAAATTCATAGCTTTTTGCTTTCTAATATCTCTCTCTTCTCAATCTTATGCGGAAGAAAAAATACTCTTGTTAGCAGATCCAAAGGTCCTCGCAGTACCAATAATTGAAAACAACGAGCCGATCGTTGATTTAAAAGATCAAAATATAATTGCAGTAGGCCCATCTCCCGAAATTCCTAACAATACCGACTATACCAAAATGCGTAAAAGCGTTTATGATAAGTTAGTGGCTGCTCAAAATATGCTTCCCAATGGAATGAAACTATGCCTATATGAGGGCTACAGAAGCCTTGAACTTCAACAAACGTTGTTTTCTGGGTACTATGAAAAAATGAAACAAGCTCACCCAACCTATAATCATGAGCAATTGTTTATGGAGACTTTAAAATTAGTCTCGCCAGTCGTTAACTTGGATGGGTCAAAAAACATACCGCCTCACTCCACTGGTGCTGCTGTCGACGTTTACCTCATAGATAACAAAGGCAATATACTAGATATGGGAATTCTGGCCAAAGATTGGATGCAAGACCTAGATGGATCTCTATCTAAGACCAATTCCAAAATTGTCTCTAAAGAAGCACAAAGGAATAGGCAAATTATGTCTGATGTTCTTACTAAAGTTGGGTTTGTCAACTTCCCTGCCGAGTACTGGCACTGGTCCTATGGAGACAAATACTGGGCCTATAACAAAGGTGAGAAGAATGCTTTTTATGGAACAATCAAGTAGTATGAGCTTATCAACCTAGGCCTTGTCTCATTTTGTACTGGTCGCTGAGAGGCAAATTTTATTAAAACACGCAATTACTAATAACGTTCTGCACATCATCAGAATCTTCTAATGCATCAATAAGTTTTTGTATCTTGTCCTTGCCTTCTGCATCCAACTCGGTCTCGGTCAAAGGTCTCCAAGTTAGCTGGGAGCTATCGGCAGTCCCATATTTTTTCTCAAGCTCATCCCTAACCGAACCAAATGATTCTGGCTCACAGGTAATTTCATGATGCTCTTCGAAAGTGGAACAATCACTTGCGCCCACTTCAAGAGCTGATTCAAACATTTGCTCTTCTGTTGCAACAGTTTTCGGATAAACAATTAGCCCAATCCTATTGAACAAAAAATTAACACTTCCAGTCTCACCGAGCGATCCTCCATTTTTGGTAAATATAGATCGAACTTCAGAAGCCGTTCTGTTCCTGCTATCGGTTAAAGCTTCTACTATTATTGCAATGCCATTTGGGCCGTATCCTTCATATCTTATTTCTTCAAAATTCTCAGCATTGGCTGGATTGATGGCCTTATCCATGGCATTTTGTATTTTGTCTTTTGGAACATTTACCACCTTTGCAGCATTGATAGCAGCTCTAAGCCTTGGATTATACGCAGGATCTGGCCCAACTTTAGCTGCCACAAAAACTTCTTTTAGCAGCTTTGTAAATAACTTAGCGCGCTTTGCATCTTGCGCGCCCTTTCTATGCATAATATTCTTAAACTGTGAATGACCTGCCATCTACAACACCTTATTAATTGCGCTGTATATAATACCTTTTGAAGTATAATTCTCAAGAAATATTGCATAATGCTCCAATTTTGCTATCCTAGCCTAAGTTAAATTATTGTGCATACATGACGAAGAAACTTGAAACACTCAAAAAACATCTACAGGATTCCAAAATTTCTAAAGAACTTAACTCTATAGAAATAGCGCTAAATGAACTTACCGTTACTACTGATAAAAACGACTTGATAGAAGTTTTAAGCTTCTTAAAAACTGACAGCAAGTGCCATTTCAACCAATTAGTTAGCATTTGCGGAGCAGACTATCCTGAAAGAACGAAGAGATTCGATGTTGTTTATAACTTGCTAAGCTTTAAACATAATCAGAGAATCAGAATCAAAGTTGCTCTGGGCTATGATGAAATTTTATCAACCGCATCTGAAGTGTTCATTAACGCGACTTGGTATGAAAGAGAAGTTTGGGATATGTACGGAATAATGTTCGCTAATAACCCAGATCTTCGCAGAATTTTGACAGACTATAACTTCGAAGGTCATCCGTTACGCAAAGACTTCCCACTGACAGGAAATGTGGAAGTAAGGTATGATCATGAGCAGAAAAAAGTTGTTTATGAACCAGTTACACTAACGCAAGAATTTAGGAATTTTGATTTTATGAGTCCTTGGGAGGGAACAAATTATGTTCTTCCTGGGGATGAAAAAGCA
>CAZVFD010000027.1:0-4902 GCA_964625465.1 uncultured Candidatus Midichloriaceae bacterium | reverse complement strand
CTAAAGAAGGAAAATGACATTAGACAATTTTTCGGATTTTTTTGAACCTCAAATTCGTCAAGTAGACAAGTGGATCAAAACAAGTCCTTACTCTAGATTAATGAGATTAGATAAACCAGTTGGTATTTATCTGGTTTTACTTCCAGCACTTTGGGCAATTGCTTTTGCAGAAGACAACATTTTTTGGATGCTTTGGCTATTTTTAGTATTCACAGCAGGAGCCGTAGTCATTCGTGGGGCAGGTTGCATCTTAAATGACTTAGCAGACATTGAATTCGATAAGAAAGTTTCAAGAACAAAAAAAAGACCTCTTGCAAGTGGTGAACTAAGCAAAAAGGAGGCTTATAAGTTGTTATTCCTTTTATTAGGAGCTGGGTTTGTACTGCTACTAACGCTTCCTTTTAAGATTATAATTTTAGGGCTACTTTCAATTATTCCTATCGCAGCATATCCATACTTCAAGCGGTTTACATTCTACCCACAAGTCATGCTAGGTCTGGTATTCAACTTAGGAGTTTTTATGGGCTGGTACTCAGCTGATTATAAACCATCTATTGTACCTTTTATTTTGTATGCAGCCTGCTTTTTTTGGACAATTTCCTATGATACTATCTACGCCCACCAAGACAAAGAAGATGACCTTGCAGCAGGCGTTATGTCTTTAGCTATAAAACTAGGAGTCGATACTAAAAGAGTTATTTGGAAGTTTTATTTAATTACAATAATCTTAATTGCCATAACTGGAATGAATTCGCATATGAATTTTATGTTCTACTTAGCAACAGCAGTAGGTGCTTATCACTTATATTGGCAAGTTGAGACATTAGACATCAACGACCCGAAAAGCTGCCAGAATAAGTTCAAATCAAATGTGCAATTTGCCTTGATTATTTTGATTGGGATATTGTTGGGCAGGATTTAATGACTATAGTCACCGCCCCCCGCTGGAAACCCTCCAACCCAGGGCACGTGTTTCTTCTCTATCAATTTCCTTAGCCAATACACCCACTCTACGAGTTAAATCCTCTGATAATTCTCCGCAATTCAGTTTTGGACCAATCCCCAATAAATCCCTTATTGGCTTCAGAATGGAGTGACAACTCTCAGCCTTTAAAGCTGTAGAAGCTACATCATTAAATTTACTCTCTCTAAACTCTCCTTGCCTTCTCCCCGCAACCACTGCATTCCCAATCCTTCTGGAAGAATCTCCGAGTTCTCTTCCGTAGTTGAGACAGACAGCATACGCATCTTCATGACTACTCCAACACGCATTATTCCTTAAGGCTTCCAGTTTCCTATGTTCAGCTAACATTTCGTCCAATTTTGATGGGTTCATTTTTTTACCTATGTAATTCTGGGATATTCTCTTAGCGACACCGGCCTACATATATAACGCATATTTTCTTTTGATAGCATAACAATTACCTCCCCAACGTTTCTTTTTCAACAAAAGCATTAACCCATTTTGTCATTTCACCTTTTAGTGCTCTACAGTCCAAATCACCACCAAAATCTACCGTGCCATGACCATTCCCACTGATTCCGTTTGACATAGGTCTTGAACTTCTATTGCAAGCTGTAAAAGCCAAATGGCTAAAAAATATAGGATCGAATCTTCTTTGAGAGAAAACTTTATTGTCTGGGTCGCTCATCCTATTTTCGTACACTTCTTGGCCGATTAAAGTAGCAGATTTTTCTAAACTTCTTGTGTCTTCTCTGCATTGCAGCCATGTGAGAACTCCCTTACCTTTTGTTTTTTCGCACTCAGAAACTTTTCTGCGCAATTCTGCGTGAGTGCTTAAAATTTCGTCAAATTTTGATGGGTTCATTTTCACCTCTAATTTTCAGAGAGATATAAATTAACTCAACTAAAGTGTCTATGTAAAAAATTACCTACTTAGAACTTTTTCGACTTCTGCAATAACTCTCTTTTCTTCTCCATAGCAGCTCCGATCATAATAACAATCTTGCGTTGTTATAGTACCACCTTTCCCATCGGGGAAAAAATTTGTGGAACATAGCCATGTACGATTGCGCAAACAATCGGCATATTCTCCTTGAGCAGTAATTACTCCATCAAACTCTTTAGTGTTTGCTGCTTCTGGAATTTCACCCTTATGAAGCTTTTCGGCAAACTTGCTGGCTTCACTTCGAAAATTCCTAGCTGCGTTACACCTTTCCCTTCCTAATTGTTTACAATCTCTTCTAATTTGGGAGAAAAGGGGCAACCACTTATCTTCGCACTCTTTATTATATTGTTCTCTTAAGGCTTTTCGTTGAAGGAACGACGCTTTTACACTCTCTAGCATTTTTACTAGCTCGGCATTATAAGAACTGTGTCTCTATCCAAATTCGCAAATCCAGTTGTGCGGGTGTCGAAGCGTAAGCTGACGTTACCAATAGGGCCGTTTCTTTGTTTTGCGATTATAACTTCTGCAATGTTTTTAGCACGCTCCATATCCTCTTGCCACTGGTGGAATTTGTCATCACCGTGCTGCGGCATTTTACGCGCTAGATAATATTCTTCACGGTAGATGAACATCACAACGTCGGCATCTTGCTCGATGTTTCCGCTTTCCCTTAAATCTGAAAGTTGCGGGCGTTTATCATCACGTGACTCTACCGCACGCGATAATTGCGAAAGTGCTATTACGGGAATATCAAGCTCCTTTGCAATCGCTTTTAAGCCTTGGGATATCTCACCTATCTCCTGCACCCTATTTCCTTCTGAGGATGCATTTGTGCCGCGCAATAGCTGCAAGTAATCGACGACTATTAACCCTAAGTTATGCTGTCTTTTCATTCTGCGCGCACGCGTTCTTACAGCCGAAATTGTAAGTGCTGGAGTATCATCAATAAATATAGGTGTTTCATTCAGCTCCGTGCTTTCTTTAAGCAAAGTGGAAAACTCGTCTTTGGTAATATTTCCAACCCTGATTCTACTACCATCAATTCCTGTTTTAATGGAAAGCAACCTTGCTGCGATTTGCTCTGCTGCCATCTCTAGTGAAAAGACACCAACACTTTTTCTTTTTTCATTTTTATCAACTTTGTCGTTTAGAAACTCTATCGCGGCATTAAGCGCCATGTTAATTGCAAGGGATGTTTTACCCATCGACGGACGAGCCGCCAAAATTAATAAATCTGAGTTTTGCAGCCCGCCCAGAAGCTTATCTAGGTCGATATAACCCGTTGTTACGCCGTTAACATCTCCACCACGTTTACGAGCTAAATCTATTCTGCGTAGCGCTTCATTTAAAGTCCCTTTAAGTTGAACAAAACCTGAATCACTTGCACCTTCCGATGCTAAATTAAAAAGTCTTTGTTCGGTTTTTTCAATTAGGTTTTGGGCTGTTGTGTTAATGTCTTTTTCGTAAGATTCATTAACTGCATCTTGTCCTATTTCAATTAAGTTTCTACGAATTGCCGTATCGTAAATGTCTTTCGCGAAGTGGGTTAGGTTGATGATTGTTGAGGCATTTACAGAAAGTTTCAAAAGGTAATCAAGGCTAGTTACACCTGATTTTTCAATAGCTTCTTCCTTATCAAAAAAGCTTTTCAAAGTGATCGGTGAGCCGATTACACCGCGCTCCATACACTTCAAAATAGCTTCATAAATTTTTTTGTGAATTGGCACGTAGAAGTGCTCTGGCATTAGAAAATCGCCAACTTTATTGACATGTTCGTTATTGTTTAGGAATGCACCAAGAACCGCCTGCTCTGCTTCTATATTGCATGGCAGTGCGCGGAAAGTACTATCAGCTTTTATTTCTAAATCTAGGTTCTTAGCTTCCATAATTTCTTACTGTATCAATCAGAATTTCAACATTTTCGATTTTAGTTTCTGGCAACATTCCATGCCCTAAATTTATAATCGTTCTGTTAAAATCTACTTCTTTGAGGAAATTTCCAACTTCGTTTTTTACAATATTTGGTTCAGTTAAAAGCAATGCGTTATCGATATTACCTTGCAGAGCAACATCTTTCAGATTGCTATTCGCCCAAGATAGCGGGGTATATTGATCAAGCGCTACAGCATCAACTTTCGTTTGCTCTACATAGTGCTTGTACATAACACCAGCTTTCCTAGGAAAACCAATTATTGGAATTTTTGGAAATTTCTTTCTCAAGGAGCTTACTATTTTTTCGGTAGGCTTTGCAACCCATTTTTTGAATTCTTGCTCAGTTAGCACCCCGCTCCATGAGTCAAAAAGTTTCAAAACCTCAGCGCCTGCTTCGATCTGCATGTTCAAATAAATAATTGTAGACTCAACAATCGACTCAATCAGTTCCGAAAATTCTTTTTCATGTTCATATGCGAATTTTTTGGCCGCAATAAAGTCTTTTGATCCACCGCCTTCAATCATGTATGCAGCTATTGTCCAAGGGGACCCTGCAAAGCCGATGAGTGTTTTATTTGGGTGAGATTTTTTCATCTCTGAACTTACAATTGAAATTGTTTTAGCAATTTTTTCAAAGACTTGTACGTTTGTATTTTTGTATTTTTTAACATCAATAGGCGAAATAATTTTTCCTAAAACTGGTCCTTTTTTTTCTTCAAATTCGACTTTCATTCCTAATGCAAACGGAACAATTAAAATGTCCGAAAATAAAATTGCAGCATCAATGTCAAATCTATCAAGAGGTTGTAAAGTTACTTCTGCTGCTGCTTCTGGTGTCATACAGAATTCTATAAAATTTGAAAAGTTTTTACGAACGTTTCTGTATTCAGGTAAATATCTACCTGCTTGCCTCATAAACCACATTGGTGTTCTATCAGCTTTTTCATTTCTCAAAATTTGCAATAAGGGTTTAGTCATTAATTAAATAATATATTTCTATTAAAGAGTTATTTTTATTATTAGGGATGTTGATATGTTAATTACTTTTAATCAACAGTTA
>CAZVFD010000026.1:0-21200 GCA_964625465.1 uncultured Candidatus Midichloriaceae bacterium | reverse complement strand
CAGACATGGACTACAGCACCACAGCAAAGAGATGGAAAGAACTTTGTCTAGCTCAATAGACAACGCAACCCCGTATGAAATTTCTTTATTATCAACCTCTTGCTGCGAGAAGTTGCATCGTTGGGCTAGTGATAATAGACCTTTAATAGATAAAGCCAACCTTGATAAATTTTGCAAATTACGACTTTTTCAGCGCAAGCTTCAAAAAACCATTCAACCTGCTAATCTATCACAATCTTGGGATGGTGACTCGGAATTTGCAGTGCAAACATTGCTTGCTTTACGTCATGACACAAGCAACATAAGTATTTTTGGTTAGCAGTTTATTTATTTGACATGTACCTAGGTTTAGTGTTTAATACATCACAAGCAATAGATTAGGCAGCTGAAGTAGATAGTAAGCCCTCTTAAGCAAAAATTAGCATCTTACAAGTAGCACAAATGAAAGAGTAGATGCTCGATTTATAAAAATAAAACACTAAGAAAGAAATGCTTTCTAGAAGAAATACAATCTTTAAATACAGGAATTTGAACAATGTCAACACGTCGAATGTTAATCGATGCCGCGCATCCAGAAGAAATAAGAGTAGTGGTTAGTAATGATGGATCAATAGAAGAGTTTGAGTATCAGAACGCAAAAAGATCAATAAAAGGAAATATATACTTAGCGAAAGTAACGAGGGTTGAGCCTTCCTTACAAGCAGCTTTTGTTGATTATGGCACCCAAAAACAAGGTTTCTTACCTTTCTCTGAGATTCATCCTGATTACTATCAAATTCCCAAAGCTGATAAAGAAAAGCTAAT
This sequence comes from uncultured Candidatus Midichloriaceae bacterium, assembly GCA_964625465.1. Classification (GTDB taxonomy): domain Bacteria; phylum Pseudomonadota; class Alphaproteobacteria; order Rickettsiales; family Midichloriaceae; genus CAZLFQ01. Next base: position 20,396 of record CAZVFD010000026.1, on the reverse strand, counting down.
GGAAGAACTTTCTAATGCTCGCAAAAAAAGACAGCATCACACAGATAACAAATCTAATCATCCAGAAGTCAGCAGCGAAGATGCTGAACTTTTGAATGAAATTATCATGCCTGAACAAGTATCTAAAAATTACGACGATGAAGAGTACGGCGATGAAGTTTACTTCTATAAGAGATACAAAATACAAGAAGTGATAAAGAAAGACCAAGTAATCCTTGTACAAGTAGAGAAGGAAGAGAGAGGTAATAAGGGTGCTTCAATAACAAGCTACATTTCACTTGCAGGCAGATATTGTGTATTTATGCCAAATGCCACAAAAGGCGGTGGTGTATCGCGTAAGATCGAAGATCACGAAGACCGCATGCGACTCAAAGACATCGCCAGTGAATTTACTGAGCAACTTGGTGGTCAAGGAGCTGTAATCATCAGAACCGCTGGCAGTTACAAAACCAAAACAGAAATAAAACGTGATTTTTCTTATCTCCAAAAGCTTTGGGATAATATCAGAGAACACACTTTAAAATCTAACGCACCAGCTTTCATACATGAAGAAGGGGACGTAATAAAGAAATCAATCAGAGACCTTTACGACGGAGAAATTGAAGAAATTCAGATTGAAGGACAAAAAGCCTTTGATGATGCAAAAGAGTTTATGAAGCTAATACTCCCTAGACATATTACTAAGATTAAAGAGTACAAAGGAAACTCTCCAATATTTGCTAAATATAAAGTTGATCAACAATTATCAGCACTGTACAACAGCCAAGTTTCTTTACGATCAGGTGGCTATATCGTGATTAATCACACGGAAGCTTTGGTTGCAATTGACGTAAACTCTGGCAGATCTACGTCAGAAAGGAACATTGAAAGCACAGCATTAAAAACCAACTTGGAAGCAGCAGATGAGATTGCCAGACAATTAAAACTGCGAGACCTATCAGGATTAATTGTTATTGATTTCATCGACATGGAAGAGATGAAAAACAGAAAAACAATTGAGCGCGCTTTCAAACAAGCCTTGGATAATGATAGAGCAAAAATTCAAGTTGGTAGAATAAGTACATTTGGCTTACTAGAAATGTCTAGACAGCGACTTCGCCAAAGCTTTATGGAAGCTAATACAGAAGTTTGCGGGCATTGTAATGGCAAAGGTAGAATTCGCCCAATCGAAGCTACATCTATATCTGTTTTAAGAGCAGTTGAAGGGGAAGCAGCTTCTGAAAAATCTCCTGAGATACATGTGTCCGGAAGTTCGCAACTTATTCACCATATGCTTAATAACAAACGCACAGAGATAGCTGAAGTCGAACAAAAGATTGGCGGCAAAATTGTCCTATATACAGACGAATCAGCTGGCGGAGACGGCTTCTATATTGAACTAAAAAAGACCCAGGGCAAACGTGAACTTCAGCCACAGCAAGCGTTATCGAGCATACATATTGAGCATGAAATTGAAGACGATATGGCTCCTGAAGAAGTAGAACGCTCATCTGAAGAAGTATCTAGAAGTACTTTTGGGGATCGCAACAAACATAGACATAAAAATCGACGTGACAGGTTTAACAAAAGAAAAAACCGCCAACACAGAGATCGCTTTGACAATCAACCGTCTACCCCACAAGTTCGAGCTGAAGAGGCAGACGATTTACAACCTTCTTCACTACTAGAAGAAGCTCCAATGTTAGTTGATAAAATGCCAGAGTCTAATACTGAGCCATTACCACAGCACGATAGGTTTGGTGGAAAACGCAGATTCAAAAAACATGGTAGAGATAGAAATCATCACAACAAAGGTGAGCACCATAATAGACATAATAGACATGTGAGTGACGAGAATCCAAAAGGACCACGTCATGATAAAAGACAAAACGCTGCCTTTAGCGACGAACCAATAAACGAGGAAAAGTTCGAGGCTGAAATGGCAGTACGAAGAGAGAAAAATCAATCATTGCTAAAAGAAATTTGGAAAAAGATTGTAGATTAACCAAACAAAGGTATTCAATTGGAAGCAATTAGAAATTTTAATGCAAGTAGCAAATATGATAGTGGGTTCTACCTTTTATCAAGAATTTTTTCTGAGTATGTGAAATCTCAAAGCAAAGGAATCTTAATAGCTCTTTCCTGCATGATATTAGTTTCAATAACTACAGCGGTTAATGCGTGGTTATTGAAACCAGTTTTGGATGAGATATTTCTCAATAAAAATGTAACAATGCTATATCTAATTCCTGCAGCTGTCTTCCTAAATGCATTAGTTAAGGGTGCTGCAAGCTTTTATCAATCATCAACCATGAAAATGATTGGTCAAAAAATCCTAACAGATATTCAACTAAGATTATACACTCATCTGATTTATGCAGATATGAGATTCCTAAATGATTATCCATCAGGCAATCTAATTTCCAGATTTACTAACGATATCAATGCAATGCGCAAAACCGTTTCTGACGTTATGACTGGTATTGCAATTGAATTTTGCACAGCCGTTGGTTTAATTGGGCTTATGTTTTATCAAAGCCCTCAACTTGCCATGATCGCTTTAGTTGTATTCCCATTGGCTTTCTATCCAATTTTTAAGCTTGGTAGAAGAATGAGAAAAATTTCTAGAAACATGCAAGAAGAGCTTTCTGGCTTTACAATAAGACTTGATGAAACATTTCAGAACACACGCATTATTAAATCTTACTGTAGAGAAGATTATGAAATCTCTCGTGCAGGAAGGATCATTGATCGCTTTCTGAATTTATATAAAAAAGCTGCATATGTAGAAGCTGCTTCATCACCGATCATGGAAACTTTAGGAGGAGTAGCAGTCGCTTTAATAATTATGTATGGTGGCTACCAAGTACTGCATGGGATAACTACGCCAGGAGCTTTCTTTTCATTCATAGCTGCACTACTGATGGCATATCAGCCTCTTAAAAAAATCTCGAATCTTAACACTTCTATGCAAGAAGGATTGGCTGCATCAAAAAGACTGTTCCAAATGCTTGATGAACAACCAATGATTATTGATAACCCAGCTTTGCCTGCTGCACATTTCAAAACCTATAATGTAAGGTTTTCGAATGTTTTCTTCTCTTATAGATCAGGAAAGAAGATTCTAGATGGTGTAAATCTATATATTCCTCAAGGTAAAACTGTCGCACTTGTTGGTAGCTCAGGTAGTGGAAAGTCTACTATCTTCAATTTACTTCAGAGATTATATGATGCTGACTATGGCGATATAACGATAGACGGCAAAAATATTAAAAATATAAGAATCAAATCTATTCGTGAAGCTATGGCTCTAGTAAGTCAAGAAGTCGCTCTTTTTGATGATACTGTAAGAGAAAATATTAGATATGGACGCTTAGATGCAACAGATGAGGAAATCACAGATGCAGCGCTTGCAGCCGCAGCACATGATTTCATTAGCAGCTTACCAGAAGGCTATGACACCCAAATTGGTCAACATGGACATAAACTTTCAGGTGGTCAAAGACAGAGAATTGCAATCGCAAGAGCTATACTCAAAAATGCTCCTATTCTTTTATTGGATGAAGCAACATCAGCACTGGATACTATATCGGAAAAACAAGTGCAGATGGCTTTAGAATATCTAAAAAAAGGCAGAACTACAATTGTGATAGCGCACAGACTATCTACAATTGAAACTGCAGATTTGATTTATGTAGTATCAAACGGCATCATCAAAGAATATGGTAGTCATAAAGAATTGTTAGATAAAGGCGGCGATTATGCTAAGCTTTATCGGAAATACAAGGACGATAAAAGGGTTGCTTGATGCTAACCTGCCAAAATATAACTATATCAAAGGGAAATAATAACATTCTACAAGGATTAGGTTTTTCCTTATTTCAAGGAAGCTGCCTTAATATTCATGGCGCAAACGGATCTGGTAAAACATCTTTAATTAATTATATAGCATCTTTATCTGACACACAGCGGTCTTCAATTTTTATAAATAACAATGATGTTTTACAATCTCTCGATGAATATAAAAACCTAATTTGCTATATTGGACATCGCAATGCACTAAGCCTTGAATTAAGTGTTTTAGATAATCTAAAATTTTGGGCAAGAATCTTAAATAGAGAAATTACACTAGATGCAGCTATAGAATGCTTTAAATTAGCTCCTTACCTAAATTTTCCTGTCAGAAAACTTTCCCAAGGTTGGCAGCGCAAAGTTGCGCTGGCTAAACTTTTAATATCGGATGCCAAAATTTGGCTGCTTGATGAACCTTTTTCCAACTTAGATAACGAAAGCTCTCTCTACTTACTTGACCTAATTAAAATTCGCTGCAACCAGAAAGGAATAGTTATATTCACAAGCCATACACCAATAATCCAACAAAATATTACTCACTTACAAATTTCAGACTTTCAATTGTGATCTACAAAATTTGCTTGAGCCAAAGCAATATCATGATAATGAGGACAAAGCTGCGACTGATCTATAAATGTATCGTTATATTTTACACTTTCGTGCACATCAGAATTTATCTTGTCTTGATTTGGCTGTACAAAGTAATCAACCGCTTTATCAATTACATTATTTTTAATAACCCATTCAGTTATATCAACGAAATCTTTAGCAAGCACGTTCACAGCACATCCTACAAACGCCGCCATTTTAGGGCTAGACACACCTGTCATTTCCTTAACAACATCACTATAAACACCACCGTTTGGGCTTGTAAATATTTTACTAGATGCTTGTGGCGCAATGGCACAAATACCAAGTTTCAAACCTGTTCCCGAAACTTTTATTAATAACTCTCTAAGATTAACACTCATATAAATACCTAAAAAACGTTAGATATCTATAATTTTTATATAAAAATCTTAATAATTGGTTAATTTTTTGAATTATTTAAAAACACATAGATTTTACTCTCTTTTATCGAGCATCTCCGCTGTACGGGGCCAACATATCTTTAATTTGGGCTTGCCTATATGTATATAACCCACCCCGCCTATACCACATAGAGAATAACAAGCCACTACAACCAATGATAATCATCGCCAAAGCTTGTATGTAATTACTATTTTCAATATTTCTACTAACAGATGGATCATCACCAAGATAAACCACTTTAATCTTTCTATTAGGATTCAGTTGCGCCATCTCCCAAGTATATCTATCTACAATAGCCTCCCCCATATAGGAAATATTGTTTACATCACTAAAGCTGTAAGTAACTTTATATTCCACAGCCGAATTCTGTAACCATGATCTTGAAATCAAGGTCTCATGTCCTTTTATTTCTGCATTAGTGACAACACCTCTGTGTGAGAACTGTATCTCATTTGACATATAGACAGCTCCAACAATGAATAAAACCGCGCAAGCAATCAAAGAAAAAAAACGCATTCCACTTCTAAAATTATAACTGGTTATCGGCGTAGAAACAATCATATGCAACGTCATATACGCTACTATTAAGCACAAAACAAGATTCACAAAATTAAAAAAATCACCTTCTGACATACATTGCCATCCTAATTACTTCATATTTATCATATATAATAAACAGAACTTAAGACAACCAAAAACTACACCCTGTTACGAGCAAGCGCTCCAACATCTTTCCACTTATTCATGATTGAATTGTATTCTAATTCACCTATGACTATTGGATCTTGTGTAGAAGCACAGTCCAATGCATTAGCCAGAAGACAGTCTGCAGAGTTAATCGAGGATTTAAACAAAGCACCTAAGTGTAGATATAATGACAGTAAATCCTGACCATTTGACACTATTGAATCATGAACCTCTGAACAATTACCGAAAGTTTTAAGCGAATCGCGCAATTTGTCTCGAGAAAACCCAGAATAAAATCCTTCTATTTTTGCACAAGCTTCATCGCACTTTACTAATTCAACTTGAATCTTTTGGCACACTTCTTCAGTTATAGACACTAGGGAAGGACAAGATTTATCTGCAATTGACAAGACTGTATGACTCATCATCTTACACAGAGCTAAAATCCTTTCATCATCCTCTACTTTCAATTCATCTAATAAAAAATCTGATGCCTCCCCTAAAAACTTAGAGCTCAGCAAAAAACTTCCTACGATTTTAAATACTTCAAGCTCTTCTGCTCTTGAAGGATCTGGGAACATATACTTATCGAAAATATCTACGAAAGTTGATTTCTGCACCTCTTGAAACAGTGCTTCAGAAATTTTTCTACGTCTCTCCATCTTTTTCACATTGTTAGCGGCAAACTTTCTTAATCCAAGCCTACTTTCGTCATTCAGCATAATCCCTTCACATTCTGTTATTTGTTTGCGAATTATACACCACAAGTGTTAAGGAAATATTACAAACAGCAAATTATTTTTTACCAGTCATCGAAATAAGTTCAAAAGTGGCTAAAATCTTCCCGTCATTTGCATATTTTTCAAAATAATGCTTCTCAACAACATTAAAATACTCCTTGCCAGAGTACTTCTTTGAAGACTCAATCATGCAATTACCCTGCCCCATACCTTTAAGATCTTGAAGTAGCTGCTTAAGATTTTCATATTCAACCTGCACATATTCAGTGTCGGCTACGGCCATTTTAAAACCCGCCTGCTGGACAAGTCTTCCAGCATCTTTTACATCAATCATAGGAATAACTCTTGGCGCAAGACCGCTATGTAATTCTTCATCAGCTTTGGCAAGCGATTGACGAAGCTCTATCAAAGTATTTCCACCTAAGAACAGTCCTAAAAAAATCCCACTAGGTCTCAAAATATCTCTATAAGATTTTAGGACTTTCACAACATCATTTACAAAGTGTAGGGATAAATTTGACACTACTAAATCAAAACCTTCATTAGCAATCGTCATATCCTCCTCATCTATAACAAGATTGTCACCCTTATCAATTATATCTGCTTGAATAACATTAGGTATACCGTCTAAATCCCCGCTAAACCCACCGTAAATAAGCGCATCTTGAAACTTCTGCCCTAGCGCCTGTACCCTCTCCCTAATAGACTCTGAGCTTTCATCATAAAGAAAGCTATATTTATGAAAATCATGCAGCGCTTTTTCTTTATTTAACTTGTATCTTTTTCGATCGAATATTGATATTTTGGGATTCATATAAAGTAAATTTTATGTCATCACTGAGTGTACATTTCAAAGCATATAAATCAACTTTTAAATTTCCTTTTAAACTCTATTTTTCCACCTAAATGTCTTACTTGTGATAACAAGACTGACATAGCTAACTCTTTCTGCTTTTCTTGCTGGAATAAACTCGTATTTATTTCAGATCCAAGGTGCAGAATTTGCGGCACACCATTTCCAATCAGAATGGAAGCAAACTCAATATGTCACTATTGCATAGAGGAAAAGCCAAGATTTGATTTGGCTCGATCTATTCTCAGGTTTGATCACCAAAGCGAAAAATTAATTCATAACTACAAGTACTATGATAAGACTGAAGCAACAAAGACGCTTGCTTTGATGATGCTCAAGTCGTATGGCAACTTAATTGATAGCATAGATTTCATCATTCCAATTCCAATGCACAAAAACAAACTAAAGAAACGCAGATATAATCAAGCAGCATCTTTAGCCTTTGAAATATCAAAGCTAAGTGGCAAATTATATACCCCAGAGATACTTATTAAAATCAAAGACTCAATTAGCCAAAGCGGTTTATCAAAAGAACAAAGAAAAGATAACGTTAAAAACACTTTTAAGTTCAACCCCTTGTTCAAAGACAGGGCTTTTCGCAAAAACATTCTATTAGTTGACGACGTACTCACAACGGGCTCCACAGCTTCAGAATGCGCTAAAGTATTGAAACGCAACGGCATTAAGCGAGTGCACATCCTGACAATCGCCAGGACTTATTAGGCCTAAACGAATAAATATTGCATTTTTAGGTGCAAACACCAAGAATTCACACTATAATAACCCCTCATCCACAATTAGAGAGCAGTCATGACAGCGGTTTTTTCATCAAACAATTGTAATTACTTAGAACTCGGTGCAAACATGGAATTCTTATCCCTATTTGAACACATTCCTACTATTGCATCATTATTTTATTCATTAATGCATTTGAAGAACATATCAACAATCTCAAAACAACGCCAAGGAGTTATAAGCGCCTGCTCAACCAACGATCTACTTGCAGAGAATTTTCCAAACATAGACAGAAAAATATTTATCCCATGTATTCTTTCTGAATTAATATTCTTGACCAGCTCATGTTGCTTTATATTAGCAAAGTTTTACGAGGTAAACACCAAAATTCACGGATATGAAATCATTCCATTTTGCCTAGCTGCTTTGGAGACAGCGGAACGTAGAACCATGAATAACTTCTATCGCCCAAATATCAACACATTAATAAGTGCTATAAATAATTCTATTTAAGCCTAGATTTATCATCTTCCTTACCATCCTTCGCCTTCTTTAGAGTACTGACTTCATCAATGATTACTGGCTTAACTCCCTTCGCTCTAAAGCCATATAAACCCATATTATATGCTGCCGAAGTCAACGCACCAGCTACAGCACCAACCGCATTCCAAGTACGCGCTAATACTCTCTTTAAATCAAGACTCTCGTATGGCAAAACTTCGCCTTTATCAATGATCTTCATTTCGAACATTACTTGTTCATGAACATCATGAGCAAGTTTCAATCTTGCTACCCTTCCAAGACCAGACAAATGATTTTCCACACTCAATCTAAAATCATCCATGTTTTGAACGGTAACTTTATTAGACTGAAACAATTCTTTTAATGCTTTATAATATTCATCATTTAGTTTGGATACGTCAGGCTTTTCAACCGCTGCTAATCGGTCAATTAAATTACCTAAACGATTTCTCAATTCAATTGGAATGAATTCCATTGTAGGCAAAGATTTAATATTGAGAATCCCTCTAATTGGAGATCCTATCAAACCTTTTTGTCCATAAAACAAATCTCTATCACTAGGATTTAAAACAATTTTATCTAACATACTTGGGTTGGCAGCTAGAATCTTGCACAACTCTTCACATCCCTCTCTTTTCAAAACAGCTAATGTACAAGTACCATTTTCTAATTGCTTCTTAATTGCCTTAATGAATTCTTTTGTCAAAAACACTTTATCTTCTAAAGTTAACTGCCCTGATTTCACCTCCATTGCATACATAACTTCAAATATTTGATGAAACGAAGCATTACTCAATTTGTTAATCGAAACCACAGCCAGCTGCCTCAGGATTCTAGCTTCTTTTTCTTTACTAGCATCACTAGAGGCAACAGCTAAAGTATTAATAAGCAAAACCCCTGCCCCTCTAACCACTTCTTCATTCAAGATGTGAATATACTTTTCAACTAGAGTTATATTATTATTGTTTAAGGCATTGCGAATAAAGTTTGTGTTGCCAGCCAAATCATTTCTTATCGCTTCTTGCCCTAACAGCAAATCTGCGATCGCCGTATACCTCTCATCATCTCCATAAAAACTTAGAGCTATATTGATTGGCTTAGAACCTCTTCCTCCTACTTCATTCGCTATTTCTGGGAATTGCAGATCTTGCACTAAGCTCTCTATAATTTTTTGATTTAAGAAAAAGACTGATAGTAACAGTAGATTACACTTTTTCTTTTGCTCCCAACTCATATCAGAATTTAATTCATTTAAAATTTGATGTGCTTCTCTCAATCTATCTTCATCTATAGTTACTTCACTTACACCACATGGTTTCACAGCAACATTTATTAAAAGATGATTACCACCTATGGCGCGCCCTAAATCTGGATCCAGCTTTTTTCTCATGTAATGAAATATTTCTTGATTGCCATAATACAAAGTAGACATCAGAGGGTAGTCACTAAAAGTTCCTCCTTTATCTTGAAAATTTGTATAAAATTCTTTTTCTGCTAATTCTTTATCTTCTACAAATGCTCTAGCCATATCATCAATAAGCCGCTTAGCACCATCGTTATTGCGGCTTTTTATAGCGTTCTCTAATGCTATCTTATTTTTCTTCCAATCATCTGCTGTCCAAGCCATATTCCCCCCTTACTCCATTACTAGAACTATACTGAATAATCCTTAATATTTCGTTAATTTTTTCTTTCCTTCAAATTAACTAATTATTAACCAAATTCATTCATACTTATTGTTATGAAGTCTTTGTGGAGTTTTGGGTATGGATGACGGTGGAAAAAGCACAAAATGGGCTGATAAGTTCAAAAAGAAAAAACCTGAACTTACCGAAGAGCAAATTGAAGCCAATAACAAGAAGGCCTTGGCAAACATGGATGTGATACAAGGAGAATTTGTTCCACTCAACCCCAATCCAAGACCCCAAGGTCCAGCTCCAACTCCACCTAACTCTTCGCAGGAACAATCACCTCCAAGACCTCAAGGTTCAGCTCCAACTCCACCAGAAAAATTTGAACCTATATATGATGACATAGATAAAATAAGGGAGGGCGCTAAAGCTAGATGGGAAGCTGAACAGAAGGCTAAAGGGAAAGCCACAGAATATACTGGCATGCCTACCGAGAAAGTTTTAGAGCAGCTTGCAGCTGTGTCCGAATATGGCAATGCAGCTGATATATTAAAAAGTGGCAGAGAGTTACAAAGCCCAACATCTGCGCAAGAATATGGGACTATACCAGATTTGACCCCAAAAGACTTACAAGGCGTTCTTTACGAAACTACCAAAGGGAATCCAAGAATGGCTAGTTATTTAGAAGATCAAATTGATAAAATCTCTAAAGGTATGGAAGCGATTACTATAAAAACTGAAAAAGGAATTAAAATAGACACTTTTCAACCTAGCAATGCGATTATAAATGAAGAATTACAGAACCCTGACAAAGCTAAGAAATTTAGCGCAGCCATAGAATCTGCAGTAAAAGAATCAGATTTATCTAAACAGGACAAAATAATAAAAGACGCAATAAAGGACGTAGTTCAAGGCCATAAAACTGATTTAATCAAACAGATGGAAAAAGCAAACGAGGGGCTCACTTCTAATGTTTTAAAAGATGCAAAATACAGTTCGCCAAAAGACTTGCCTGAAACAGCAAAAGCCAGACCTACAAGCAAAGGAACTGGCTTCAGCAGATAAAAACTTTTACAACCTAGAAATGGAATCTAATTCCAGCCATACCAGCTTGTTCAAAGCCAGCTTTCATTTTGGTATTATCAGAGAACTTTAGTTCAGCGCCCTTATGCATAACGTTATATCTTACATCAAACAATATATTATCTGTTACTCTAGAAGCCAATCCTACTCCAACTTGAGCTCCAATTGTACTTTTGCCTCTTGTTGTTTTGGTAAGAACAGTTGTTCCTCTCTTTGCAACTCCTGAGAAACTGTTGTGCGCATAACCTGCACCAGCCATTACATATGGAGTAAACAATGAACTATTTCTAAAATCATAAATTGCATTAACCAATAATGCGGTAGTTTTATGCTCCAAAGAGTGAGTAAATGCCGTTGTAGTTTTTTTCACTTTAGAACCGAAATTATGATACAGCTCTAACTCCATTCTCCAGTCTGCCATTGCTTGACCGTACGCTACAGCAGCTATTCCACCAGAACCACTTTTGTCTAGTGCTTGATTTTTATTTTTATATTTAGCAGTACTAACCCCACCTTCAAGTCGTAGGTAGTTATTTTTTAATGCTGAATAAGATGACTTACTAGATTGAGAATAATTAGAGTAATCACTTACTTCATTATTCATTACTTCTTCTGCCATAGCAAATTGACTAGTAAATATTGCAGAAGTCACAAGAGCTGTTACAACAAATTTTTTATTCATATATCCCCTAAATTTTTCAACAAAGTTTATAGCATTCAATGCCATACTTTAAAAATGCTAGGGTCTCTAGGTATAAATTGCAAGCGTTAGAAATTAACTTAAACACATATAAACAAAAAAGCGCCTCTCACGAAGCGCTTCTTTCAATATAAAATCTCTTCTAAAATTAGAAGTGGAATCTAATACCAGCCATAGCTGAGTGTTCGATACCAGTTTTAAGAGTAGCTGAATTATCAATGAATTTGTATCTTGCACCTTTATCCATAGTATTATATCTAACATCAAAAACTACATTGTCAGCAATTTTTGTTGCAACACCAGCACCAGCTTGTAGAGCTAGGTTATTTGTGTCTTTAGATGAGTAACGAACGTTAGGTTTGCTGCCTTTTAATTCGTTATTAGCAACACCAAGACCAGCCATCACATAAGGTGTGAACATGCTGCTGTTTTTAAAGTCGTAGAAAGCGTTTGCAAATAATGCAGTTGTTTTCAATTCATACTTTTCTTTACCACCTGTTACAGCTTTATCAGCTTCAGCACCGAAGCTATGATAAAGTTGCAATTCAGCTCTAACGCTATCAGTGAAAGAGTAACCTAAACCACCAGAAATGGTGTTAGCTTTTGCATTTTCATGAAAAGTTCCTTTTTTAAACTTTGTAAAACCATAACCCGTATCAAGTCTTACGTATGTCTTACCATTAACATTAGTTGTGTTTGAAGACTTCGCAGCAGCAGGCTTTGAAATCTTAACAGGAGCAGTTTTTGCCGCTTCTTTTGCTTCTGCAGCAGTAGCTGATACAACAGCAACTAAAGCAAGAGCTAAAATTTTCTTATTCATAATCCCTCATATTTTTTTATCCATCATCAAATAATTGACTTTGGTCGAGGGATTATACTATAAAAACCCCGTTTTTCAAGCAAAATAGTGGGTTTTAAGGGCTTATTAAACTATCAATTAACCAACTGTTTTTCTTGTAAAAAAAATGGGCTGAAGTCATAGAGAAAACTACTTACAAGTTTTTATATTTTTCTAAAGCTAGCTTTCTACAATAGTCATGATCAACTATTGGCTTTGGATAATTAAGCTTTTTAGCATATTTCCAAGGCTGATGTATGAATTGCTTTGGCACCTCTGCAAGCTCTGGTATCCATTGCTTCAGATAAAGTCCCTCAGGATCAAATTTCTCGCCCTGAAGCACAGGATTAAATATCCTAAAATAAGGCGCGGCATCCGCCCCACTTCCTGCAACCCATTGCCAACTACAGCTATTGTTGGCCAGATCAGCATCTACTAATGTATCCCAAAACCAAACCTCACCCTCTCTCCAATCTATGAATAGATCTTTAATTAAGAAAGATGCAGCAATCATTCTAACTCTATTGTGCATATAGCCAGTGTGCCAAAGCTCACGCATACCAGCGTCAACAATTGGGTACCCAGTCATTCCTTTTTGCCAAGCTTTTAGAGAAACTGCATCAGATTTCCATTCAAAAGCATCGAACTTTGATTTGATCTAAGATGTGGAGATAACCGAGAAGTAGTATTTAAAGATGGAAAATTTCTTCCATCAGAATATTTATTTAAAGAGCTTTCTATAAAATCATCAAGTAACTTGAGAGCATTTTTTTCACCTGGCTGCCAATTATCTCTTAAGCCTCCTGCCCAATCAGGTTTTTTAGGTAGTAAACTCAAAGTCTCTAAAGATTCCGACTTTGCCGTAATAACTTTCGATAAATTTGGTTTTGTGTATGGCTTCCTATCAATTCCTTTTGCTAAACAAGCTTTCCAAAATGGTGTGTAAACAGAGTAAGAATCTCCAACTTTTGTTTTAATTTCCCACGGCTCAAATAAAAGCGAGCCATTAAAGCTCTCACATTTTATACCAGATTCCTGAAGTGACTTTTTTATTTCCGAATCTCGCTTTATTGAATATGGCTCGTAACAACGATTCCAATAAACAGCATTAGCTGATGTTTCCTTGATTATATCTTTTAGTACATCTTGAGCTTTACCGACTCGAATAGTGAGATTGACCTCTTTAGATAAGGAAAAAAGGCTATGGTGAAGCCACCATTTTGACGCTCCACCAATTTTAAATTCACCACCTATATTTTGATCATGAATGTATAACAACAAAACAGATTTATGATCCCTCCAGGCATGTGTTAAAGCTGGATTATCTAATAATCTTAAATCATTTCTTAACCATACTACAGCGGTATCTTTCATGCATAAAAAAAGCCTCAGCTTCCTGAGGCTTTACCTTAAAATTAAAATTAATTTTTAGGAGCAGAAGACTCTGGTTTATTCATCATTTTTTCCCTCATCATCTTCTTATCATTCATCATATCTTCTTTGCCTTCCATTCTCTTGTGCTTCATCCTATCTCTTCTTCTATCAAGAACAGCTTTTGCTTCAGGAGACAAAGCTTCACGAAGCGCTTTCTTTTTTTCATGATAAGCTTTTAGCTCAGCTTTTACATTATCAGGAATTTGCTCTTTCATCTTGCCTTTTGTCTCAGCATTACCCATACCTTTTTCATCAACTTTCTCTTTTGATATTGCGTCTTGGACTTCTTTGCTATTCATAATTTCTTGCGCCATTTTCTGGGCATCATCCATAGACATAGGCTGTCCTGCAGGCGCTGTCTGGGCAGCATTAGCAGCAAATGCAAACGCAGATATCAGTGCACTCGAAATTAGACCTGTAGTAAATTTTTTCATAAAAACTCCAACTAAAATTATTGCAAATTCAAGATAGCCCAAACACACCTTAAAGCAACTTAAATCTTTGACTACTAAAAACTTCTATAGACTGCTAATTACAATCTTGCTTGAGGTATTAAGCCTTTTAACCGCTCGTTTTCTCTTAATTTTAAAATCTCTGAAGCTGCTTGGTCATGGCCAAATTTTACAGCAGCTTTATAAGAATCAGTCCTATAAAAATTAAGATGCATTTCTGATAAAAATTTCACGTCCAATTGAGCCAGATATTTTACAACCCCCGTCCTCCCTGTATACGAAGCCAAATGCATACCTGAATTCTTATCACAATCAAATATTTTTAAGAAATCTACGCCTAAATTTCTTTTAACTATCAAATCTAAAACATCCACCCTACCTTTTTCGCATGATAGTAAAAAAACATTTCTACCATTCTCATCTCTTACCCTGAGGCTCATCAACTCTGGGTTTGTTTTAAAAAATTGGTTTATTTGTGGTAAATTATCCTGATCACATAATAACACCTTGAATTCGCTCAAAAGCTTTCTTTGATCTTCAGTACACTGTTCAAACTCAACTTCATGATCACTTCTAAGAGAACAGAAACTCAACATATATAACCTAAATTAATCACGCCCAAGAACTATAGCACTTTATGATTTTATACAATATAAAGAATTTTTATTTCTAAAAAAGTTATTGTTATTATGCCTTCTAGGTAGTATGTTTCAACCGTTCAACCGTATAAAGGTCAACATGACACAAAATACCAAAAACTTTATTGCAAAAGTTGTGATCGTTTTAGGATTGATTGCATCATACAATCTTTCATCAAACAACTTAGCAGCCCCTTCAGCGCATAAGACTGATTTAGGAAGTTATGTGCTACAACCACTCGCAATGGTTGGTGATGACTAAAGCTTAAATCGAGACTCTAACAAAAAGAGTCTCGATTTTTTTGTATTATGCAAAAGTAGTATAATGAATTACTTTTATACCTGCTTTTGAAGCTGCCAATACGTTCTCTTCCCTATCATCAATAAAAATAGTTTTTTCCGAAATTAATCCGTGTTTATTGCACACATGACGGTAGATCTCTGGATCGTCTTTATTTAGACCAACTTGTTCTGAAATTATTATATCTTCAAAAACCTGAAAGAATCCAAATTTTTCCATTTCAAACTCCACCTGAGATAAAGGCGCATCTGTAATGCAAAATAACCTGTAATTTTTTTTATACTGACAGAGCAAAGACATATTCTCTTCTATTGGAGCAACCTTAATTCCATTATTCTTTGACACAACTTTTAGAAGCACCCCACCAATGTCAAAGATTAGGTTTTTAATACCCTGAAATTCTTTAATTTTTGCGTCTAACATACTACTATTATGAACGTGAGGACTGCTGCTCCTGCTCTCCTGATTTTTTTCTTAAAGTATTAGAAACATCTCTTTGCACTGCATCATTCAAAACTACATCAGCCGCAACTGGTTCGGAAGGTACAGCACTAGTTTGGCTCACAGATGCAACTGGAGTCTTTGACGCTACTTCAAGCATTCGAGCAAGTGCAGCGTTTTGCTTAATTAACGATTCTATATGAGCTTGTTTATTAGCATCTTCATCATCGTTTTCTTTAAGTTTCTTGTTCGCCAAATCTAACAATCTAGACATTTCAGTTGCGTTACTATTCGAAGCAGCTAATTCATTCCTAATTTTTTTATTATCACTTTCAAGCTCAGCTCTTATTACTTTCTCAGCCTCAGCTAATGCTTGCGTCGCTTTTACTAAAGCATCGAATTCTTCACTTTTTTGCTCCAGCTGACACGCTAGTCTTCCCGCATTTTTAGTCGCTTCATTCAATTTAGTGTTTGCAGTGTATACATCACCCTCTAGTTCATCAACGGTCACTTGTAAAGTTGATATTTCGTCTTGTAATTTTGCATTAGAACTTGTTAAAAAATTAATTTTATCGCTATGTTCGGCAAGTTGGGCAACTCTTTTTCTTAATTTTGTGTTTTCATCCCGTAATTTAGTATTTACATCTCTCAATTCTCTTATACCGACTGAAATGGCAGGTCTAGGCGCTATATTTGGATCTTGTTTTTTATAACCAAAATTTGCTATAGGAGACTTTGGGCTATCCATACTTTATTACCATATAAGTTGTATAGTTAATCACGCTTGGTAATAAAACTTTTACATATAGATGACAAGGGATATTTTCAAAATGCATAAGACTATAGCTAAGAGTTTTAACATCTGCCTTTATTTTCTAAGTTTCAGACTGGATAACCAGCATAAAGAAGACTTTGGGATACAATTACAAGATTTATCCAACCAACTTAGCCGCTTCCATAGCACCGTAGGTTATTACACTGCTGCAACCCGCTCTTTTGAAGCCAATTAGAAGCTCCAACATGGATTTATCAAAATCCAATGCACCATTTTGCGCAGCAAATTTAAGCATGGCATATTCACCCGACACTTGATATGCAAGCATAGGAATTGTTATTTCATCTTTCATACGTTGCATAATGTCCAAGTATGGAGTTCCTGGCTTTATAATCACCATGTCAGCACCTTCCTCAACATCCATTCTTATTTCATTTACAGCTTGATTTGAATTCCTTGGGTCTAACTGGTAAGTAGATTTATCCAAATATCCTTTTCGTTTTGAGCCAACTGCTTCACGAAATGGACCATAAAACTGGCTAACATATTTTACACCATAAGAAATAATTTTTGTATTAGTGTGGCCGTTAGATTCTAAAGCCTCACGAATCATGATAATTCTACCATCCATCATATCAGACGGAGCAATAGCATCTGCGCCAGCTCTTACTAGCACCATTGATTGCTTAATTAATGCATCGATAGTCAATTCATTATGCACATCATTGCCTTCAACAATCCCATCATGACCATGGGTTGTATAGGGATCTAGTGCTACATCCGCCATGACACCAATATTTGGTACTTCATCTTTAATTGCACTGATACAACGAGATATTAAATTATCCTCATTAAATGCTTCTTTAACATCATCGCTTTTAAGATTATCAGCAACAGACGGAAATAATGCGAGCATTGGGATACCAAGATCTGCAGCTTTTTTAGCTTGTTCAACTGCGACATCGATCGAAATTCTATGAACATCTGGTAAAGTTTTAATAGGCTCTTTTACTTTTTTCCCTTCGGCAATGAACATCGGAAGAATTAAATCTGCGGGACGCAAATGGTTTTCCGCAACCATTTCTCTAACCCAGCCACTTGCTCTTAATCTTCTTAATCTTGTAAATGGATAATGCATGCTTAGCCTATTTTTGATTTTACTTTATATAAGATATCAAAAGCCTCACGCGGGGTTATGCTATCGATATCAACATTTTTAATCTCTAAAATATAATCAGGCACTACGTTTTCATTTGCAACCACTTTCACAACTTCTTTTCTCTCTTGCCCTTCAACTGATTTTAAAATTTCATTCGCTCGTTCAACCACACTATTCGGCAAGCCAGCAAGTGAGGCGACATGAATACCGTAAGATCTGTCAGCTTTGCCAGCAATTACCTTATGCATGAATACCACTTTCCCTTCCCATTCTTTCACACTAACTGTGTAGCAAGCAAGTTTAGGCAAGTCATTTTCGAGTTGGGTTAATTCGTGATAGTGAGTGGCAAACAAAGTTCTACAGCCAATCTGATTATGTAAATTCTCTATAACTGACCACGCAATTGCTAGACCATCGTAAGTGGACGTTCCACGGCCTATCTCATCAAGAATGACAAATGATTTTGAGGTAGAATTATTGAGTATTGTTGCTGTTTCAACCATTTCAACCATGAAGGTAGACTGCCCACGCGAAATATCATCAGCCGCCCCTATCCTACTAAACAACCTATCAACTACTCCTATATGCGCCGACTTTGCAGGTACATATCCTCCCATCTGTGCCAATATGCAGATTATGGCATTTTGCCTTAGGAATGTGCTTTTACCTGCCATATTAGGCCCTGTAATCAGCCAAATATTTTTATCATTTCCAACATTGCAATCGTTAGAAATGAACTTATCTCTGATGCTTTTTTCAACAACAGGGTGTCTGCCACCTATTATCTCAAATGCTTTGGATTCATCAATATGTGGACGCACGTAATTCATTTCAGAAGCCAACTGTGCTAATGCTGCAAATACATCCAAGCCTGCCAATGCTTGGGCAGTATAGCTTATACTTTCGCCAACATTAGTAACCGCAACGCATAATTCTTCGAAAATCTTTTGTTCCAGATTTGAAATATTATCTTGAGCACCAATTATGTCTGACTCTAATTTCCTCAACTCATCAGTTGTATACCGCATGGAACTACCAAGCGTTTGCCTGTGAATAAATATTGAATCAGTAATTTTGCTAGCGTGCGATGGAGTTACTTCAACAAAATATCCCAAAACATTATTGTAGGTAATTTTCAGTGTACTAACACCTGTAAGCCCACGGTATTTATCTCGCAACGCTTCTATGGCTTGCTTTGAGTTATGCCTAATGCCGTAGAAATAATCTAACTCTGCTGAATACCCTGCCCTTATAAACCCGCCATCTTTGACATGAATTGGTGTATCGATGGTAAGAGCTGCGTGAAGTTTTTCTAGTAGCTCTGAAAAATTCCCAATTTGGCAAACCAAACCTTTTATACCTTGTGCAACTTCTGCACCAGAAAACAAGATTAATTCAGCAATTTTTATTGCCTGCGATAAACCATCCTTTAATAAGGATAGATCCCTAGGCCCACCTTTTCTAATCCATATACGAGAAAGAGATCTTTCAAGGTCTGGAACTACTCTCAAACCATCTCTTAATTTATCTCGCAAAGCTTTGTTTTTATAAAAACATTCAACGCTATCGAGACGCTTATTTATTGCCTCTGCATTGCATAGTGGTGATGACATGTACAGCCTTAATAGTCTTCCACCAGCAGAGGTAATTGTTTTGTCTAAAACGGAAATTAACGAAGATTTGGAATCGCCATTCATGCTTGCATCAAGCTCTAGATTACGCTTGGTTGCAGGGTCTATAATCATAAAGTAGTTGCTGTTGACTTTTTTTGGAGCAGAAAGTCTAGGCAAAGAAGATTTTTGGGTATGTTCGAGATATTCCAATAAACCACCAATTACTGAGATTTCAGCATCACTAAAGCTCCCCAATCCCTCTAAAGCATTTACCGCAAAAAAATCTTTAATGCGTTTTTTGCTGCGCTCAACTTCAAATGTTGCATTAGCTCTAACTGAAATATTTTTAGTAAAGTTTTCTAAACTCTGTTTGAGCTTCAGATCATGAAAAATTTTATCGGCAACTATTACTTCTTTCGGTTTAAGTCTAGAAAGATCGGCAAGCATAGTTGAGGAAGAACTGCTTGAATAGCTAAATTCGCCTGTGGAAATTTCAACCCATGCCAACGATATTTTACCTTCATGCAACCCAACTGCTGCAAGATAGTTACATTCCCTTGCATCGAGCAAAGTATCCTCAAACAAAGTACCAGGGGTAATAATTCGCACGACATCCCTTTTAACTACAGCCTTATAACCTCTCTTTTTCGCTTGTTCAGGGGTCTCTAATTGCTCACAAATAGCAACTTTGAACCCTGCTTTAATTAGCTTTTCAAGATAGAATTCATTACTATGTGCTGGCACACCGCACATTGGTATGTCTTGATTATCATGCTTGCCTCGTTTTGTAAGAACTATATCTAGCACTTCAGAAGCTGTAACAGCATCTTGGAAAAACAATTCATAGAAATCACCCATACGGTAGAAAAGCAGGTAATCGTTATGTTCATTTTTAATCGCCTTATATTGCTGCATCATTGGCGTTAAAGCT
>CAZVFD010000025.1:17440-21381 GCA_964625465.1 uncultured Candidatus Midichloriaceae bacterium | reverse complement strand
TTCTAATCGATCTGAAAAAGTTGCTAAAAGAATTTTATTAGGTGTCAGCCCCATATCTTTTCCAATTAAAAGTACTCTTTTATATGCTTTCATAGCTGCAAAGTTTGGTTTTATGCCGCTATTATACACTACCAATGTTACAGAAATATTAAGGTTTTGAAAAAATAATGACAATTATGTGGGTAGTAATTCGTAGTAAACAAAGCATTGTCATCCCGTTACTTGTTAACGGGATCCACTCTTGAGCCCATGGATACCGCGAATAAATCGCGGTATGACAGAAAGCGGGCTACTGTCATCGAATATTTTAACTTTTACAAGGGTGATGCATTTGACAGCTAATCTACACCCTTTCCACTTACGTTAAAGCTTAATCACAAATTTGGTGCCTTTGTCTATTTCCGAGTGGCAGGTGATTGTGCCTTGATGATCATCGATGATCTTCTTGCATAGACTTAGACCAAACCCATAGCCAGCAGTAGTAACATTGGTTTTAAATATGTTTTTCTTAATTTCGCTAGGCATGCCGAAACCATTATCTTCCACAATAATCTCATTGTTTTTATTTAATGTGATTTTAATAGTTGCATGCTCACCAGCATATTTGATTGCATTGCGTACTAGATTTGAGATAACGGTTTTAATTCCTTCTTTTGAACCGTAAATCCAGAAATTAGACATTATATTTAACTCTAATTTTGCTGATTTGAATTCATACATAATATCGTCAATAATGTCTGTAGCTTGATAGCAGCCGATATCAGTATAGGAGTTGTTTTTGCTGCTTAGAATTGTATTGATTCTAGCAATACCACTCTTAGAGGAGGTTGAGAGATTTTCTGCTATTGATGCGAGCAATTTCCACTCTTTTTTGCCTACTTTTACATAATCTTTGCCTTTGATGCTTTTTGCACTTTGAAGCAGTTCATCAAAAGTATTTGCTGCCATATTAACCAATGAAAGCGGAGAGATTGCTTCATGGGCAACATATGATGCATTTGAATGAAGTAGTTCATGCTTTTTTTCTAGACCTTTTTTGACTACGAAAATAAGTACAATTCCTATAATTCCATATGCGATAGGTAAAGATTGCGCAACAAACTCAATAGGAGTAAGAGTCGTGTCATTGATCATAAATGCAGGTGATACTAAATATGCACTCAAGAAGCCAACAATAAAAAAGTTAATGCTTTGTCTTACTGGCATAAACACAATGAGTAATACTAGACATAATAAAAGATTGATCACCCACAAGGTTTTATCTGAATTGCAAATTAACATTAAGCTAGATGTGAAACAAAGCGCAAAAAAGAGGTTAAAATACCATAAAGCTGGGGCAATTGTTCTTTGTGTTTTTGCAGACCAGTTTTCAAATGTGAAAAGTAGGAATGCAAATACAATCACGCTTATTTTTATATATATTATTGGAGCGAACTCAGCGCTTTCTGAAATAGCTGAATCGAACATAGAAGGTATGTATTGATATATAATAAAAGTGCAAAACATAATGTAATTCGCGCTACTATTTGCAATACTTTCATTTGTAAACCTGAAGTGTTTGGCCACATTAAAAATAGAGATAAGTGATTTTGCTATATTTTTCATAACACTAATCACAAAGATCAGTCTAGAGTTGCTGTGTGCCACGAATAAATGATGGAATCCGAAGAAGGTTACAAGGCTTGTTATTATTCCAAGCGCTATTCCGAGTGTACCATATTTCCCCTGAATCAAAGCCACAAGGTTTACAACTATAATGGATGATATTGCTGAGAAAGCAAAAGTTGTGCTTCGAGTTCTAATGCCAAACATCCCAGCCGCAATTGGAATAAGCATCACTGGAAACCAAAAACCATCTGTAAACCATAATACATCCATTATGCTGGCTCCTTTAACGGCGAGGAATATTGACAGAATTGTTATTACCACAGTTGCAGCGCGCGCGTAAAATAGCCCCTGTTTTTCCGTCATATTTGGTTTAAAAGTTCTCATTACGTCATTGGCAATAATTGTTGCACCGCTGTTTAACCAAGAGTTTGCCGAAGACATTATTATGGCAAAAACTGCAGCTATCGCTAAACCAACAACGCCAACTGGTAGATAGGTTGTAACGAGGTAGTAGAAAGCATTATTAGACTGGATGTCTGGGGCAACGGCCTTCATAGTGAAGCCAATTGCGCACAGTATAAGTGCGAAAGGAAATGCGATTAAAGCGATCGAGTTTAGTGAGTAGCCCAGTTGCTCGGAATTGCGCGACATTAAAAATCTTTGAACAAATGTTGCTGATGTCGCGGGGAGTAGAGCGTATATTACTAAGCTAGCAAAGTGCCAGAACTTATTTCCCTCGATATTGAATGAAATCATTTCAGCGGGCAATTTGGCTAGAACATTTTCTACTCCGCCTGAAGATTTTACTGCTATTACGCAAGCAATCGGCATTGCAGCATAGAATACTATGAATTGAAATATATCAGTCAGTACAACAGATTTTGCACCGCCAAAAGCTACGTATGTACAAACAATTGCACCCGCGAATATAACGCCCCAGAAAGTGTCGATACCAAATAAGTAATTAAATAAATAACCTATCGCCATAAGTTGAACCGCAACGGAACCCAAGGAATCAACCAAGCTTGCAAATACAGTAAGCCATTGTCCCGGGACACCGTAAAGTTTTCTCATGATGTCTGTGAGTGATATGCAGTCCTTGAATTTATCTATGTTGCCAGCGAAAATTTTAGCTGTGATAAACCAAAAGATAGGACTGAGAATCAATGTTGATGCGAAGAAAAAGCCCATTGTGTAGACTCTTTCTATCTCTCCCATGGTAGCGCCTGCGCCAATTCGTGTAGCGAATACTGCGGTAATTAATGCTAACGTAGAAATTGTGCGGGAGCCTACAGCATACTCAGTAAGGGTTTTGATTTTGTTTGATTTGCTAATGCCAAGTGCTAAACATAATAATAAGTAAATAAGTACGATTGAAATATCAATCCAATGCAAATCTAAGAACATAATACCCGAGGTGATTTTTGATGGGGGTATACTATAATTGCAAAGATATGTCTATTAGGAATTGTAACTTCATTTTAAGGATGTGATGTTGATATCACAAGTGTTTTAGGATATACATTGCACTAAATTTACTTATAGAGATATGTATGGAATGGTTAGATAGTCAAAATTGCAGTCATTATTATGTGGGGTTTGGTGTTGATTTAGGGCATGATATTGAAAACGAAACTGTTATAAATTCAAAGGTGGCAATCAGTTTGCAAGACTGCAAAGGCAATGAATTAGATCACTTTTTAATTAATGGCACTGGGGTGCAGTTGTATAATCAAAAAAATCCTACAAGTTGTGGCGTAACCCAGAAATTTGATGTGAGCAATGCAGTGTCAGGAGAGATTTTTAGACAAGAGATATTTGATAAAATTTTAAACTACAGTACCCTAGAAAATAAGAGTATTTACTTCTCTGAGCTTGGCGGCAAACACTATGATGATTGTACAGCTTCTATACTTGAAGTAGAGCCAAATGTTGAATGGCTTCGCAATTTTACAAATGCTTGCTGTCAAATTTATGTTGGACCAATTTTAGAAAGGTTTAACAACTGTTTGAATCTTACTAAAAACTGGAATTATACAGATGATGTACTTGGTCTTGCACGCGAATCGGCTTTTGAAACTTTGCTTTGGCAGAGTAATTGCGACTCACCACCTGCTATCCCAAATTCTCAGAGCTCATCAATAAATAATGCAGCTATGACTGAAGGTTTGATATTCATGGGCGTTCTCTTAGCATGCTCTTATGTTGTGGCGGTTGCAATGTACATTAAAAAAACTTCTTCGCCATATGAGCAAATATAATTGCATGATATAGTGCTTTTGACTTTTTAATGTTTTAAATTACCCTGATAACTAAAAGGGGATTGTTATGCT
>CAZVFD010000025.1:0-17430 GCA_964625465.1 uncultured Candidatus Midichloriaceae bacterium | reverse complement strand
TCAGGTGGGGAAGAGGTAGAGCTACGTGAATTTGTTTTGCTCAACGCTCAAAAAAAAGTTTCTGATTCAGATATTGAAAAAGCCTCACATTTCTGTTTGCAATCATACGGTTTAGAGTTTGGCACAGATAGTTCGCACGATGTTTTTCATGGTTGTGAAATTATCCCATTTTATGATAGAAGCGATAAAAGACATGCTGGAAATATTTATTTCAAAGATAAAGAAATAGTGATCGCATTTCAAGGCACTTGGTTTTATTCAGATATTCTAACAGATTTTAACACATGGTTTTCCCAACCTATTTTTTTGGAAAACAACGGTCGAATCCACAGTGGATTTTATAAAAAATTTTTAGAGTCATTTGAGGAAGTGAAAGGACACATAGACCACTATTTAGAAAAGCGAAAACTGAAATTAATAGATATACATTTTCTAATTACAGGGCATAGCATGGGAGGATGTTTGGCGAAGATCTTTGCTTTATGGCTAAATGTACATAACAGCAAAACTAATATTCAGGTAGTATCTTTTGGTAGCCCAAAAGTCTTCGATACTAATGCAGCTAAATTTTACAACACAAGACTGAGAGAGCGTACATCACGAGTTATTCAAGGTTATGCTGATCCTATTCCGGCATTGCCTCCATCTTTTTTAGGTTATGAACATGTGGGAACTGAAAAACATGTTGTGCAAGGTGATAGTTATCCGCATCAAATTATGGGTTATATCAATGGTAGTGGTGTTGGTAACAAACTAGCTAATTTAGCAAGTACTGCAATCCCTCAAGTGAAGGAAGGAGTGATAGGCATTGCTCGGCAAATTAGTGGTGATGACCTGCAGAAAATTTTAACAGCCACTTCTAATGAAGTAGATGTTGGTTTAGAAGGTAGAATTAAATAATACTAATGACAGTCAGCATCCAGTCTGAAATATTTAATAACATGTTTCTTTTATAAATTTGGCAATTGCCATAGGCTCATGCCATTTATAAACATATTCTAGGGCTTTGTCCGAATAATCAGATAGTAATTGCCTATTTGTAATGAGATTTTTTAAGTCGGTGTATATAGAACTTGGATTAGTATTAATGAAAGAATTGAGGCAGTCATCTGCCATTTTTTTAGGGATGTGTTTTAAATCACTTTCACGGATATAAACCATAACAGGTTTACCCATTTTCATTACTTCAACGCTTAAAGCTCCATACCAGCCAAGGATGAGTTGGTCTATCACTAAATCAGCTGTTTTGTAAATTTCTAGTGCGTCTGTATACGATGTATTTTCTACTAAAATGAATTTCAAAAAACTAAATTCTTTTTGTAGTTTGGTTATTGCCTCGAGTATATACTTTGTTCCCTTGAGCTCTCTATTGGAAGGTGCGTGTACAATTCTTATCTCTTTTGAACTATTAACTTTAGGACAACCAACATGGCCAAGAGAGTCCCACTTGGCAATGGTATAGGGAACAAAAATCGTACGTTCCGGCAAAAACTTTAATAGATCAGGGTTGACTGCCAGTATTTTGTCGCAATATTCATCGATAATCTTGACACGTTTTTGCTTTTTAAGGTTTGCGCTGGGAATATTGTATAAATCTGATTGTTCGCGATATTCATCAATATACTGCCGAACATCACTACCATTAAAAGTCATAATAAGTTTTTTATTTTTTGGATAAAAAGGTAAATCAAGGTAGTGCAAGTCCAATGGATAATAATCTAAAAGAGTGTGGCCAGCATTGAAATGAAAAATATCAAATTTAGTTCTATAATATAAAAAAGTTGCAAATAAAGAGATGGCTTGGCCAGAAAGCCCAAGCTTGTATAATGAGTGTAGCTTAGGATCCAAATCACTATCATATTTAATTGCAGATTTTGAACGAACAACATTCAGACAATATGACTCAAGCCCAATTTTTCGTTCCGCTATAGACAAACCAACCGGATTTCCGCCAACTGTAGTTGGTAAATGCAATATCTTCATTTATAATGATTCTTGTAATATTTGATTGCCTCACTTATTGTCCCGTGGAATTCCTGCTTCCCACTTTTCATTACTAAACCATGCGTACAAAATTTTTGCAATAGTTCATTCGAATGTGACGCCATAACAAGTATATTGGCTCTTTTTAAGAACTTATTAAGCCTTTTTTCAGCCTTAGCTTGAAAGCTAGAATCACCAGCTCCAATACCTTCGTCTATTGCTATAATATCAGAGTTGAAGCTCGTTGTGATAGCGAAGGCAAGTCTAGTTTTCATACCAGCTGAGTAAGTTTTTATAGGCATATATAAATATGTCCCAAGCTCAGTGAATTCTGTAATTTCTGAGATTTTACCTTTCATTTCAGCAACGCTTCTGCCTAAGGCTATACCGCCTAAAATTATATTTTCATAACCTGTTGCTTCTTCATCCAAACCAAATCCTGTACCTAATATTGGGCATACCGAGCCTTCTATAGTAAGGCTTCCAGAGCTCGGTTTGTAAATGCCGGCCATCAATTTTAGCAATGTGGTTTTGCCAGCTCCGTTATTTCCAAGTAAACCCAACCTTTCGCCTGATTTAACTTCTAAAGAAAGGTCATCAATTGATCGTACACAGGATACTTTTTTATTTTTTACAAATTTTCCTGCGCTAACTAATGATGCTATGGTTCTGGTTAAGAGCTTTGGTTCTAGGCCACCGTATATAGGATAATTTAAAGTAACATTTTTCAAAATTAACATCTGTTTATAACCAAAAGACTAATTTATGTTTAAATCTTGCATACAAATATGAAGCGAATACAAAGTTGAATATTGTAATGATTCCTACAACAGCAAAGCTTTGTGCTGGAAAACTCCCATTTAACAAAGGGTCTCGGATGACAGTGATGAAATGATACAAGGGATTGACTTCGGCTATAATTTGGTTGCTACCTAGCATTTCTTTTTGCCATATAACCGGTGTCATGAATATCAATATATTCATGACAGATTGGATAATCTGAATGAAGTCTCGATATCTAGTTGAAAAGAAGCCAAGAATTACGCATATGCATACCGAATTTATAAAATATAATGATAAGCCACCAAGAAAAACCGTAAAACCTATAATAGTGAGTAGATTGTAATATAGCAGTACTAATAAGACGATACTTAGGCCATGAAAAAAGACAATAAAGTTTTTTAAAATTAAGCGTACACACAGTAATAGCGGATTCACATTCAAGTTGGATAGCAGCCAATTATAGAGTATGAAAACGTTGCACGATTCTAATATCATAGTGGAGAGCAGAGTCCAAATTACAATGCCCGTTGCAATATAAGGGAAAAATGTTGATAGCGGTGCTTTAAATAGGGAAGAACCTAACACACTTACACAGGCTATTGATATAAAGGTTACCATAACCACCCAAAATGGGCCAAGTACAGTCCTTCTGTATTTGCTTTTTATATCCCACCAAGCTAAATAAAAGCATTGGTCTTTATTTTTAAAACACCAAAATAAATCTTTGATTAAGGAAGATGACACAGAAAAAGTAAATTATGATTAATGGAGTATTGTTTATATAATATTCTTGCAGTTATGTCTATATATTATTGTGAGATACTGGTATTGGTCGGAAAAACTCCAAGAGATTTATTAATTATATCAAATTTACCACCAATAAATTCAAGGGAGTGATACTTCTCTACATACTCACGAGATTTTTTTCCAATAATACTTATCTGTTCTGGATGATCTAGTAATTCTTTTAGACGAGATTTAACAGTTTTATAATTGCAATTAATAAGGGGAAGAAGCTTTTCATCAATTACTTCTTGCTCAATGTATAAATTTAACAAGTCCTCGTGTAAATAGCATAAGACAGGCTTACCCATGGACATTCCTTCAATTGCTGTCATTGCATACCAGCCAATAATTAGTTGATCTGCAATGATATCGCACTCTTGCATAATTTTAAGTAGCTCATCATTATGCTTTTTTTGTACTAATACCAATTCAATATTATATCCATCATCTTTAAGCTCTCTTACCGCCCTCTCAAAATGCTTTGAACCTTTTATCGTCACATGGTTAGGTCCATGAAAAATTTTGATTAAATCCCCTTTCTTGTGTTTTTTATAGCCTTGAGGCTGGATACAGTGGGTGTCGATGCTAAAGTGTCCAGATAATAGGGTGTCCCAATGATATAAAAACCAGACCCAGTCACAGCCAGCTATCACATGATCTGCAGTTTTAATCCATGCATCTGTTGAAGTAATAATATTATCACGCCATTGCTTTTGAAAATACGGATAATCTTTGATTATCGAGTTTTTCATTAGTAAATTATTACAATAAGATAGATTATGTACATCTCCCCCATATGGCAAGAGAACCAACTTCAATCCGGCCAATTTATACAATAAAGGCTCGTATTTAAAAGCTATGTGCTGAAGCCAATTAGGTAAGAAGCGCATATATGAAATAGTGCCGTTGAAGTATGTGTATAAAATTTTGTGATTAAAGACTGTGTGGATAAATGCTTTTAAGGGAGTCAAAGGGTTTTGTGGTTTACCATCTCCAAAAAAGAAGTCAAATTCTTGAGTAATGAAAAAAGTATTAAAGACAAAAGTCTTAGCTTTATAGCCGTATAATTCTAAAGCTCTTTTATGATATATGTTATTTATCATAGGCTGTGGACCAAGTGCTATATCATAGCGGGGCTTTGCGAAAAAACGTGCCGATAAAGCTATAAAGATATATAAAATATAAAGGGAAATTAAGCCTATAACCATCAAAGGGGTTAATATAGTCTTTCTAGCGACTCTCTTTAACATTTTCATGAAGCTCATATTACTCTTTGTCATGATAGCTACTCCTTTAAAACATAGTGTTAGAACGGCCTTGGTGATTTAGAAAAGTCTTTAGCCAGCCTTCGAAAAACACTAAACTCCATATCAGCATTCTATTATCCTGAACTTTATTATTATGTTGAAGTAGTATATTCTCAATCTGAGTGCGATCAATAAATTCGCCAATGAATGATTTTTTTGATAATAACAAATTTGAAACGTAGTAATTTAGTTCATTGCGATACCATGTTTGATCAGGAGGGGTGAACCCTTGTTTTCTTTTATAAATGGTTTCTTCCGGCAGAATATCCTTCATCGCTTTTTTTAACAGTAATTTTGCTTCGTTATTTTGATATTTAAAATGACTCGGTAGTTGCATCGCAAAATCTACTATTTCCTTGTCTAGAAATGGAAATCTAGTTTCAGTAGAAAAAGCCATACCCATCTTATCTTCTACCAATAGCATGCCAACTAAAAAAGTTTTAAGCTCGAAGTAAAAAGCTTGATTAATAATGGAAGTATTTTGTTGAGGTTTCATAACGTCTAAGAATGACTTGTAAGGAGCTGTCATATCTACGTTTGCTTTAATTCTATCTGTAAAAAAGTTTTCCCTACCCTCGTCTGATATAAGTCTACACCAGTATTTATAGTATCTTTTATAAAATTCTTCTTGGTTACTAGTATTTTCCACCAAACCATATCTCCAAGGATATCCACCAAATAATTCATCTCCACCAGTGCCAGATAAGTTAACAGTTACTTTTTGAGAAAGTAGCTGTGATATAGCGTAGAATGTGTAGCACATAGCAACCTTAGGATCTTCAAGATGCCAAACAATACTGGGCATGGATGATATCATGTCGCTGGGCGTAATCAGCCTTTCATAATGATTTGTATCGAATTTTTGAGCAATAATTCTAGCATCTTCGTGTTCACTATGGCATCTATCATCCTTTTCTATAAATCTAGTGTCAAAGAATCCTGTAAATGTGTTTAAATTTCTTATTTGTTTTGATGCTAGAGCTACAATTGATGATGAATCCATGCCGCCTGATAGCGTTACTCCTATATCTACGTCAGAAATCAAATGGCGACCTAGTGATTTCATAAAAACGTTTTTAAACTTTATAGACTGCTCTTCTAAGGATAAGCTGTTATCTTCAGCAAATTTATAATCCCAGTAGCAGTATTGCTTGATAGTGTCTTGTTCAATATCATATATAATGTTATGGCCTGCAGGAACATAGCTTATATTTTTGAAAAGAGACTTATTTGAAATAATATTTTGGAAACTAAAATATTCTACTAAAGCATCATAATCCAACTCAACACTAACTTTATCGTGGTTGATTATACTCTTAATTTCAGATGCTAAAATCAATTCTGAAGACGACCTATATATGTAAAGTGGCTTCATCCCAACTCTATCTCTAGAGGCAAATATTATATTTTTTCGTTCATCATATATAACAAAAGCCCACATCCCGTTTAATTTTTCAGTTAGCTTTTCTCCCCATTCTATGTAGCTGTGTAATAAAACTTCAGTGTCACTTGCAGACTGGAACTTGTGTCCCAATTTTTCAAGCTCTGACCGAATTTGTCTAAAATTATATATCTCACCATTGAAAACTATGACAATCTTGTCACCAAGTGAAGCAACCATTGGCTGCGCTGCGTTTTTAGACAAGTCTATAATTGATAGTCTTCTATGAGCTAATGCAACCTTATCAGTATCTGAGATCCACACACCGCGAGAATCAGGCCCACGATGCTGAATAACATTAAGCATCGAATTTATTGTTGTAGGCTTAATTTTCTCGTTGGAAACAACAGAAATAATGCCACACATCTAAATAGCCTTCTTAAAATACTCTAAGTAGTCTTGAATGGTACTACCCAAAGTGCCAAAAAAGTCTTCTTCAAAGTTAATGTTCAAATCATCTTTGATTGAAGCGTTGCTTACATCAAAGTTCATAATATCTCCAATCAGTGGCGGTCCATACTTTATATTGCCGGTATTTTTAGCCATTCTATCAACTAAGAAAGTAGCTAGCTCATTTATTGATACTTTTATTCCAGAAGCTGTGTTATAAACCTTTCCTTTGGCCTTAGGATTTGTTGCCACTGCTAGATTTGCCTGTACCAAATCTTTAACATATGTAAAAGACCTAATTTGGTTTCCATCACCAAATATTGTAATATCTTTTCCTTCTAATAAATTGCGCATGAATATCGAAACAACCCCGCCAAATTCATTAGATTCTTGTCTTGGACCATACACATGAAAATATCTGAGAATGGTCATATCCAAATTATACAAGTTTGCAAAAACATCTACATATCTTTCTCCAGCGAGTTTAGAAACACCATAATATGATACTGGTTTTAGTGGATGCGATTCGGTAGTTGGAAACACAAAAGGCTCACCGTATACAGAGCCAGTAGAAGCATGTACAAATTTTTTTACTTTGTGTTTGATTGCAAACTGAAGCAAATTTAATGTCCCACCTGCATTAACTCGTAAGTCTCTTTGTGGATCAATTAAACATATGTTTTTCTTTGAGGCTGCATTATTAAAAACAACTTCTGTACCTTCGAACAGTTCGTCCATCCCTTCTACATCGCATATATCTTTTGATACTGCCGTAAAATTACTATATTCTTTAAGAAAAGCTATGTTGACTTCTTTGCCTGCAGAGTAATCATCTAATGAAATGACATTTGCACCACTTTTAACAAGTGTCTCGCACAAGTGCGAGCCTATAAAACCAGCCCCACCTGTTACTAATACTTTTTTACCTTTTAATGGATTGCTTAGCATACAAGAGATTTTAAATTTATTCGTGTAGGAGATTACACTTATTATAGTGTGAGTGCAATATTATATTTTAAGTTGCTCAGTTTGAAGGACGAAATTCTCAGCTGGAGTATTTGCATAAGACGGAGCGATACTAATAAAATTTCCGTATATCTTGATTTCACTAAGAGGAATTCTGTTGGTTTTAGTACTCAGTTTATGCACATAACTACAATCAAAAGTACAGCCAACTTTAAAATCCGCATAAGACCATTTGTTAGGTTTGGTAGAAATATAGATATTGTATATTAAGCCGCGATCTTTATCGTAAAATTCTGGTGCATCCCAGACAACATCAGATGCCTCGATTCTTGGTTTACTTATATGAGATGGCAAAAAGAAAACTTCTACGTTGGGCGCACGATAATTTTCAACTTCTTTTAAACGTTCCCATCCAAAATTAGTATAAGAATTATTAGATGATTGGAGGCCTTTCTTTTGAAAAATCTGCACAATTGGTCTACGCCCACTTTGACTAAAAAAAGTATTGCCAAAGTACCCTGCTGAAGGAAATATAGGTCTTTTTAGTAGTTCTTGAAATGTCATTGTGTTGAATGGAAGTGACATTGCTTCAGGGTACAAACTTAAGAATAAATCGATATAATCCTTATTGAAATTTATATAAGAAGGAGGCTTATCTAAATAATTGTGATTAGACAGCGCTTCATTTACGCTTAAAAATCCTCCATCACTTCCCTTGGGAAAGACTCCGGGGGGGTATAAGGCAGTATCCAATAGACGCCAACACTTGTCTTGGAAGATTGCAGCTGTTGTATGTGCGGCTCCACAAAAAATGCCAGCTTTAAACCCAGCAACTAATAGTAAGTCGACTAAGAAACGCGCCGAAGTCCCGCATCTTGCAGATCTTAATAATAAATTTGCAATAGGGTCTTCAATAATGTTTTTGTTAAAAATAGGTTGACCTGCAAAATGCCAGAAAAAATATTTTTGCGTGAAAGACAAGCATTTCTCAATGAAATCCTGATCACTAGCAGAATTTTGTCCTATTACACCTACAACCTTTCTTAATATGTCTAATCTATTTAGTTTACTTGCTGCAAAAAGTGCACTTATTGTCTTAGATTCATCACAATGAAAGGTGTAGTCTTTTATAGGTCTGGGCAAGCTATTTAGAAGCAAAGCTTCTTGGTACTTTACACTATTAATGTCATTCACAGTCATTACTTGAGATAATAAGTGATTTTCAAGCTCTTTAAGAAGGGGGTTGCTATTTTTGTTACGGAGCTTCCTTAGTAGTTTTTTTAGCATTTAAATAACTTTTTTCGATAAGTGCTCTATTACATTATCCCAGATCCCATATTTATTGGGTTTATAAAATTGTCTGTCTACAAATTTCTTAGGATCGGATGTAATGGTCCCATCATAACCTTTTGATATAATTTCGAATCCCAAATTACGCATTTTCTTACCAATTGTCTTAAGGCTAGAAGAGTTGGGTGTTACAGCGGGGAGATGCCCCATCAAAAACCCTTTTAAGGCGGCATTTCTAACATTTTTATTTTTGCAAAAGTGAGTTTTTGCAAGATTAAACCACCACCCCTTGCCATTGCTATTAATATAAAGTAGGCCGCCTGTTTTTAAAACACGTCTGAATTCTTTTATAGCTTTTGCAAAATCAACAAACATAACCACTCCATAGCAGAATACAATATCTACCGATTGGTCTTCTAGTTCGAGATTTAGGGCGTTTCCTAGGTTTAATTTAGCATTGGAAATGTTCGCTTCTTTTAACAGAGCATTGCCAATTTCTACACGATTCTTATTAATGTCAATTCCAATAACGTTGTCATTAAACTGAGCCAAGGCAGCACTCCATTGCCCAAAGCCACACCCTACATCTACCACAACTTTTTGATTCTTCAGGTCCAAATCTTTAACCCTCTCAACGTAATAGGAATATGGAACTTGTGTTACTACATCTGCATAGCTACTGTCATTATGTGTAAGTGCAAGTTTTTTTAAAGCATCAAAATCCAATTCGTTAGTCATATCAGTCAATTTCCAATTTTAATTTTTAGATAAGTATATCGATAAGTATCAAAAACTTCAAATGGTAAATCCCTACCTTGCCAATTTATGGCTTGGGGAATAATGTTGGAGTTAAAAATTTTAAATATTTTGTCTATTACAAAGGTGATATTGTTGAAGTGCTGATATTTTATGTCAGGTATGTTCGAGACATTTAAATTTATAGTTTTTGTATTTTTATCATAAAAAAAACTAAGATTGTCTCTTGTTTCCGTATATCTCAAAAGCTTCCCAGTTGTTTCAATCCATAAGTCTTTTGAGTGGTATAAATCTGCTATTTGCTCAATCCGTTCAAAACCCTCTTTAGTGAAATATGGAGGTCTATTCTCTTCAAAACTGCCGTCTTGTCTTTTTTCCCAAACTCCGAGATGTTGATAATAAATACACGTTCCTTGCACCTTGATCAGTTTAAGCAAGTCGTTAAATTCTATTTGCTCAGCAAAAGTACTTATATTAGGTGCAGCCTTGCCTACTAAGCCTCTGTATCGATTAAATATCACGTGATCAACGCCATCAGCAGACTTCCTCAACTCTAAAATCGGCGTCTTTGAATATGGTTTTGGCATCAAAGCCGAGGAGTTAGGCCAAAAATATCTGACTCCAATTTTTCTTGTAATATCGGCATGATAAGACTCATGATTTACATCGTCTCCGTGATAAGGAGCATTTTGCAAGCCTACATAACCTATATTCTGGCTATTTAAATCAGAACCATGGCTAGTAAATATGTCAAAACTTAAATTATGCTTCACGCACTCATCATACACAAGTTCTGCATGCTTCCTAGTAAATCCACCACCATCAAAATCTCCATAAGCATGGATTGTGTCAAATAACCCAGCTTTTATCTTGTCTCTTATTTCAGGAGCTTCATGCGATAGTTTACCACTCGTACCTAAGAAATAACTAAATGTTGAATGACATAAAAAATTTGTGGCAAAAAAGAATAAGCTGTGTGCTACTGGAATACGATATTTTTCAAAAATTTTGAAAATTTCTAGCTGAGCTTTCCACGTCATGAATTCAACGTCTGAAGACAGCGACATTGCAGCTTTGTAGGGAAATGGATGTTTTGATATTTTAATCATTTGCAATTTTAGCAAGCTTTATCAATCAGTGTTATATTTACAATACTCAACTAAATCAATTTAATTATTTGTAAATCTTGCATAAATAGTCTTGCTTCGTCCTCTGGCAGTTGAGGGGGCTGTGTAGGATACAAGAAAAAAAGTCGCTTCTTATCTTGCCTTGTCACAATTATATACACAGCGAGTGTGAGGGATTATTTGCCCGCCACAGTTTTGGTAGCAATGGTTGTATTCTGTATCGCATTCTGATCTGCACGAGTAATCATCGCAATATTGCTCATAATATTGACGGTCTTTTGCAGCATGCGCGGCAAGTCTTCTAATGTTATTGTTTGTAATGCACATGTTGGTCTGAGTCGCGCAATTATTTTTACATGATTGCTTTAGTGCCGAACAACTACTTAAACAAATTTTGCCTTCTGAGGAATGTGGAGGAATATATTGATATGTTGTATCGTACATTGGTCCGCAGGCTGCTGTTAGTAAAACAAAAGACAGTGCTACTAATTTCTGTATTGAATGCATAAATTTCCCCAAAATTGACAATTGCAGCATTGTATCATTAAATACCCAAAAATACAATATTTTAGAGGGTTCTTGATATGTCAGTATTAGACAAGTGGCAGATGTTTTGTTTGCTAGGTAACGTTAGTGCAATGCTTAATAACGGGTGGACAACCCAGGATGACTTGAATCTAAAGCTACTCATTGCGGTTGGTGAAGGAAGGTTAGGGGATGCAGAAGCGTTAATTGCTGCTGGAGCGGACGTAAATACCAAAGATAGGACTGATGAAACGCCACTACATACTGCTGCTATGCAAAGAAACGTAGGGATGGTTGAGCTTCTTATTGAAAAAGGAGCATTGGTTTATGAAAGGTATGGTGGTCGTATGGCAATAGACCTAACAAGAAGTTGTGAAATTAAAAAGATGTTGAGTGAAGTATCTAAAGTTAGACAACTACTACTGTATACCTCAATACGGGTGCCTGAATTTTTAAAGGATTTTGGCGCAGATTTGCTCTTTACCACTGCTTTTGTTGCACTATTGAGTTGCGAGGTGTTTTGTAATGTCGCTCAATATTTGCCCTTCGGCAATAAGCTTTGCGGAGTATCGGAATATTTTACCAGTAACATTGCCGCATTTTGTGGAAATTTAGGCTATAAGATTTCTGGTAGAACCCCAATCTATAACAGAGATGATCGGATTTTATAAGAGTTGACAGTTATATCTAAACAGCGTACAATTCCCTCCGTAATTAATAGCGAGGGTAAAATGAGAAGTTTTAGAAGTGATAAACAATCAGCAAAAGCTGTTGAAAAAATTATTCATAAGATGAATAAGATCCATTGTAATGAGAAGGGTAAGATCCCCTTTCTTTTTTGGGAGATAGAAGGCGGTCTGAACTGGAAAGAAAAGTATTCTGCAATCTATAATGAATTGAGAGATATTGAAAAGTTTACCTCTGACCCTGAGATCAGAACTACCATAAATCATGCTCTGTATGATGCATTAGGCGTTCAAGGTAGAGTTGTGCAGGAAGTTGGGCACGAAGAGTATGCTCGTGGCAAAGATTTTTATGAATCGATAGTTTGTGACTATACTTTGAATGGTTTGGCGCAAACCTTGGTTCGTATACCTAATATGTATGATGGGTATAATCCTGAAAATTCAGGTTCTTCAGAGCTTTAGTCGCTGTATAGTGTTAGGTCATTTAGATTTAACAAAAGTGTAATGTTTCCTTAATACTGCTGTAACATTTGTTCTGTATGATGTTTTCTGTGAGAACTACCTATAGTGGTCTAAAGATAGTGTATGCAAAATAAGCCGTATTGGGAATTGGGCCTGTTAGATATTGACTTTAAACAGAGAGATATCAAAGAAGCAATGGATAGCATCTATCCTAGAGCATATGAGGTGGGTCAGTGTTTCGGAATTTGTCTAACAATCAAAGAAAAAATTGCCGCCAATCCATCCAAGGACCCTGTTGAGATCGTTAGACAAGTTTCAATAAAGCTTATTAATTCAAGATATTTGTCTGTTAATCAAAGAAAAAAGAATCAAAAATTGCTTCTCAGAACTTACGTTAATCAAAGATTGCAATTGTATCAAAACATGTCGGCTCTAAAGGGCAGGAGTGAATTCTATGGCTACCTTCTATCTCAAGAAATTTCTTATAGTGGCTCAGCTTTAGTTTCCATCAACAATGTAAATGGTGGGCATGAATTATTGGTTATAAAGGACCGAAAAGAGAATGCTTATAGAATTTTTGACCCAAATTACGGATTATCGGTTGCCATGACGCTTAATAATGTTCTGCTGCAAGTAAATGTGATTAAACGAGCATATGGGTATAGTAGTGCAGCATTAGAATTTCACTATGGTTATGAAAGTTTTTTCAAGCAGTTTATGACTATGTTGCTTGGGCTAAATTTTAGCTTTCCTAACTCTCAGGTTAAAGCCAGCAAAG
This sequence comes from uncultured Candidatus Midichloriaceae bacterium, assembly GCA_964625465.1. Lineage (GTDB taxonomy): Bacteria > Pseudomonadota > Alphaproteobacteria > Rickettsiales > Midichloriaceae > CAZLFQ01. Next base: position 4,150 of record CAZVFD010000025.1, on the reverse strand, counting down.
CAAAGCCATACCATATAGTCAAAGTGATTTTAGGTGAGATAACCCAAGGCGATTCAAAACTAAGTGCAGAAAAAATATATAGTGATTTGGGAGAAGGGCTTGTTAGGTATATTGTATTTTCCATTCTTTACTTTGATTTACTTGGAGTAAAACCTCGCTTAGACCATAAAAAAGTTCACGATAGGTTAGAGAATTTTGGTTTTAAAAAAGAGGCTGCTTATTTTAGAGAGCTTAATTTGTTTAGAACGCATGTTGGCGTAGATAAGTTCAATGCAGCGGCTGACAAAGGTTATGAAGAACTATTGAAGTTTATACAAGAAGAGAAAAAGAAAATTAATGAGAGAGACCCGCTGTTTTATAGTACTAAGTTGCATAGAGCTGCTCTCTCAGGAAATGTTGAGAAAGTGAAGCTTTTAATTGCATACGGGGCTGATGTCAACGCACGGGATGTTTTTGGTCATACACCGCTTCATGATGCTGTTAATTCCCAGCGATGGGCTTCTAGTCAGCAAAAAAAAGATGTAGTTTCACTTTTGGTTAAGAACGGAGCCATTGTTTTTACACCTGACTGGTTGGGGCGCAATGCTATTCTCGATGCAGTAAACCCAGAAATTAAAGAAATTTTAACAAGCGCATCATTGTCAAGGCAGTTACTGATTTTTACTTCATTATGTTTGAATGGAGCTTTTAGCTCTGTAAGAAGAAGTCTGCATTCTACAGCCCTTAGCAGTTTAGAAGCAGGTATTGAAACGTTCAGGGGCGTATCCGTATTTTTTTCAAGTAATATAGCCAAGTTTTGTGAAGGTTTATATAACAAAGTCTTTGGCAGAACCCCAAGCCGCGGACGGCAGATTTAGAGTTGCTTCACCACACTTATTGTTGGCTTTGATTTCGGATGGAAGTGTGTATAATATCGCATGCGAAAAGTCTAAAGGGGTGTGTATGCAAAATAGGCCGTATTGGGAACGTGGGATGTTGGACATTCCTTTCAAGCAGGAGAATAGCAAAGAAAATTTTGATAAATTATATCTCGGAGCTTATGGCGGGGGCCAGTGTTTTGGCATATGTCTGGTCATTAAAGAGAAAATCACTGCTAATCCATCAAGAGACCCTGTAAGTATTGTAAAGGATTGTGTGGCTAGATTTACAGATGCTAGACGTGAGTCTTTGAAAGAAAGAGGAAAAAATAAGAAATTGCTTTTTAGAACACATGTTACTCAACACCTACAGGATTATTTGAGCACATCAGGTTTAAGAGTTAGATCTGAAGTCACTGAGGATTTAATATTTCGAGAGATTAGTGATAGCGGGGCAGCGCGAATTGTCATGCGAGAAGAGAGTGGGGGGCATGCATTATTAATTATAAAAGACCGAGTTACGTGCAGTTATAGAATTTTTGATCCTAATTATGGCTTGTCTAAGCCAATGCCGATTGATAGTATTCTGTTGCAATTAAATATGATCAAGAGATTTTATGGTTTTGATAAAATTGAACTGGACTTTTATTATGGCTATAAAAGTTCTCATAAAGATTTGATTCAGATGCTGCTTGGCATCAACCCTAATTTCCTAAGCTTTCTTAGCAAGAGTCACAGTGCAAAACCTTACCATATTGTGGAAATTATCACAGGTCACGTTACCAAAGATGCCCCTAAATTAAGTGCTGCCAAGATCTATAAAGAATTAGGAGATGGGCTCATAAAGCATTTAATTCTAAGATTCATTTATGAATATGGCTTCCTTCGAAAAGAATCCTTAGATGACGAGAATGTTGACAAGAGGTTGGATGATTTCGGTTTTAAAAAAGAGGCTTCTTACCTCAGAGAATTATTAATTTTTAAAAAGATAATAGGGGATAGCACATTTTTTGAGATTGCTGAAAAAGGACATGTTGAAATGGAGAGATTCATTCGTCAAAGTAAGGAAGATGATGGATTGTTAGGTAGAATATGCCTAGGCATGTCTATGCATCCTCCAATTGAAGAGGTGAGATTATTGATTTCATGGGGAGTTGATGTTAATTCAAGGAGTAATAATGGTGAGACCGCGCTGCATATTGCAGCCAAGATGGGATATAAGGAAATAGTGAAGCTGCTTGTTGCAAGTGGAGCTTTTATCTATGCCAGAAACGATAGGGGTGAGACAGCTATTGATGTAGCCAGTGATCCTGAAATTAAAAAAATTCTATTGGCGGAATCTAAGGTTAGACAATTGCTTTCGTATCAAAATGGAGTCGCAAAAAAAATGCTTGGAGAATGGCTACCTGAAGCTGCAATTTTTGGGGTTAGCTCCATGATAATTCTGGCTATGACCGATTATAAGTCAAACTCGCTACTTTCAACAGTCTGTCTGACAGCTTTAACTAGTTGTGGTGTTGTTTTAGGATGCAATCTAATTCGTGATCCAAATTTTTTCAATCCTGTTTTTATATTTTGTAAAGGTTTGTATAACAAAGTCTTCGCCGCAGCCCCAAGCCAAGGACGGCAGATTTAAATAAGTTTCTCTATCTCATCCGCCACCACCTTCTCATAATTCTTGCCATCCAGGGCGTTACAGGCTTTGATTGCAGTGGGCGAGGTGATGTTTATTTCTAATAACTTGCCGCCTACTATATCGGCTCCAGCCAAGAACACATTCATCTTTTTGAGCTTTCTTGCTATATCTAAGCACATCTTTTTTTCTGAAGTGGTAAGAGAGGATTTTACAGCCTTGCCGCCTGCGGCTAAGTTGGTTACTACCTTTCCTTTGGCAGCTATTCTCCCCAAAGTGCATAGAATTTTTCCATTACAGAAGATTACGCGTTTGTCGCCATCTTGACGCACCGAAGGTACAAACTTCTGCATAATAGTGAAATCTTTAAGGTATTTTGGCAGTACACTGTTGAACTTGGCGTTGCTATCAATGAGTTCTACATGATGCCCGCCATAATCATATAAAGGCTTAATTATAACTTTCTTGTGTTTGCGAAAGAACGATAGAAATTCATCATGGTCTCTAGAAACTAGGGTAGGGAGCGTATACTCGGGGAAGTGATTAACAATAAATTTCTCTGGGTTGTTTCTAATTACCGCAGGATTATTTAAGACCAAAGTGCTTTTAGGCAGATGCTCTAATATGTATGTAGAAGTGATGTACGGCATATCAAAAGGGGGGTCCTGACGAACAAAAACAATGGTTGCTTTAGATAAATCAAGTGCTTGCCTGCGGCCAGACTTGTAGAAACTTGGTTTTGCGAGATCAAGTTTAACAAAAGATCCTTTGGCACTAACTTTGCCATTTAAGAGTGATAAATCTGCTGGAGTATAGAAAAAAAGTTTATGACCACGCCTCTGAAGTTCAAAAGTTATCAACAATGTAGTATCAGTTTCAACTTTTAGCGAATTTATTGGGTCTGCTTGAACGGCAATTAGCACGGTTATCCTCTTGATTTAATAAGGGTTATATATAGGCAGTGAAAAATAGTTTAACAAAAAATAAAAAAAAATGAAATTAGTTGTTGACGAGGTTTGGTTTTTGACTTATAAACTTGATCCACGCAACGACGTTAACTAAAAACGAAAGTTGCTCGAAAGTGACGTAAGTCACTTGTTCTTTTGAAATTGTGAACAAAATTTAAATGTTCTTAAAAATAAAATTTTTTATATACTAAGAGCCTACAACAAATGAGCGTTGTAGGACGGGAAAAAAAATGAAATTTTAAAGAGTGATGTTTATAAAATTATAAGTTTAATTCTGTAAACGACATCATTCAGTATTAAGGACCAGCTTTAAAAAAGAGAAGAGCATTAGATGGATGCCTAGGCGATAGAAGGCGAAGAAGGACGTGACAGGCTGCGATAAGCTGCGGGGAGTTGTCAATACACATTGATCCGCAGATTTCCGAATGGGGAAACCCACCACTTTGTGGTATCTTTAACTGAATACATAGGTTAAAGAAGCGAACTCAGAGAACTGAAATATCTAAGTACCTGAAGGAAAGGACATCAAATGAGACTCCGCTAGTAGTGACGAGCGAAAGCGGAATAGGCCAGTGCTTGAATTTGTATTAGTAGAACAATCTGGAAAGGTTGACCATAGTGGGTGATAGTCCCGTATGCGAAAAGAGAAATTCAAGACTTGAGTAAGGCGAGGCACGTGAAACCTTGTCTGA
>CAZVFD010000024.1:10795-22755 GCA_964625465.1 uncultured Candidatus Midichloriaceae bacterium | reverse complement strand
CCAGATTTAGAAGATGACTGGCACAACTTTGGTGCACTTAATTTCCCTGAAAACCACCCAGCAAGACAGATGCAAGATACTTTCTATTTATCTGGCACAAAGGGTGATGTGCTGCGAACTCACACATCTAATGTACAAATTCGTCACATGCGAAATAACAAACCACCACACAAAGTTATATCTTTTGGCAAAGTTTATCGTTCCGAAGATGATGCAACCCACACACCTATGTTTCATCAGCTTGAATGCTTGTATATCGATAAGAATGTGACGATGGGTCATATGAAAAACACTATAGAAACATTTTTAAAACTATTCTTTGACGTAAAAGAAGCGCCTATCAGGCTTCGTCCTAGTTATTTCCCGTTTACAGAGCCTTCAGCTGAAGTTGATGTTAAATGCGACCGTAGCAATAAAAATGATCTAAAGATTGGCCAAGGCAATGATTGGTTAGAAATATTAGGTTGTGGCATGGTACATCCTAATGTTTTAAGAAATGTTGGAATTGATCCAAATGAATACCAAGGCTTTGCATTTGGCATTGGGTTAGACAGGATCACAATGTTGAAATACAACATTCCCGATCTAAGATCGATGTTTGAAGGCGATCTACGTTGGCTTAAACATTACGGATTCTAAATTAGAGGGTAATATGGCAAAAGTAGCACTAATGGCGTTAGGCCAACTGGTTGGTTCTGACATAAACAAATCGATAACGGAATTAGCAAAATTATCAGCTCGAGATAGCTGGCTACCATTCTATCCAGCACACTGGGTAATGACTGTATGCAAATTACAGTGGGATAATTGGTTTGGCGGAAACATTGCCAAATATAGAAAAGGCGAGATGACCACCCCTGAATTTATAACTTTCTTAAAAGGCCAAATTTCGACAAGCGCAAATGATCAGGATATGAAAGATGCTTGGAATGCTATGTGTGTGCTTTCAGAAAGCGGGAAAGAAAAATTGCAAGATTTAGCGCGGCACGTATTTGCTACTGACTATTCGAAATTAATTAGTCTTGCTATAGTCAGCACTACGAACGAGTTACATTGGGAATTTATAAAAGAACAAATCAAAGGGTGCGACACAAGGCTTTCTCTGGCTCTAGAAGGCAAAGTTTATCCGAAAGTTACTGTACTCAAATCTTTTGAAGAAAAAACTTTAGATGTGAAGCTACTCGTAAATAAAGCACTTATTGGTTTGGATGTTGCTACTAACACTATATATACATTCATTCACACAGCAGCGGCAGTACCTAGTATGGGTATTCAAAACGCTAAAATAGTTGTTTGTGAATTTGATAAAAATAAGACATTTGAAGAAATGTTAGCTCAACAAGTTCCAGCTCACCTCAAAAAGGCACTATAGGGAAAAAACTACAACACAAATTACATCTTCAGGCTTTTAACACACTTCTCGATCTTCTTAATCTGCATTTGACGTTTGAGCGGGGTCAAATGATCTAAAACCAAAATTCCTTCACAGTGATCTTTCTCATGCTGGATGCAGGAGGCAAGCAACCCTTTAACTGTAGCCGTCTGTTCCTTGCCATTATAATCTAAGTACTTAACTGTAACAGTCGCTGGTCTCTCAACTAAAGGAAAATCTAACCCTGGTAATGATAAACAGCCTTCCTGATATGATTTTGTTTCTTTAGATGCTTCAATGATCTCGACGTTTATCATAGAATAAATGCCTTTCATTTCAGGATGATCTGTATGTGATTCTGGGTATCTTGTTGTACAATAATCAACATCCACCACAAATATGTGTTTCATCATGCCAACTTGAACCCCTGATAGACCCACACCCTCATAGTGTATAGTCGCATGAATCATCTCATCAAGTTGAGCTCTCAGCGTATCATCAACTACTGAAACCTTTTCTGATTTCTGCTTCAATCTCTTATCTGGCCACAAAACCAACGGAAGGGTGTGCCCCGAACATTTATGCTCTCTAGTCATTTGTAATACTTCAATTTTTCAGCATTCTACCACAATTCTAAGGCTTTAGCAATTTGTAACATTTTGCAACAAAACGTTATTTGAACAGCATATCCCACTAATGTAATATAACAGTTAATAAAAACAGGTATTAATCTAGTGCAACATACATTACTAAAACCGTTTATCTGCAAGGGAGTTGGCGTCCATAGCGGCAAAGAAGTAACTCTAAAAGTTATGCCTGCTAATGAAGATTCCGGAATCCTCTTTATTAGAACAGATTTAGCCGATAATAACCAAATTCTTGCACATTACGCTAACGTAATCGATACCAAACTCTGCACAATTATTGCCAATGAACATGGTGCTAAAGTTTCTACAATTGAGCATTTGATGTCTGCTCTATGGGGTTGTGGCGTTGATAATGCAATAATTGAGATTGATGCCGATGAAGTGCCTATTATGGATGGTAGCTCAGCTCCTTTTGTTGCGCTTATTGAATCGACAGGAACTATAGCACAATCTAAGCCTCGTAAAATTATTGAGATCATTAAGCCAATTAAAATTGAGCACGAAGGAAAAACAATAGAAATTCAACCAAGCCAAGATTTTGAAGTGAACTTTAAAATCGAATATAACGGCACCGTAATTGGTGAGCAGGAATATAGCTTTAGTGAAAAAGAAACACCGTATCAATACAAAGTAAGCCGCGCGAGAACATTTGGTTTTGCTTTCGAAGTTGAGTACTTAAGGAAAATGGGACTGGCGCAAGGCGCATCTCTAGATAATGCAGTTGGTATAGATGAAAACGGCGTAATGAATAAAGAAGGCCTAAGATATGGCAACGAATTCGTTCGTCACAAAGTATTAGATTGTATTGGCGATCTATATTTAGCATGCATGAGAATTAAAGGAAAAGTTGAAGCTTTCAAAGCAGGACACGCTCTAAATAATTTATTACTACGCAAATTATTTGCTAACCCTGATTGTTATAGAATTTTGGAATCAACATCTAAAAATTTCGCAATTGCTTAAATATATTTGATTTAGAAACCTAGTTACAATACCGTTTATATATATCTAATATTTGCGGGGAAATATTGCTAGATTCAGACCACCATTATGTTTCAGAAGAGTTACTGAAATTTAAATTTCATAAAGATCCAGTTATACGCGAGCTAATCATCAGTCTTGATATAATGATGACAAGTGTGAGATTCTCTAAGTTATCTCATTCAGCATCTTTTAAGATGCCATTTTACATGCTAAATAATCAAACAAAAATTAGCTCTTCACGGCGAAATGGTTTTTTATTGAACTTAGAGAACTTCATCAAATCTTTTAAGGCAACTGATAATGATCTACAAAAAGCAATGACCGATTTTTTAAACGATGCAATTGAAGAGTTATTATTCGATATACTTGAATATAGCAGCGAAGAATATTGTGTATTCTTATTAGAGAAGTTACTAGATCCAGCTATTACAAAGCGAAACTTTTTTGAAATACTAGATGCATCTCCGATCAAAGATGGAGCTAAATTGCAATTAGCACACTTTTTTGAAATGGCTAAAGGAGAATTTGAGAACTATGACATCAAGCAAATACTAGGACTTATATGCTCTGAGAAATCATTAAAAAATTCTGCAGACGATATTGATAAAATTGAACCAGCACAAAGAATTGAATCTATCAAACTGTATGTACAAGCATTGTTAGCGAAAGTAAAAACCGAACTAACGGGCACTGCCGATAAACTTTTGCTTAATGACATAAAAAAATATCAAACCAAAAATACAAATAATAGCTGGAGGAACAAGCTGAAAAGTGCATCACATAATATCCCCACTTGGTCAGAAACAGAACAAACTCAACATACCATTCTAATATTCAGAGATATTACTAATACATATAATCAAAATCTAACTACAAACCTATCTGATGAACATTTGCTTAGAATAAACTTCTCATTAAAACAGCCGCCTAATGATAGAAGCATATTAGGAGAAGCTGGAAGCAGAGATCCAGAAGCCTATAAACTAATTGTAATAGCAGCTGCTAGGCAAATCATTCTTGCAGAAAGTAAGGGCTTAGAAAACTTAGTCGCAGAAACAAAAAAGGCTATTCCAGACTTGATCTATAGAATAATGAAGGTAGCAAAAACACCTCAAGAGAAAAAACTAATCTCAGATTTAACTCACGGCGTTCTAAGTGCAGAAAGATTAGAACAAGACTCGAATAAATCTTTAGCCAGCTTCTTTACTGATTATGGAAAATATGACTGGATCCAGTCTACTTTTAGTTGGCCTAGGCTAGAACCATTAATTCAAAAAGTTGAAACACTGGACAACTACTTGGAGCATAGGAGAACATTAAATTCTAGGATATTTAGTGAATTCTACTCACCAGAAAAGATTAGAAAATGTAAATTGATGAAAATTTCACCATATCACTCGTGTGAATTCTATCTAAAGTATCCAGAAGAATATCGTACTCTTACCTCAGAGGACTTGGATGATGTTTATCGGAGTGGGGCAACATTCGAATCCTTAATAAAACTACATAACGAAAATGAAGATAAACTCAGATTACTCACTTCAAATGAATTAGTACTCAAGGGATATAAAAATAACTATTGGTCATTTAACGAACTTAACTCTCTGAATTTAGCAGAATTAAAAAGATTGTTAAATCCAGAGGTTATCATCTGTATCAAAGCTAGGTTTTCTGCTAAAGACATAGCAGATTCTTTTGGAAAAAACGATCCTGATCTCTATTCTGAAAACATGCAGTCACTACTAAAAATAGGTGCAACAAAAAACATTGTTGAACTTCTAAATCAATATAAACCTTGGATGTTAAAAAGCCTTTTAAATCAATCAAAGAAAGCTGAAGTTGAAGGAAAGAGTTTCAGTGATATATACTTCCACCAAGGCCAAGGATTTATGAATCAAAGAACCAATCCTCTTCCTGTTGTTGCAGGAACAGGGGCGCTATTATATAGGCCTGATTCTCCAGGAATAAATTTCGCAAGGCTTGTCAACAGAGCAGTAAGCCGCATAGACTTACATGAGCGCAAGGCTAGTTTAAGCCCCAAACCTCGACGAGTCCGATCAACACCAGATCTGCAACGAACCGATCAAACAGAGCCTCAGGCTCATACAATCTAGCAAATCCCCCTGTGCCAATCACTTTATAATCACTAGAACCAAAACATTCCTTGGCCATATTTTTTACAATTCCTTTTACTGCATGTAGATGCCCATAGTATATGCCAGTTTGTAAACAATGAGTAGTTGTGGTGCCTGTGTATTTACCTGGATTTTTAATCTCAACAGAAAATAATTTTTCTGCCGAGTTAGTAATTGAATCTACTTGCGTTTGAATCCCAGGGACAATCACCCCACCAATAAATTCTTTTTTGGAGTTTATTGCAGTAATAGTAGTAGCAGTTCCCATATCTACTACTAACACATTAGTTTGAGGATAAATTTTGGCAACGCCGACAGCTGAGGCAATTAGGTCCGCGCCGATCTCAGATGGATTTTTATATTTAGTCAGACTGATTCCAGATTTCACCCCAGCTTTCAAAAAGAAAGCTTCTTTTTGAAAATACTTTAAACTTGCGTTTTTAATATGATGATCAAGCGATGGAACTACAGAACTCACCAATACCGCTTCAATTTTTTTTGAGTCAATTGCATGTTCATTACAAAACATTTTAAAGTGCAAACCTAATTGATCCGAACTCCAACCTTGTTTTGTGTTAAATCTAAAAAAATGAATAAACTTTTTTCCATTATAAATACCACCATAAATTTGGGTATTACCGACATCAAGACAGAGTAACATTTTTTACCTCCTTGCCCACAACATAAAGAGTAACCAATCCAAACAACGAAACAGCAAGTGCTGGCAATAACATGTGGAATCCTGATAAAAGCTTCAAGATAAGCGGCGTCACACCACCACACATCCCCACTCCGAATGCGTAGTTAAATAATACACCTCGACATCTTACTTGTGTCGGGAAAACACAAAACATCACAATGCTACACATACAAGCAAATATTCCTAAATTCGCCCCAAGACCAATATAGGCTACCATAGATTGCAGATCACCCATTGTAATCATTAAGAAATAAACTGGGGTTGAAATGATAATTAGCCAGATTGATTTAATAGTCCAACCTGCAAAATTTCTTTTTGCATAAAAGCCAGTCACCACGGAGAAAACTGCAGTTGAAATTAGCGCAATAATTGACAGCTTATAAGCCACTGCTTTTTCAAAACCTAGGCCACCCAAAAATGGCGGCATAAAAGCATGCATCATATATGAAAACACACCCAGCAGACCACCAAGAATAAAGGATATTTTTGTCGCACTTAAGTTATTAGCCAAAATATTTTTTAATTCCGAAATAGGTTTTTGATCTTTTGCAGATTGTCTGAATTCCTTAGTTTCAGCTAGCATAGAGCGCATAATAACACCAACAAAATACAAGCAACTGCCAATCAGAAATGGGATGCGCCAGAAGTATTCAATATGCGCATATTGCGTTGTAAGATACGCCATCACCATTGCAAACATCACCCCAATTCCGCCAGCTGCACTTACAATGCCAGAACTTATTCCGTAGTACTTAACACCCAGATGCTCCATAGCAAAGATTTTCGATCCTTTAATCTCTCCACTTGCACTTACACCTTGCATGACTCTCAATAAAATCAAAAAAATTGGAGCGAACCAACCTATTGTTTCAAAGGTAGGCAACATGGAAATTGCCAGTGATGGAATAGCCATCATGATCATCGAAGATTTCAACATGCCAACTCTGCCAAATCTGTCGCCATACCAGCCCCAAAAAATTGAGCCGATTGGCGCGAATACCAACGCTATCGCAAAGCTGATATACCCAAATATCAAACTCAAGCTAGCACTTTCACTAGGAAAAAACAGTGGAGCGAGAAATGGTATCATTACCGCGTAAAGCGTATAATCATATAATTCCAAGGCATTGCCAATAGATGCAAAAAATAATATTTTTGATTTTTTAGAAAAAGAAATCTCAGTTTCCTGAGCATTGATTGCTGGTACTTCTCTCATGATAAAGTCCTTAATAATGATTTATAAATTTAGCAAAGTATCTTCAATGCATTAAGCTATCGAGATACTGTTCTATTCTATAATATTTCATGCTATATATCAATTAACTAATAATATTTCTTGAATTAAAAATGGCATTTGGCAAACGTGGAAGCGGCGGGATTCGCAAGTGGTTTTGGACAATTGATCACATATCTCTAATTCTTTTATTTACAATCATTTGCATAGGCGCGCTACTAACTACTGCCGCAAGCCCTGCAGTGGCAGAGCGTATAAAACTCAACTCTTTTTATTTTGTTCATCGGCAATTACTATTCCTGACAGCCTCTATATTCATCATGATCTTCTTCTCACTTATGTCAGAACGCGCCTTGAGAAGATTCGTCCTAATTGGCTTTGTAGTATCTCTAATATTATTAGTCGCAGTATTGTTTTTGGGAGATGAGGTTAAGGGAGCAAGAAGATGGATTAATATATTGGGCTTTACAGTCCAACCTTCAGAATTTCTAAAGCCCTTTTATATTTTTATCACAGGCTTAATACTTTCCGAACGTTATAACAGAGATAATTTTCCAGGGTTCACCTCCTCAATGATCCTACATACAGTCGTGGTTGGTCTACTTATCTTACAACCAGATTTTGGGATGGTTGTTACCTTTACTGCCGTTTTGGCTGGGCAGTTTTTTCTAGCTGGAATCCCTCTAGGAATTATTTTTGTCATTGGTTTTGTTGCAGTTGTTGGAGCGTTTGGGGCTTACACATTTTTGCCTCACGTCGCCCGAAGGGTTGACAACTTCTTAAATCCCGAGACAACAGAAAATTACCAAGTAGATAAATCTCTCGAAGCCTATATTAATGGTGGTTTGTTTGGTAAAGGCCCTGGGGAAGGAACTGTAAAAGCACATCTACCTGATTCCCATGCCGACTTTATTTTTGCTGTAGCTGGTGAAGAACTTGGGGCAATTTTTTGTACGCTTATTTTACTTATATTTTTAGCATTTATTGTCAGGGCATTATTCAAGATAGCTAAACTAGATAGTCTATTTAAGATCTATACATGCGGCGGAATTATAATGCTATTTACGTTGCAAACAACTTTCAACATCGGGGTTACATTACACCTATTTCCAACCAAAGGAATGACCTTGCCATTCATAAGTTATGGTGGATCATCGGTATTGTCATTTGCGATGGCTTTCGGAATTTTCTTAAACTTAACTAAAAATTATTATACTATAAATTCAGGACAGGAACCTATATTACATAAGCGAGCTTAATGTTACCTTGGCGATTGGAAGAAATTAAATTCGGCTCAAAGTATAACACTTGGATCATAATTTCTGCTGCATCCCATATAATAATGTTTTTGTTAGTAATAATCATTAGCCAATTCTCATTTTCTAATTTTCAAAGCAAAATATTGGAAATCTTACAACATGAAACTATAGACGTCGAACTTGTAAGCTTAAGTAAACAAGATCCATTTGAAATTCCTCAAGCTCCTCAACCCAAAGAAAGTTTTGAAACAAACGAGTTACCCACGAGTCATGCTGTGTCTGTACCGCAAGAGGTATCAATCGGCTCTAGCACGCCAACGAAGCATAATGCACAAGTTGAATTAAAACGCTACGAACAATTATTATCTAAACATATCGCTACAGTGCTTAAAAACTTACCTAAAGATCTACAACTGCCAACCAAATTATTCGTATGGGTTAAAATCGATAAGCATGGAGATATATATGACTTTGGCTTCAAACCACCCCTCTCTGATCAAAAAACTATAGATTTTTTAGAGACAGCCATCTCAATTGCATCTCCCGTCCCTACCCCTCCTGAAGCAGAGTTTAGCTCTAATTTAATGAGCTATATTATTCCTCTGAACTTTAGTTAAATTCTTGAAGATCACAAATTTATATATATCATAAAGGCATAAATTAAAGGAATTTTATGACTATTAAGGTTGCAATAAATGGGTTTGGCAGAATTGGAAAATGCATACTTAGAGCTTATGCAGAAGGAAGCTTCCCAGAAATAGAAATAGTGGGAATTAATATTGGTTTCGGTGATTTCGAATCGGAATTTCATTTTTTAAAGTATGATTCCACTCACGGAATTTTTGCGAATTTGAAAAACTCTAATAATCATATAGATTTCGGCAAAGGTGCTATACCAGTAATAGTTGAACCAGATCCTAAGAAACTACCTTGGGGTAAAATGGGTGTAGATATCGTTCTAGAATGTACTGGGGCATTTACTAAAAAATCACAAGCTATGCAACACATCGAGGCTAGAGCTAAAAAAGTTATCGTTTCAGCTCCTTGCGAAGAAGCAGATGCAACAATAGTTTACGGGGTGAATGAAAATAAATTAGCTAAAGAACATAAAGTAATATCGATAGGTTCATGCACTACTAACTGCTTAGCTCCAATGGCAAAAATCTTCAACGATTCAGTTGGAATTGAATCTGGCTTTATGACAACAATCCATGCTTATACCAATGATCAAAGACTACTCGACTCTCATCATAAAGATAAGCGCAGAGCTAGAGCTGCTGCACTTTCTATGATCCCATCCTCAACTGGCGCAGCAAAAGCTTTGGGATTAGTTCTGCCAGAACTTGCTGGAAAGATGGATGGCGTTTCAATACGTGTCCCAACCCCAAATGTTTCTTTCGTGGATCTTAAATTCAATGCAAAGCAGGATACTACCGTATCAGAGCTAAATAAAATATTTAAAGATTCTCTCAAGGGAAATTTAGCAAAAGTTGCGACTTATGTTGACGAGGAATTAGTATCAATTGATTTCAATCATAATCCTGCAAGCTGCTCTTTCGATTCAACTCAGACAAAAGTAATAAGCAACCGTATGTGTAGAGTTGCAGCTTGGTATGATAATGAATGGGGTTTCTCAAACAGGATGCTCGATATCACTAATATCTTTGGCAAACTATGAAGTCGTTTGTGGACTTAGATCTGAATGGTAAAAGAGTTCTACTTAGAGCAGACCTTAATGTACCTGCTACAAACGGAGTAATTGAAGATTATACACGCATCACAAGGCTAAAACCTACAATCGATTTGTTAGTTAAAAAAGGCGCAAAGATAATTTTGATATCACATTTTGATAGGCCTGAAGGAAAAAGAGTTCCAAGCATGTCACTAGCATTTATGCCGAAAGAACTTGCCAAAGCTTATGGTGCAAATGTTAGTTTTTCAGATGAAATTGTTGGCAATTTAGTTTTAGCTAAAACCAATAACCTACAAAGCAGCGAGATACTTCTTTTAGAAAATTTAAGGTTTGATCCTAGGGAAGAAAAAAATGATTCAGAGTTCGCTCAAGAATTGGCAAAACTTGGTGACATATATGTAAACGATGCTTTTGCATGCTCGCATAGGGCACATGCCTCAATCTCAGCCATTACACAATTTTTACCGTCATATGCAGGACTATTGCTTTTAGAAGAAGTTACAAACTTAGAAAAAACTCTTAATGGGTCTGCAAAGCCAAATATTGCTATTGTCGGTGGAAAAAAAGTTTCAACTAAATTCCCTATACTCGACAACCTTTCAAAAAAAGTTGATTACTTGGTCATTGGGGGAGCCATGGCGAATACATTTGTTAAAGCTATGGGTAAGGAAATTGGCAGCTCATATTATGAGCCTGAATTAGTTGATGCTTCAAAGAAATTCATAGCTGAAGCCAAGTGTAAAGTTGTTATACCAACCGATTTCACTGTTGCCAAAAAAGAAGGTGATACTTTTGTTAATCCCCAAGAGAAAGATATAAATCGCATTTCTAAAGATGATGTAATTTTGGACATTGGCAGTAAAACCGTCAAAGACATCACAGGAATTTTAGAAAAATCTAAATGTGTGATGTGGAACGGACCGTTAGGCATGTATGAAGATGCGCGCTTTGCACAAGGCACAAACAAAGTGGCGGAAAGCATTTCAAAACTAAAAATCACAAGTGTCGCCGGCGGCGGTGATATCGTCGCTGCTCTAGAAAAAGCTGGCCTTGCAACACACTTCTCTTATATTTCTACTGCGGGAGGCGCGTTCTTGGAATGGCTTGAGGGTAAAGAGTTACCTGGAATTAAAGCCATCAAAAACTTATAACGTCAATTTTTAACTTCTTCCTTCCATTGCCCCGCTTTTTTTATACTCTTTGCGACTTCTGGCGGCATATAGTTTTCATCATGCTTTGCCAACAATTCTTTCGCCATAAAAATACCAGACTCGTCTAATTTTCCCAATGCTACTGTCCCCTGACCTTCTTTAAATAGAGCAGGAATTATCCCTTTATATCTAATAACTAGATCAGATTGAGTATCTGTAATAACAAACTCTAGAGTTTCTTTATCTTCAAGATAGTGAATAGATCCATCCTTCACTAACCCACCAACTCTAAATACACCTGAAATGTTCTTTGAATTCTTAAGCTCAGAGGGACTGAAATAGAACACTATGTTTTCGTTAAACACTTTAAAAATTATTACCAATCCAATGGTAAAAAGAACCCCTGATATGGCTACTAACAGCGCCCTACTTTGCCATTTCTTTCTGGTCACTCTTGCCCTCTAACTCAATAAGCTGGCGTTCCGATTTCAGATAAAAATAAATTGTCTGCACAAGCATCAAAAACAAAAGCAGAAATGCTGCTGCATAAGCTGAAATTACATATTCCATATACACCCCTAGATTTACTCAGTCTCTTCTTCTGACTCATCCATCTCGTCGCTGAACATGTCTGACATATCATCTTTATCAGCAACTTCAAGACTCTTCATCTCGCTACTAATTTCGCGAGTCATGTTCATATCTTCTTCTTCAGGTATATCTTGATCAATAATAGCTTGTCGTTTCTGATGTTTTTTAACAACAGCTTCCCTTAAAGCATCTGG
>CAZVFD010000024.1:0-10785 GCA_964625465.1 uncultured Candidatus Midichloriaceae bacterium | reverse complement strand
GGAGAGATTGTACCTTCAGCAATTTCTCTTAGCGCTACTACAGAGTTTTTATCATTATCACGCTCAACAGTAGGTTTTGCACCTGACCCTATTTCTTTAGCTCTTTGCGATGCCAATACAACCAGTTCGAACCTGCTAGGGATTTTTAGTGTGCAATCTTCAATAGTTACGCGTGCCATAAGACCTATCCTTTTAATATTCTGAACGGTCAGTATATTAAATTATTCAAAAAATGCAACTTGGAATTAAAACCTTTTTGCGGCAGTGCAATAAATTTTAGGTAAACAAGCCATATTGATTCATTGAAAAACCCGTGGCTCTATGCTACAATATGCCAAATATTTATATTTGAGTAAGTTAGGTCGATGCATAAGTACAGAACACATAACTGCGGGCAGTTGGGCAAATCTCATGTCGGCACCGAAGTAAAACTATCAGGTTGGTTGCACCGTAAACGTGACCATGGTGGCGTTTATTTCATAGACTTAAGAGACCATTATGGCGTAACCCAAATAGTTACTTCTGACCAAGATCAAAGCATCAACTTTTTAGATGCTGCAAAATATCAAGACCTAACAACACTGAGCTATGAAAGCGTATTTACTGTAACAGGTACAGTAGTTGCAAGATCAGCTGAGACAGTGAACCCAGATATGCCAACAGGCGATATCGAAGTTGTAGTTAAAGATTTTGAAGTAATCTCTCGTGCAGACACTCTGCCTATAAACGTAAATGCAGATTATCAATTCCCAGAAGACTTGCGTTTGAAATATAGATTCTTAGATCTAAGACGCGAAAAGATGCATAAAAACATCATGCTTCGTAACAACGTTATTGCTTCTGTTAGAAGAAGAATGATCGAAGCAGGATTCACCGAATTCCAAACCCCAATTTTGACTGCAAGCTCACCAGAAGGTGCGCGTGACTTTTTAGTTCCGAGCAGAACTCATCCTGGAAAATTCTATGCGCTTCCACAAGCTCCACAACAATTTAAACAATTGTTGATGGTTTCTGGTTTTGATAGATACTTCCAAATTGCTCCATGTTTTAGAGATGAAGATGCGCGTGCAGATAGAGCTCCGGGTGAATTCTACCAGCTAGATATCGAGATGTCTTTCGTAACGCAAGAAGATGTATTCGCAACAATCGAGCCTGTGCTTTATGGAATTTTCAAAGAATTTTCTACATACACAGTGACTCCAGCTCCGTTCCCAAGAATTAAATATTGGGATTCAATGTTGAAATATGGATCTGATAAACCAGATTTGAGAAACCCGATTGAAATAGTTGATGCGACTGAGATCTTTAAAGATTCCGAGTTCACAATTTTCAGAGAGTCGATTAAGAAAGGTTGCGTTGTTCGCGCAATTCCAGCTCCCAAAACAGCTAACGAATCTAGAAGCTTCTTCGATAAAATGATTGCTTTCGCTCAAACAGAACTTGGTGCAAAAGGCCTTGCATATATCTCTTATGATGATGCAGGCGCTGGTAAAGGGCCAATCGCGAAATTCTTGTCTGAAGAAAAGCATAATCAACTTAAAGCGCATGCCAATGTTGGTGCAGGTGACACAGTATTCTTTGCATGTGATTTAGAACTAGAAGCTGCAAAAATCGCTGGTAAAGTTAGAACCAAAATTGGTGAAGATTTAGACCTAATTGAGAAAAACATATTTAAATTCTGTTGGATCGTTGACTTCCCATTCTATGAGTGGAGTGAAGAAGATAAGAAAATAGATTTCTCACACAACCCGTTCTCTATGCCACAAGGTGGTTTAGAAGCTCTAGAAGCTGCAGATACAAAAGAAAAACAACTTAAGTTAACTGCTCACCAATACGATATCGTTTGTAATGGAATTGAGCTATGCAGTGGTGCAATTAGAAATCATAAGCCAGAGCTAATGTACAAAGCGTTCGAAATTGCTGGTTATTCAAATGCTGAAGTTGATAACAGATTTGGTGGCATGATTCGTGCTTTCAAATTTGGAGCACCTCCACACGGCGGTTTAGCACCAGGAATTGATAGGATTGTTATGTTACTTGCTAACGAACCAAATATTAGAGAAGTGATCTGTTTCCCGTTAAATCAAAACGCGCAAGATGTCTTGATGAATGCACCTTCAGTTGCTACGATGAAACAGTTAAGAGAATTAAACTTGATTCTTTCACCAGTCGCTAAAGAAGCGTTGGATAAAGATGAAAAGAAAGTAGCTAATTCATAAAGGGGAAATGAATGTTGTCTGCATTTGAGATATTAGCACAAGAAAATCCAGCAATGAAGCAAGTTGGAAGCGACCTTTTTACATTAGCTAAGTATGCAGCGAATGTAGAGTGGATACTCAAGTGCGATAGAGAATTTTTCTATGTTGGATCTAGAATTATTACCCCAAATTCATCTCCCACCATCGAAGTACAATCTCTTTTATCACAAGTATGCGATATACTAAACAACGCCGCTTCAAGCTTGTCCAAATCTGGTCAAGATGACCTGTTTTCAAATAATTTCTTAGAAAACTTAAAATTTGATGTTAAGGACGGAAGTATTGTGACCGAAGTGAGGGGCGTTAGAGATGTTCCAACCCTATACCCAGTTAAGGCTCTAACTCGAAAGCTTGATGATAAAAAAGTAGGAAAAATCCCTTCAGATATTGCTTTAGCGATGTTTACCGACGGTTTATTAAAGTCACTTAGCCAAAACTCAACAAATACTACACACGTCTTTACTGAAGAAGGGTTATCAGTGGCACTCAATGGCCTTAGCAACCGTGTATCCAGCCCACAACCAAATGTTGCACGAAGCACTTTTACCGCTAGACTTGAACTTGAAAGACACAATAAAGTTCAGCAGGTTGTAGCAGCAGCATGATTCACGGGATTGGTTGCGATATAGTTAAAATATCACGAATAGAACGCCTTCTCGAGAAAAATGGCGAGAAGTTTCTAAACAAAATCTATTCAGAAGAAGAGTTGGAATTAGCTCCAGTAGAACCTAAGCAATATGTTGCATATCTCGCAAAGAGATTTTCCGCGAAAGAGGCTTTTGCTAAAGCCTTAGGCACAGGGATCGGTGAAGAGATTGCATTTAACCGTATTAGCGTTCTCAATGATGAAAAAGGTAGACCATATATTAAAGTGGATGAGCGCTACTCTAAGTTTAAAATGCACCTTTCTATCTCAGATGAACGTACATATGCTATAGCCTATGTCGTCATAGAAAGAGTTTAGATATAACAAACGAATCAAAAAAATTGCCATATCAAACTAATTATGTAACATGTAATTAGTAATCGATTAGTTTAAGAAATGAAAATTAGCGGCGTAGAAAAAGCAGCGATGTTTATGATGGCAATCAATCAAGAGGTCGCAACCAAAGTTTTCCAACTTCTTGAGGATGAGGAAATTAAAGAAATCTCTCAATCTATGTCAAGCCTTGGGAATGTCGGCGCTGACACAATTGAAAAACTAATCATGGAATATAGCAATGAGATTAATGCTTCGCTTTCATTCGTAGGTAACGTACAGAACACTGAAAGATTTTTGCGCAAGATCCTAGGTAAAGATAAAGTTGATGTCATATTAGAAGATATACGCGGCCCTGCTGGGAGAAATATTTGGGATAAACTAGCTAATGTTAATGAAGAAATGCTGGCCAATTACTTAAGAAACGAATATCCCCAAACTGCTGCGCTTATTTTAAGCAAACTTCCGCCAACACATGCCGCAAAAGTTTTAGGGTCGTTTTCACAAGAATTTTCCTTTGAAATCATCAAGAGAATGCTTGCAATGGACCCAGTAAAAAAAGAAGTTTTAGAGAAAATTGAAAAAACTCTGCGTACTGAATTTATCAATACCTTAACTAAAACTCAAAAATACGACAACAACCAAGTTATGGCCGAAATCTTCAATAATTTCGACAGAACTACTGAAGCTAAATTCATGGAAATGCTAGAGAAGCACAGCACAGAGGCCGCGGAAAGAATTAAGAGCCTGATGTTCACATTCGATGACATGAAAAAAATCGATACCGTTGGTATTCAAGCTATTCTTAAATCTATCGATAAATCACGCTTAGCACTGGCTTTAAAAGGTACTACTGAAGAAATTAGGAAAAAATTCATCGACAATATGTCTCAACGTGCTGCTAAAATTCTTCTTGAGGAAATTGAGGGTATGGGGCCAGTTCGTTTAAAAGATGTAGATGAGGCTCAAGCTGAAATCATTTCTGTCGCTAAAGACTTAATCAACAAAGGTGAGATTGAGCTTTCAGACGGCGGTGATAGTGACCAAATGATCTATTAGGTATTATGTCCGAAGCAAAAGTCATCAGGTTTCCATTAAGAGATGTAAACCTACAACAACCCCCTATAACAAAAGAAATCATTGATAGCGATACCATTAACTCTTTACAAGAAGAACCACAAACAGAAACATTTACAACCATCTCTACAGCTGAACTTGAAAAAATCAGATCTGAATCTTTTGATGCTGGAGTTCAGGAGGGGGCAACACAAGCAAAAGCTAAGTTTGATAGCGACTCAGATTTGCTTACTGCCAAACTAACCAACCTCACTGAAAAAATTAATACATTAGATAAGATTCACCAAGACAGCTTGAAAGAGCTAAGCAAGCAAGCTGCTTTACTATCTATAGAAGTTGCTAAGAAAATGATAGGCGAAGTTTCAAATATACAAGAGCACCGTTTGTTTAAGTTTTTTGATGAAGTATTTGAAAGAGTTAAAAATGAATCAAATATCGCTATTACTTTAGAAGCAGAACTTGGTAAATCTATAGCTGATAAACTCAAGAGTATAATTGCTGATAAGAACATCAAGACTAATGTCACCATATCAATGAGCGACAAACTAGCAGCAGGTGAATGTCAAATTGATTGGGAACATGGGAAGGCTATATTTAATCCAGATGAAATCTTGAACGCTCTGGATAAAGAAATAAAAAACAACCCTATCTCGATGACAAATGTAGTTGGACTTGAAAATCAAACCTTGCAAAACTCATCATTATCTGGTGATATATAAGCATCCATTACTCTTTGAGGTTATATGTCTGAAGCAGAACAAAATAGTGGCAATACTGAAGCTGATATCCAAGCAGTCTATGATGTACCATTACAGGTTTCTGCAGTACTGGGCAGAGCAGCTATGAAAGTACATCAACTGGTAAAGCTTTCACGTGGATCTGTAGTTGAGCTCGACAAGAAAGTTGGGGATGCAGTTGACGTATTTATTAACGACAGGTTAGTTGCAAAAGGCGAGATCGTTCTTGTAGATAATAAAATAGGCATAACTATAACAGAGCTTATTAAAAAGGATGCTTAGTCAAGACTGCATTGGAGACTTAAGAAACAATTAAGGTGTCCGAAGAGGGTTTGCCCGCCTAAGGCTGGCTTATAGTTGGTAATTTCTGTAATAAAAGTTTAACTTTTGCAACGTATTGCTTTGTAGTATAATGCCCAAAAACCTTGGGGCTTAAACCATGAAACAAACCATGAACCGCGAAGTATGCCAACAAATAGATGCAAGATTAGCTACACTATTTGATTCTATTCCAGATGCCTCCAGTAAGACTCCTGAGGAATTCTTTTCAGAAATTTTTAGTGATAAAGCAAAAAGTGAAGTTGTGCTAGGAAAGAATGAACAGCGAAGAACTTTTGTTCATAAAATAATGGCAAGTAAGATGCCTGAAGCAGAAGAAATGGCGTTGGCGATTTTAAGATTAGCTCTGACAACACACCGGCATCTAGATGGCTTAATAAACACTGGTGGTAACCCAGTTGCCCTAGCATGTGAATCTGGAAGCCACGCTAGAATAGAAGGAATTTTAAGAACTGGTTATGGGAGAGGAAGGCTTGCCAACATTGATGATCAAGGAAACCTAGAAATCTTCCATGTTCCAGTAACTGAACTGCCAAGACTAGAAAATTTTTTCAGAGACTGGAGAAGCGTTGGTAAAAATAAAAGTTTATTTGATTATGTCCTTGATGAAAAAGTCGGGCCAGATCGAACTAAAGTAAGCTCAACCTCATGGGATATCTTAGCTAGAATATTCCCAGAGAAAATAAGAGAGATTAACCAATACCGAGCAGCCTATAACCCAGACTTGCTTGTGAACGCATATAGACTTGGCGGTATTCCTAAATTAGAACGCGCTCTTGACACAAATGCAGGAGTGGCTTGCCTAACAGAAGTTGATGCGCAAGGAAAATTAAAAATTTTTGGCTCAGATTTTGAAAGGTTATCGCAACTTGAAGAGTTTTTTAGAAAATTAAGATTTGATCCAAATGATGTCTGTTTATTAGATCTTTGCTTACAAGCTGCGTCAAGAACAGAAAACCCAACTCAATTCCACCCAAGTGTATGGCAGGTATTAAGGAAAATATTTGTAGCAGATATCAAAAAGATACAGGTAGAAGAAAAGGAGGAAGCGCGAAGACAACAGCAAAGACGAACTAAAGGATTTTGGCCAGAGTCTACTGAAGCTCAAACCTATCACAGTTATGATTACTCTCCAGAAAGTGCTTCAGAGCTTAGTAATAAAACAGAAAATGACTTACTCAATGGTTTTGAAGAAAGCCTAACAGCAGATACACCAGAAGCAAATTTACGAGCATTTGCCGTTGATGCATCGGGCAGAACTCCATTGCATTTGGCTGCAGAGCAAGGAAATGTGGCTTTGGTTGAAAAAATTTTAGCATCTGAGATGGGAAGAGATTCTGTTTATATAAATACAGCAGCTCTTTTTAGAAGTGCACATCTGGATTGTTTGGCTAAAATGTTGGAAGACCCTACACTAGTTAAGCTGGCTTCCCACACATTTAGTATTTCTGATTACAATTACAAATTGGTCAAAGAACTCTCCTCAAAAGATTCTAATATTATAGATGCACAAATGATTGATGCACTTTTTGCTGCAGGGAATACTGACGCATTAAGGGCTGTGGCAGAAATCAATAGGGCGTTGTTTGTAAGTGAAGCTACTAGTTATGTACGTCTATGGCTATGTCCTAGTGATACAAGACTTAGTAACCATACTGGTTATTACGATGAAAAAACCTTTCCAAAACTCAAAAAGCTTTTTGAGTTATTAAGGGATAACGCGCCAGAACATTTGGGTGCGTTTTTTGCTATCCAAGGAGGCAATGGCTTAGGAGTAATGCATTACGCAGCAAATGTTGGCGATGTAGCTTTTGTTAGGGCTATGTATGCAACAGATGCTGGCAAAGTAGCAATTAAAGCTCCAACTGTAAATGGTGCAACACCTTTAAGAATTGCCATCACAAGAGGCAAACAAAATGTTGCAATAGTTGAAGAGCTTCTAACTTATCCTGAAGTTATTGAAAGCGTTTGTGCACTTGATAAAGATGACAGAAATATATTCCATCTTTTCGAGAATAGTAATTCAAGAGTTCATCCAGAAGTTCTAAAAGTTATTTTGCGTAAGGCGCCAGAATCAAGAAAGCTTCTATCACAAAAAACTAAAGATCAAAGATCTCCTATATCTCTGTTTACAGCCGAGCACTTGCAATCCATTGTGGATGTTGCAAACGAATCACCAGATTCAAACTTTGTTTCAGGTTGCGAAGCAGATTTGATCACACTTTCAATTAGAAGTAAAAACCTTGCTCTGCTTCCTGCAATTGCTGCCACTGAAGCTGGTCAAGCCGCTTTAAGAAGCTTAGATAGTGAAGGTTGTTTGCCTCTAAGAAGAGCCATGTGTTCTGAGGATTTAGATATAGTAAAACAACTTTTACAATATCCAGCAGTTCAAGAAAGCATAGAAACATTGAACGATAAAAATGAATCTATATTTAACTCTGTATGGCTTAGTGGGAAACCAATTACTCCAGAGATTTTGCGATATGTTTTAGAAACCTATCCTCAATCAAGAAAACTGCTCTCTGGAACCGCAGGCAGAAACCCCCTTGCTGATTTCAGCATTCCTACCTTAAAAGTAGCTATAGGTTACGCTGAAGGTGCTGAAGCATTATTTGCAAAAGCTAGTGGAGAGTTATGCTTTGCGCAGGATGTTATAAAGAGTTATTCAAGCGCTAATCAACATCAGTACGTTGGCTCCAAAGAAAAAGCACAAGCGGTGATAGATGCTTTAAAGACATATCCTGATAGAGATAAAGCCAGAACAATCTTCACTCAAAAAATTAATGGTAAGAAATTTATCGATACATTGACTGATGAACAAAGAGCTTTAATTCCTGTAGAACTATTAACTTTAGAATTAGATCTAGGAACGATTGCAGCTTTTGTGGGAATGATTAGGTGCGCTGCATCTACTGAGCAAGCCCGAGCTGTTTTAAATGCTCCAGACGAGAATGGATTATCGGTGTATTCAAGACTGAGCCCTGAGCAAAGAGCTATTCTAGATACAGCATTTGCTGTGTCCCCTGCAGTGAGCGCTGTACTAGCTGCAACTTCTGTTTCTGCTGCTACAACAGCTAATGCTAGTAGTACGACATCATTGCAATCAGGCGCCCATGGCGATACTGATGGAGCTGTTGTGGCTGGCGTTCCTACAAATATGAAAAAGAGATCTAGCGCAGATGATTTAAGAGAGCGTGAGAAATCTCCTAGAACCGGTAACGCGGAGTTTAGCGAAGGTAGATAGCTAAATTTTATAAGAATTAAACCAACATTATAACTGACAGCTGGCCACCAAAGTCGCTTTCTCCATTATGAGATGACCTTCTGCAACTAAAATAATCGTCTGGATTGGTATAAGTGTTTATTTCCAAATTTAAAGCGTCTTTTATTTTTTCTTGGTTTAATACATCCAAACAAAATCCTGGCAAGTCGAATTTGTGATGCAATGGTCTGTATGATTCAGAAAAAAACTTCTCCGAATGTTCCTGTTTAGCCTTAAATTCAGCTTTAAACTTATCATCAACCTCATATGACTCTTGGGCGATTGTTGGACCGATAACTGCAATTATTTGATCTCTCTTCGCCCCTTTTTCAATCATCAGATTTATTGTATTCTCAATTACACCTGCAAGAGCTCCTCTCCAACCTGCATGCGCTGCTGCAACCACTCCATTTTTCATATCAGCAAATAGTATTGGCGTGCAATCAGCTGTATTAACTCCTATTAATAAACCTTTACGGTTTGTAACAATTGCGTCAGCATTAAATGAAGTTGCGTCTACGTTATGATCATCAATAAAGACTGCTATATTGGAGTGGACTTGGTTTAAAAGCTTTAGGCAATTAAAATCAACCCCGAAATCACTAGCTACTATGCCTAGATTAGTGCGCACATTTTCTGCATCTTCCTTAATCCTATTGCAGCTATTAAGGGACTCATACACACCTGTGCTAACCCCACCTTTCCTTGATAAAAATCCATGTCTAATAACTGACTCTGAAAACAACTGTGTGGTAACTTTACTTAGGGGTGAATTGGCTCTTCTTTTCAACATTTTCAAATCCATATTTGCAGCCATTCTACATTACCTGACTAGCAGCATCAATTATAAACTACTTTTTCTTGTCATCTTTAGAAGATTTTTCCGCCTCTTCCCTAATAGCATTAATTTGCCTAGATTTAGCCTGCCACTCACCGTCTTGTAAGCCACCCAAAGCCTTGGTACCATATTTATCTTCAATATTACGCTTTATACCCGACAAAGCTCCTTCAAAATTGACACTACTTGGTGGGGCACTGTGCATAGCTTCATCAACTAACCTAGGCGCATTATACGCAGTTCTCGCTATACTACTTGCTATCTGGCTTGGAGCACTATGCCTAACCGCGCTAATTGCTGCAGAGGCTTTGGTATAAGCCCTTCCAACAGAACTTTTATCAAGACCAGTTTTCTCTGCAAATTTTCCTGCCGCTGAGCTAGCAGCCATACCAACTCCAGCCCTTACGTAGTTTACAGCTGAAATGGCAGTTCCTGCTTTGTCTTCTAGGGTATGCATAGCACCACCAGACAGTCTGCTAATAGGCGAAAGTTGCGCATTACTTAGAGCATCGATTAACTGAGGAATTTGGCTCATTACTTTGTCAAATACAACTGCAACAAATAAAAAAGCGAATAGATTAAGTGGTGTTACACACTTATCAATCTCTGCTGGTGTTTTTGGATACCAGAAGTGTACATCTTTAAAGTTTAAGAAGAAGTAATCTCTGGTGAATATTGTAAATACATATTCCCAACACACACCGTATCCAAACAAATTTTCAATTTGATCTTGCAGAATAATGACCAAAACTGTCATAGTTGCTGACAGCACAATAATCATCATTGCACCAGCAATTAACTGTTGCAGCCAATTTTCAAATATTTGTCTCGTCATCTGGAATAAAACCATGACAATGAAGATTGGCGCAGTAACAAGCAGTATTGCCACTAGCATTAATGATGTAAAGTATAGTACTACAGCTCTAATAATTCCCATTAGAGCAAAAAATATTGCCACATACATGATGATTATATATATCCAGAAATAACCATTATAGAATATTAATCCCCAAATCTTGGCGTGAATTGCAGATGAAATCAGCATATCGACAATGATGTCATATATTGATAGAGGCGTTGCATCTTCTGGTATAATAAACTTAGGGGAGTCCTCAGCACCTCCTCGATAGTAAAGTGCTGCGCGTATGATGTGAGAGGCGATTTCTTTCGAGCCCACTGTAAACAAACCGAAGAGATGATCATTAAAAAATTCCCAACTTCCAGGTGAAATCGCCGTTACAACCAGACCAATTTTAAGCAATCTCACAATCATATCTTGATGCTTCGCTTCAGCC
>CAZVFD010000023.1:20270-24036 GCA_964625465.1 uncultured Candidatus Midichloriaceae bacterium | reverse complement strand
TGCTTTATATACATGCCAACATCCTAACTTAGTTAAAGTCAGGTGTCAGCCCCAACAAATAAATTGGTAGAGCTTAAGAGTATTGATGAAAGCTACCCATTGTTTGGGAGTATAGAAAATGATCTGTCTGAACTACTAAGTACTGACGGGGTGTTGATTGCTGAAGAGCTGAGAATAAATCTAGGGATAGAGGTAGGAGACCAATTAAATATTGGAGGTGCATACTTCAAAGTTTTGGGTGTGGCAAAGCAAGAGCCCGATTGGCTTGCTAGTGCATTAGTGCTGGGGCCGAGAGTACTTATCAGTAATAAATCACTGGAAAAAACCTACCTGATTCAACCTGGAAGTTTGATCCGATATAAATATCGCCTGAAGCTGCATGAAGGGCTGGAAGTTGCAGATGTTAAAGCAAATATCAAAACTTTATTCCCTCATAATTCTTGGATTGTCAGAGATTATAAGGATGGTAATACGGTGTTTGCAAACTCTGTAAATAGACTTGAGTTTTTTCTGATTTTAGCTGGTATTTCTAATCTCTTGGTGTGTGGTATTGGAATTGCGGCAGCTACAAAATTTTTTCTAGAAAAAAAATTAAAGCATATAGCTATTTTAAAGGCATGTGGTTCAACAAAAGCAAATGTTATCAGTGCGTATTTGAAGTTGATTACATTTGCATGCTTTGATGCATTCATAACGTCAGTAGTGCTAGGCGTGTTAATTACGTATCTGGCTTTGCCTATGCTCAATTCGTACTTGCCATTTTCTGTTGATTTCAAGCTTTATGTCTTGCCAATTATAACCTCATTTTTATTTGTGTTTTTAACTGTATTAACTTTTACTCTGCCTGTGCTACTCAATGCTGTCGATATAAAGCCAGCTAGCTTGTTTCGTGGCATATATTTTTTTGAATTTAACCATAATAGAGAGAAGGTTTTAATCTATTTAGCTTCGCTATTTATGCTAGTGGGAATACTGCTAATCAATTCAGACAATCAAAAATTTCTCTTTGGATATTTACTGGCCACTGCTTTTGCATTTCTATTGTTTTATTCAACTAGCTTGGGTTTCAAAAGATTTGTGAATGTTTTCAATATTTCCGGAACCTCTTTAAAGCTTGCTATTGGTAGTATTCGTAGGCCTAATTCCAGCTTAACAACTATTATGCTTTCAATAGGGATTAGCCTAAGCGTATTTGTAGTTTTAACTACAACACAGTTTAATGTCACATCTAGACTTAATGCATCAATTCCCAACAAGGCGCCGTCGCTATTTCTAATAGATATTCAAGAGAACCAAGTGACAAAGTTGAAAAATATAATTGAAGACAAGGCTTCAAATTTGATAATAAAGCCTAGTGTACAGGGCATAATAACACATTTAAATGGGATTGCTGTAGACAAGTTAGAGATTAGTAAGGAGTCAGATTGGGCAATTAGGACACATAGAAGGCTGAGTTACGCTTCTACATCAGAAGGTTCTAAGCTTAGGGAAGGGCAGTGGTGGAGTCAAGATTATAACGGCACGCCTCTGATTTCAGTTGATGCCAATTTAGCTAATGGTCTAGGCATAGGAATTGGTGATAAAATTACTTTTAACGTTATGGGAAAATCTATTGAAGCGGAAGTTTATAATTTGAGAGAGGTCGATTATTCGTCGTTTAATATTAATTTTGCAGTTATTTTCTCAAGCGGTGTGCTTGATAATTTCCCTAAAAGTTATTTTGCTACAGCCAAAGTAGAAAACCCAAAAAATGAATTTACGATCATTCGCGAAGTTTCAGAGCAAATGCCTAATGTTGTATCTATCAAAACTTCAGATGGCATTGAGCTAGCCAAGACATTTATAGGTAACATTGTGGCAGCAATTGAAAGTATAGTTCTGATAACCTTGGTTTCGGGCGTAATGGTTCTGTCAGCTTCATTTTTAGCTAATCAAGAGAAAAGAAAATATGATGTCGTAGTTTTAAAAGTATTGGGCGCAGGATCCTTCGATATTTATAAGACGTTGGTATTCGAAGCTTTGATATTGGCAGTGGTGGCTGGTTCAATTTCGTTATGTGTCGGAAATGTTGGTGCTTATATGATTTTAGATTATCTAAAATTTGATGAGTTTCATTTTTCTTTCTCTAGTAACTTGCTAATCCTAGCTTCAACGATTTCAACCGTTATAGCCGTTATAATCTTAAGTTCTTATAGAATATTTAACACCAAGCCTTTGAATACTCTGAGGAACGAATAGGCTGAATGTTAAGGTTGTAAAAGTTAAAATATTCGATGACAGATTTACCAGAAGTTATTAACCACTTCTGGTAAATCACTTAATTTAAAATAGGTCATTGAATGAGTAAAATTTTAAAATCTACAGATAAAACTCTGTCGAGAAGTACATATACACATTGGCTTTTCCTTATTGATCAATATCAACTTACTAAAGCCAAGAAACATCCAAGATTCAAATTCGTTTCTGAATTCTACAAATGCTTTAATCTAAAACGTCAGAACTTCAATAAGTATTATAACAGGTTTAAACTCCATCCTGTTAGCGCCTCTCTACTTCCTCAAAAAAGAGGACCTAGATACTTAATTAAACGCACACCTCACTTCATTGAAAATAAAGTCCTAGAATTAAGAGCCAATGGACTATCTAAATTCGAAATATTCCATATTCTTAAACCTAAATTTAAACAATTCCCCCCTTCTTGCTCAACTATTTATAATATTGCAAAAAGACATAATTTGAATAAATTGAAGCCTAAAGAAAAGGCTATTAGGAGGTCTATCATTAAAAAAAACGCTGGCGAATTAGCTCATATCGACTGCCATTACCTACCTAAAGGAATGGTCGAAAGAGATAATAATCGATATTATATTGTAGCTATCATTGATGCTGCTTCTAGAATTGCTTGGGCTAAAGTTGTAAAGGATATAAAGTCTATTACTGTGATGTTTGCAACTCTTAGGATGCTTAATATTGTTAAGCATCGATATGATATTGAATTTAAAGAAATGTTATCCGATAACGGATCTGAGTTTGGTCATGGTTCAAATTCTAAAAATAAAGATCATCATCCTTTTGAAATCTTGCTAAAGGAGTTAGAAATAAAACATCGATATACTAAGCCTTATCGACCTCAAACGAATGGAAAAGTCGAGAGATTTTGGAGAACCATTCAAGCAGATCTTTTGGAAGATATGGTGTTTGATTCTTTTGAGCACTTAAAAGAGGAGCTTGAAAAATACATCTTTTATTACAATGAACTAAGACCAAATTCCGCTTTGAATGGGCTGGCTCCTAAAATCTTTCTCGATTCTTGTCAGCGAATCTCTTGACTTGCACAAGCATGACTGTGTCGTACCTAAGTTGAAACTCGACATGCAAGGACGTGTTAAACAAATCAATTGAAGAATTTGCATTTCCAGTAGAATTATATTGCAAAATTACTAGTTATTGCGTATAAGATAGTGATCTCTACGGCGGATGTAGCTCAGTTGGTTAGAGCGCAAGTTTGTGGCACTTGAGGCCGCGGGTTCAATTCCCGTCATTCGCCCCACTATTATTTTTTACCACCACTGCCTGTTGGATAGAATGATGCGTGGTTAATTACAGGATCGTATTGAACACCATCACTTGTTACTACTCTTCTGTGCATTTTTCCGTCTGGAGTAGCGACAAATAAAGCGCTTGTATCGACATTATCTACTCTTGCTTGATTATCCTGCACTACAGCTACTGATTTTCCATATAGCTGAACCCTAGTCATCACAGC
>CAZVFD010000023.1:9845-20260 GCA_964625465.1 uncultured Candidatus Midichloriaceae bacterium | reverse complement strand
TCACAGCTACCCCTTGAGTTTGCGCTCCCCCTTTTGCACCCTCAACAGCGATAGGACTAATACTGTTTATTGAAACTTTCATGATATTTCTCTCAAATCTATTAACTAGTGGGGATTAAATCCCCACTAGTCTCTAATTATTAGCTAATTAGTTTTAATAGGTTTTGTGGAAGAGTATTAACTTGCGCTAATACAGCCACACCTGCTTGAACTTTAGTTGCAGAACCAGAGAAAGCTGAAGATTCGTTAGCGATATCAGCATCCAGGTAATCCGCTCTAGCAGCATTTGTGTTTAACATACTTGTTTCAATGTTTGACGCAGCAAAACCGAATGTAGATTGCAAAGCACCTACGTTAGATCTTTCTGTTTTAACAAGGTTAATTGCAGCATCGATTGCAGTAATAGATGTAACAGCAGCAGCGTTTGTAGAAACATCAAGAGCATTGATGCTTAAACCTGTTGCTCTCATATCTTGAGAGAATCCTACAGCAATAGTATCTGTACTAGAAACACCCACTTGGAATGTTTTAGCTGTGAATGAACCATCAAGAAGTACTGAACCGTTGAACTTTGTATTACCAGCAACACGTGTTACCTCTGCAACTAGAGCATCCATCTCTTTATCGATATAGTTTCTTTCATTTGTACCCATAGCACCAGAGTTTGCAGTTACTGCTAGTGAACGAAGTCTTCCTAGAATATCACCGATATTCGCTAATATACCATCAGCTACTGAAAGAATTGAAGATGCCTGAGATGTACTTTTAAGCGCTGCTTTTAAAGTCTCAACGTCAGTTTTTAAACCCGAACCAATTGATAAACCAGCCGCGTCATCAGAAGCTTTAGTAATTTGCTTACCAGAAGACATCCTGATTGCAGATGTTTTTGTTTCTTCGATTGATCCTCTTAGATTTGCTGATGCATAACCAGCATGAATATTTGTAGAAATTGAAGCTACCATAATTTCCTCCTACTTGTTGGAATTTATAGTTAATGAATTAGGCTTACTGCCTAAGGGAGGGCTACATGCCCACACTTAAAGTGATATAAATACAATTTACACCATCTGATATAAGTTAAGCAGCTTTTAAAATAAATTGCAAGTATTTGTTTTTTAACGCATATACAAGGCGGTATTAATCAGTTATATCTTCATATCGCAGCATTCCAACTAAACTTTCAAAATCCCCTTGTCCAAAGCACTGTTCAACACACGCATTAAATACCAATTTTTCCAAGCCAGATTTAGCGCTCTCTACTTCATGCCGCAAGCCAATTATGTTAGCTCTTGCTTCATTGACTACATCAATCGCTACATCAACCTTACTAATAACATATGCAGCAAATCTATCCCCACCATCCAGACATATATCTCTTATATCCAGTCCTTTTACACTCATAGATTGCTGAATACTTATATAAACATAGTTTTGCTCTGCAAAACCAGCTTGGAACTTTTTACCTACAAGTGTGCCATCCAAAAGCACTAAACCATTTATTTCTGTGTTATCTGCAATACGCGCTATATCTTCAAGCAAACCATCCTTCTCTATCTCGAGGAGCATTCGTTCAGAAGAACTTAGGTCCTTGGATGCAGCCTGCACAGCCAACGAGCGAATTTTTACCAAATCATTCCTTATGTCAGTCATAGCGCCATCTGCAACTGAAAGTACGGTATCCGCCATAGAAATATCTCTAACTACCTTATCAATCGAATTAAATGCAATCGACATAACAACCTCCATAATACAGGCAAATTTTTTAACGCGCTAAAAGTGGAGCACAACACTTCACATTTTACAAATCATTTTTCCAAGGCCTTGTATGTCCTAGCTCTTTCAGAAAAGATCCAATAAATTCCCATGGGTCATCCCCGAGAAATCGGGGATCCAGACTTTTTAAAGACTAGATTCCCACTTTCGTGGGAATGACAAAAATATTTAAGAAGTAAGTACGGTGGATTTTCTCTAAAAGATCATGAGCTAAAGGCCTTCGGCTCAGCATCTAATCTAAAACACCAACTATGTTAATTAGACATTTGCCAACAGCACAAAGTCAGTTTAGTCTAAATCTAATAATTTTTTATAAGCAAATGGAAGCTGCTGCATTTATAGATATCGCAAAAGAATCAATTTGGGTACTGCTCAAGGTCTCAATGCCATTACTGCTGGTTGCTTTAATTGTAGGTTTAGTGGTATCACTCTTTCAAGCTTTGACCCAAATTCAAGAGCCAACCCTTTCCTTCGTGCCTAAGATAATCGCAATTTTCGTGACACTACTTCTAGCCTTCACTTTTATTGGGGTCACGATGAAGACCTTTACAGAACAGATTATGACAATGATTATTCAAGTCTCCTAGTCTTCACTATGGCTTTTCTCGAAGCGCTCATGCCTTTCTTGAGCTTCAATCGACAAGGTTGCTATAGGACGCGCTTCTAGACGCTTAATACCTATTGGGTCACCAGTTTCATCACAGTAACCATACTCCCCTTCTTCAATTCTATTGAGAGCTGCATCAATCTTATTCATAAGCTTTCTATATCTATCACGAGTCCTAAGCTCAAAAGCAGTTACAGATTCATTAGTAGCTTGATCACTCAGATCTGCTTCTCTTAATTGCTCTTTCTGCAAATGCTCAACTGTGATTTTTGACTCCTGTTTTAATTCTTCTTTCCAATCTAGAAGTCTTTTTTTAAAGTACGCCAACTGCTTTTGGTTCATATACACTTCTTTATCTGAAGGTTTATAATCGCCTGCAATCATTTTATTATTTTTAGCAACTTGTTTTTTTGCCACAGCTTTGCTTGCTATACTCGATTTTCTAGATGACATAATAACTTAAGCCTATTTGAAACATGGTTTTAATCATATTAATGAGTTAGCTTAGTAACAATCAAGAAAAATTTTTATCTTTATTTAGTTTTGATCTCATCGCCCCATTCTTCTACGAGCTTATCTAAGTCATAGTTAAGCTTCTGGAGGCGTATTTGGGTTTTAACGTTGTTAAGAAAAAGAGCGATCTGAGGAAAAATCCAATAGACCAACCAACCAATTGAGGCAGAAATATAAATTGTGAGCCAAGTTTTAGGTTCTATAATAATTTCTATTGCAACGGACCCTGATCCGCTCCCTGAAAGAATTTTCACTACATACGGGACAACACCTGTTGCGTTAAATGTGAGAACTATTTTTGAAATATATCTTCTAGGATCTTGGTCAACTATCATGGCAATAAGTCCTGGCAGCATTCCAAACATAACAATTACCACCGAATACATAGAATACATAGACATCGCTGCGGCCACTAAAGTGAGCACAATAATATATCCGTTTCCACTACTTTCTACTGGACGTCCCATAGCCGATTTTGGTAATGTTGCAACTCTTGCCGACTTCATACCGAATACATTTCAGTTTTATACCCAACACTATTTTAGGGTACTACTTATTATTTATCGCCTTTTTTACGAAAGAAGTAAATAGCGGATGTGGACTAAATGCTCTAGATTTCAATTCTGGATGAAACTGCACCGCTATAAAACAAGGATGGTTTGTAATCTCTATAATCTCAGCTAATTGGCCATCTGGAGACATTCCTGAAAACACAAGACCCTTATCTTCAAACTGCTTTTTAAACTGAATATTAAACTCATAGCGATGTCTATGACGCTCGCTGATTTTATTAGTACCGTAAATCTTTTTCGCAAAACTATCTGGAGTAATTAGGCATTCATATGCTCCTAGCCGCATCGTTCCACCTAAGTCATCATTTTTAGAACGCTTACTTGTTTTTTTACCTTGCTTCCACTCTGTCATCAAACCTATAACATTGATACATGAGCTGGTAAATTCTGTAGAGCTTGCGTCCTTAATTTTTAATACATTTCGCGCAAATTCAATTACTGCCAGTTGCATACCAAGGCATATTCCTAAAAATGGAATTTTATTTTCACGCGCAAATTTAATTGCTAGAATTTTCCCTTCAGTACCTCTTGCACCAAAACCTCCTGGCACCAATACTCCATGCGCATTTTTTAACTTTGCCTTAACTGTATCTTCTTTGATTGTTGCAGCACTCACCCAGTTAATATTTACTTTGGCATTATTCTCAATTCCTGCGTGCTTAAGCGCCTCGATTAGAGATATATACGCATCTTCAAGTTGGTTATACTTACCAACAATCGCAATATTTACTTCTTTAGCAGGGTTTTCAATTCTTTTAACAATCTCATACCACTTATCTAAATTTGGTTTTTTGCTATGTGGTAATTTAAAATGTTTTAAGACTTCCGTGTCCAAACCTGACTCATGATATTTTACTGGAACAGAATATATGCTACTCTGATCAAGCGCAGGTATTACTCTCTCTACAGGGACGCTACAGAACAGGGCGATTTTCTCTCTATCCGAAAGAGAAATTTCTCTGTCACTTCTACATAAAAGAATATTTGGCTGAATACCAATAGATCTTAATTCCTTCACCGAGTGCTGGGTAGGCTTGGTTTTTAATTCTTTGGATGCAGCAATATATGGAATTAAGGTTAGATGAACAAATATAACCTTCTCTAAACCCAACTGCGTTCCTAATTGCCTAATAGCCTCACAAAAAGGCTGCGCCTCAATATCACCAACCGTTCCACCAATTTCACATAATACAAAGTCTGTGTCTTCAGCATTAGAAGTGATAAAGTTTTTAATTAGATCTGTCACATGGGGGATAACCTGAACGGTCTTACCTAAATAGTCACCTTTTCTCTCTTTAGAAAGAAGCTCAGAATAAATTTTACCTGTGGTAGTACTATCTCCAACCCTAGCATTCACGCCAGTAAATCTCTCGTAATGACCAAGATCTAAATCTGTTTCCATACCATCATCAGTTACAAAAACCTCACCGTGTTGATATGGACTCATAGTTCCGGGATCAACATTTAAATATGGATCTAATTTTCTCAGTCTTACTTTATAACCTCTTGCCTGAAGCAACGCACCAAGGGAGGCGCTTGCTATCCCCTTACCAAGAGATGAAACAACGCCACCTGTTATAAAAATAAAACGAGTCATATGTTACTGCGCCAAAGGAACTTCAGGCGTCTTTTCTTCTTTTGCAGGAGCAGCCTCTGGATTCACTACAATCGAATCTACAATCGATTTGCTTGGCTTAGAACTTGAGATACTGACTTTAGCAATTACTAAACTATTGACCATAAATGCTATAGCTAAAACTGTAGTAAGTTTCGTTAGCAAGTTAGAAGAAGCCCTGCTTGAAAAAACATTGTGGCCGCCACCTGATAAACCTGCCAAACCATCTGTTCCAGTTTTCTGAATTAGAATCACTGCAATTAACATACAAACAATGAACATCTGAACTATAAGTAAAATGGTCGTCATAGAGCCTCTAAAACACTTGTAAAAATAATATTTATGAAATAATAATCATTTTATCATAACTTTCAACTCAATTAGCTAATGCCATCTCTAAAACATAGCAATAAACTCACTGAAAAGCTTAATATAAACCTAAAAACAGTGTGGCTGAACTCACTGTTACTTATATTGATCGTATATTTCTGCTATCATTCGTTCAGTGGACAAAGAGGTTTCATAGCATACTTCAGACTAAACAAAGATATAAAACAGAAAACTCTAGAGTTATCAAGCTTAGAAAGGGAACGAGTAGCTATGGAAAACAAGGTTAAGCTATTATACCCCAACACATTAGATTTGGATATGCTCGACGAGATAGCCCGCAGAGAAATGGGATTAATTTCTGAACAAGAAAAAGTAATTATCTTAACAAAATAGCTTTAGCAGAATGGAAAAAATGGAATGAATTTTCTGAGAAAAGTTGGTTGCGGGGGCCAGATTTGAACTGACGACCTTTAGGTTATGAGCCTAACGAGCTACCGGGCTGCTCCACCCCGCGATGTAGATACGTAATATAATTAATTACTACAGATATAGCAAGCACTTTATAGTCAGAAACTTAAAAAAATTTAGACTACTTATTTCTGTACTCTGATGCCAATTTTATATAATTGCTTTCTGAAATTTTTATGTAATCCAACTCTTCTTGGGTCATCTTTCTTAAAAACTTCGCTGGTATTCCAGCCCATAGCTCACCAGCTTTTACAACTTTACGAGGTGACAATACTGCACCTGCAGCAACCATCGCATTTGTTTCTACTTCGGTGTAATCGATAATTTTCGCACCCATTCCAATAAAGCTATAGTCATGCAGCTTACATGCATGAAGCAACGCCATGTGTCCAATAGTCACACCCTTACCAACTATAGTCGGCCCATCTTTTCTGTGCACATGCACTATAGTGCCATCTTGAATATTGGTTCCATCACCAATCTTGATGTAATTTACATCGCCCCTTAAAACACAACCAAACCAAATACTAGCGTTTGCACCAATTTCTACGTCGCCTATTATTACAGCATTGTCTGCGATATATGCAGTCGGATCAATCTTTGGTAACTTGCCTTTATAAGGTAAAATTATTGCCATAATTATTTTTTCTTAGTTGTTTTACGTCTTGCGAAAGATTTTTGCACAGGAGTATTTAGTATGTCCACCGCTCTATTTAAGGTGATTGAAACTGGATCGTCTTCTTTTAGCGATCTAAAAGCTCCTTGATAATGTAAATAAGGGCCAAATCTACCTATTCCCACTTTCACTGGCTCTCCTGTTTCTGGATGATCACCAATCACTTTCGGCAAAGTCAAAAGCCCTTTAGCATAATCTAGGTCTATCAAATCTGGCGACTTCCCTTTAGGCAAACTTACTCTCTTGGCTCCTTTTCCATCACCAGATTGCAAATAGATGCCATAAGGCCCTTTCCTAACAGAAATTTCCTCCCCTTCACTATTCTGACCTAAAGTTTTTGGGAACTGGAGCTGTTGGCTATCTTCTCCTGCATCTTCAGAAGATCCCTGCCCAAATTGCTTAACGTGCTTACATTCTGGGTAATTCGAACATCCGATAAATGCGCCGAACTTCCCTGTTTTCAAACCCAGAGTCCCAGTTTTACAAGTAGGGCAATTTTTCTCATTTTCAGCGAAGATTAAGTCGTGCAACTCAGTTTCAATGCTTTGAATAATTTCAGAATTTTTAATCTTCAAAACTTCATCCGTCGTTTCTTTGAATGGCTTCCAAAATTCAGATAAAACTTTATTCCATTTGATTTCAGCATTTGCAATTTCATCTAATTCATCTTCTAGCCTAGCTGTAAAATCATACTCGACATATTTAGAAAAAAACTTAGATAAGAAGGCAATTACCAAGCGTCCTTTTGATTCTGGAAAGAATCTTTTTTTATCAAGCTTCACATATTCTCGTTCCTGAAGTATCGAAATAATACTTGGGTATGTTGACGGTCTTCCAATTCCTAGCTCTTCCATTTTTTTAACCAAGCTTGCCTCTGTGTATCTTGGCGGCGGCTGGGTAAAATGTTGTTTTGGATCCAATTTATCTAGCTTAAGTTTTTCTTGCTCAGATAGCTTTGGAAGCGATTGATTATCTTCGTCTTCTACATCATCTTCATCTTCTTTATAAACTGCAAAATAACCATCGAAAACTAGTGTAGAACCTGTTGATCTGAAAGTAATCGATTTATCATCATTACTTAAATCTGCAGCCACAACGTCAAATACAGCATTCTCCATTTGACTGGCCACCATTCTTTTCCAAATTAGATCATAAAGTTTAAATTGATCTTCATTTAAGAATTTCTCAACTTTCTCTGGCGTAAGAGTTACATCAGTTGGGCGAATAGCTTCGTGAGCTTCTTGAGCATTTTTCGTTTTGGTTTTATATTCACGAATTGCTTTTGGTAAATATTTATCGCCAAACTTTTTATCTATAAATTTTCTAGCTTCTGCCAAAGCTTCTTTAGAAACATTAACGCTATCAGTACGCATATATGTTATTAGACCAGTTGTAGTACCGCCAATATCTATACCTTCATACAGATTCTGAGCTAATTTTGAAGTTCTGCTCGCTGAGTAACCAAGCTTCCTAGCAGCTTCCTGCAACATAGTTGAAGTAGTGAATGGCGGCTGAGGAAAGCGACGCATCTGTTTCTTTTCAATACTTGCAACATGATATTTATGCTTCTTAATCTCTTCAACTGCTGCATAGGAAATTTTCTCAGTATTAAGGTCGAACTTATCCAACTTTTTATTCTGGTAATACGTGAGCATTCCCTTAAATTTCACGGCATCGGAATTTTCAAAAATCCCAGCAATACTCCAGTATTCTTTTGAGATAAATTTTTCAATCTCATTTTCTCTTTCGCAAATTACTTTAAGAGCAACTGATTGCACACGACCAGCCGACCTGCTTCCAGGCAACTTTCTCCAAAGAACAGGAGATAATGTAAAGCCCACCAAATAATCCAAGGCCTGTCTTGTCTGCTGAGCTTGAACTAAATTCTCATCAATATCTCTCGGATTATTTACAGCCTCAGTCACAGCATTTTTTGTAATCTCATTAAACACAACTCTTCTAACAGGAGTGTTCTTTGGTATAGCTTTCTTACTTTTTAAAATCTCAATAATGTGCCACGAAATTGCCTCACCTTCACGATCAGGATCGGTTGCTAAATATATTTCATCAGCTTGTTTACTACTTTTCACAATCTCTGCAACGTGCTTCGCAGACTTATCTAGTATTTCGTACGACATTGCAAAATTCTCATCTGGTTTTACAGATCCATCTGCCGATGGCAATCCTCTAACATGACCAAATGAAGAAATAACTTTAAAGTCTTTCCCTAAATAGGTGTTAATAGTCTTAGCTTTTGACGGTGATTCTACAATTAATAACTTCATCTAAATTAATCTTTACTATTGCCTTGATTACAAATACATTGCATCATTCATAAGATGTTGAATATTAGGGTTTTCACAAGATGTCAAGGATGTACTACTATAGTAGAGTTAATAGAGGTAGCAGAAAAAAGAAACCAGGCAACTTAAAATTCATAGTGTTAGGAGCCATTCTTATTGTTTCCTTATACTACCTTTCGTTTGATATTGAACCCCAAATTCAAGTTGTTGAACAAGAGGTATTAAACGAACACGTTGCAGAAATTGATGCACTTGAGCCAGCAGAATAACCAAGATTATATTCTTCTTGAGAGCTTTCTTGAAATGATCTCTGCTGAAAAATCAGCAGCAAAAAACACTGTAACTTCTTATAAGCTCGATTTAATTGATCTACTGTCGTTTCTTAAAAATCATAAATTACAAATAGAGACCATCACACAACATGAGCTTGCAAGTTACTTTGTAAAACTCAGTGAGAAAGGTTTATCTAACAGAACACTTGCAAGAAAAATCTCTGCCATAAAACATTTCTTCAAATTTTTATGCACAGATAGAATACGCAAAGATAACCCTACCCTTTACCTAGATATGCCCAAGCAGGAAAAACTCTTGCCCAAAGCTCTATCTAAAACAGATGTAGAAATAATGCTTAACTCAATTGATACTTCAGGAGGTGATGAAAAAGTTAGAGATAAATGCATGCTCGAGATACTATACTCTTCGGGAATGCGTGTGTCTGAACTCATTTTATTAAAGCATTCTTCAATTCAAAATGAATCAATAAATAGCGACTCACATGCCGCAATAATCATTAAAGGCAAAGGGGGCAAGGAACGAATAATAATTTTAAACAGTTCGGCACTTCAGTCACTCAAAGTTTATTTAGCAATAAGACCAAAATTTTTGAAGAATCAACAATGCGATTATTTGTTTCCATCATTCAATAAAAAAGGCAAAATTACGCACATCTCAAGACAGCGATTCCATCAAATCATAAAGACTATTGCAACTAATGCTAATATAAATCCCGAACTTGTTTCGCCACATAAACTACGCCACTCTTTCGCCAGTCATCTATTACAAAATGGGGCTGATCTAAGAGTAGTTCAGGAGTTACTGGGGCATGCTGACATTTCATCAACGCAGATATATACCAAGGTTTTATCGGAACAAGCAAAAAACCTGGTACTAGACACTCATCCCTTGGCTGACAAAAACGAAGTTCAAAAAACTAAATCTTCGTCAAAACAAGACGGACAAACTCGCTATCCAAAATGAGCCAGTTTTTTAAGTCATATGCTTCCAGCTTTTGCCGCAACCTATATACATGGCTTTCCAAAGTTTTTGTCTCTGTTTGCTCATTTACCCCCCAAACATCCTTGAGTATATCATTTTTATTTGCAGTATGATTTGTAGAATGAATTAAGTATAAGAGAATAGCATTTTCTTTTTCAGTGAGAGATACTTCCGATTCTTGAATTTGTAGCGAGCGTAGCTTGGGGAATAGAGTGAATTCTTTAAATTCTATTTTTTCTGGGATTGCCGCATTATTAATTGCACTTATAAGATCTTTTAGTAT
>CAZVFD010000023.1:0-9835 GCA_964625465.1 uncultured Candidatus Midichloriaceae bacterium | reverse complement strand
GGAAAATCTAACACTACCCACCTCAACAAAATTTCCCTTATCAACAATCTCTAATTTTGCAGATTTTGTTACTTCAAATTGCCCCAAAGAACTTAACACTTCTTCCAGATAATGAGTTTTGCTAGTAATTTTAACTTGCTTAACCATTTAAATCTCATTAGCAATCAATACTGCTTGGTCTTTTTATTAAACTTACCAATATTAGTCATAATCTGCTCGATTGGAGTCAATGTATTTCCATGAATTTCTGTTCTACCTTCAGAGAAGGCAATATCGTTAGTATCATCTAGAGTAAACTCAGTAATATCACTGACTATATCTTTATCGTTGAAAGAAATACTCAGAACTTTCTGCTCTGTAATTTTTGGATCTAAAAACGCCACTTTCTCGACTGTGTAATTAATATAATACAAAGTTTTTTGGCCATATGTAGATTTCGAAGTAGGTGAACCCAATTCATTTAAAACTTTTGAATAGTCAGCTTGCCCAACCTTGATTGTATCGACATTGTTTTGCTCGAAGCTGTAGCCGTGCTGGTACACTTCCTTTGCACAACCTGTTAAACTTAGCACCATTAAAAATATAATTGCATTCCTCATTTTTTTACGCCCTCTTTAATTCGTTGCTGCTCTTTGCGTCTTTTTAAATTATCGCGCAACTTCAGCGCTAACGCTTCTTTTTTGTTTTTACTATTCTTTTTATTATTTGTAACTGCTTTAGACATTTAACATCCTCTGCATTTTTTCCATCTCTCTAGGTGACATTCCACTAAACTTACGCAT
Organism: uncultured Candidatus Midichloriaceae bacterium; assembly: GCA_964625465.1. Lineage (GTDB taxonomy): Bacteria > Pseudomonadota > Alphaproteobacteria > Rickettsiales > Midichloriaceae > CAZLFQ01. The sequence continues at coordinate 9,053 of CAZVFD010000023.1, read as the reverse complement.
CATTTTGTTCATCATTAAAAATTGCTTAAGTAGTTTATTCACATCTTCAACGCGAGTACCTGAACCAGCTGCAATTCTTTTTCTTCTTGAGGCATTAATCAAATCAGGGTTTCCCCTCTCTTTTTTGGTCATTGACTGAATTATCGCCTCTTGTCTTACCAAGATTTTATCATCTAAATTTGCACCTGCCATCTGCTCTTTTATTTTACCAATTCCAGGTATCATGTTCATCATCTTGCCGATACCTCCCATTTTTTTCATGGTACGTAACTGGGAGAGAAGATCGTTCATATCAAACGAACCTTTCTTTAGTTTAGCAGCCATTTTCTGGGCTTCTTCTTGGTCTACAATTTCTGCAGCTTTTTCGACTAAAGAAACTACATCACCCATATCCAGAATGCGCGATGCAATTCTATCTGGATGGAATTCTTCAAATTCAGAAGGCTTTTCGCCAACACCCATAAATTTAATTGGGCATCCCGTCACTTGGCGCATGCTTAGTGCTGCACCACCTCTAGCATCACCATCAATTCTGGTTAACACAATTCCAGTGATGCCAACCTTATCATTAAACTCACGCGCGATATTTACTGCATCCTGACCAGTAAGCGAGTCCGCCACTAAAAATGACTCAATAGGATTAGTCAGTTTTTTCACTTGTTGCAACTCTTCAATCAGCTCCGCATCTGTGTGAAGCCTACCAGCTGTATCTAAAATTAGTACATCAAAAGATTCCTGCACAGCTCTTTCAAGTGCCCGTTTAGCAATCTGGAGTGGCTTCTGCTCTTTGATAATCTCCAAAGAATCAATCGCTATTTGTTTAGCTAATACTTCTAACTGATCTTGCGCGGCAGGACGATATGTATCAAGAGATGCCACCAAAACTTTTTTGTGCATCTTCTGTTTTAGCCTTAAAGCAAGCTTTGCAGATGACGTCGTTTTTCCAGAGCCTTGCAACCCAACCATCATAATCACTGCGGGTGGCTGAGTAGTTAAATTGATTTCTTGATTATCACTACCTAATAATGCAACAAGTTCATCATGAACTATTTTTACAATCTGCTGCCCAGGAGTTATGCTTTTGGTGACTTCTGAACCAACCGCTTTTTCTTTTATAGTATTGATAAATGACTTTACTACATCCAATGAAACATCAGCTTCGAGTAAAGCCAAACGAATCTCTCGCATTGCCAAATTTATATCTTCCTCAGAAATATAACCTTTACCTCTGAGTTTATCAAATACCTTACCTAAACTATTACCAAGTCTTGAAAACATTTCTAACACGTATAAAATAGCATCATCACTACACAAATATGTCATCCTGAATTTATTTCAGGATCTAAAACTAAAAGATTCCGAAACAAGTTCGGAATGACAGGGTAAGGTCGATCATTAAGATCTGCCTTACCAAACGTTGAAAATTTTATTAGTAATGCTGAAAAATTGCAAGTTTAATATGGCTCAAATCAAATTATTATCTGAAAAAACAATCAATCAAATTGCCGCTGGTGAGGTGGTAGATAGGCCAATTTCTGTAATTAAAGAGCTGGTAGAAAACTCTTTAGACGCAAAAGCTACACAGATTAACGTTGAAATAGAAGAAGGTGGTCATAATTTAATTAGCATCTCAGACAACGGCTTTGGCATTGAAAAAGAACAACTTTCTTTAGCAGTTGAGCGCCATGCTACGTCAAAACTTGATGAAGCTGATATCAACAACATCCTTCATTTCGGCTTTAGGGGAGAAGCCCTGCCATCTATTGCCTCAGTAAGTAAATTGCGCATCATTTCCAAAATAAAGAATTCAAGCGAAGCTTGGGAGCTAAGTGTTAACGGAGGCGAAAAATCTCCATTAAAGCCAGCTTCACGAGACTGCGGCACAACAGTTGAAGTAAGAGATATATTTTCGTTCACCCCTGCCCGCTTGAAATTTTTAAAATCTAAAAAATCTGAAGTCGCAGCTGCTGTAGACTTAATCCATCGCTTTGCACTAGTTAATGAAACCACCAGTTTTAAATTAATCTCAGATGGCAAAGTTCTTTTGGACCTAAAAGCTAATCATAACAGCTCTTCTGAAACCCAACTCAATGATATTTTAGGAGATGATTTCATCAAAAACTCTGTACTTTTTTCTCAAGAGAACAGTTTCGCTAAAGTATATGGTTATGCTGGACTTCCAACTCTAAACTCTAGTACTGGCATCCACCAATACTATTTTGTAAATCACAGGCCTATCAAGGATAAAATCTTACTAACAGCAGTTAAAGTCGCGTACCAAAATTTAATACCTCATGGCAGACATCCTAAAATAGTGGTTTTTCTTGAGATAGATCCATATCGCGTAGACGTAAACGTCCACCCAACCAAAGCTGAGGTTAGATTCAGAGACGCCAGCGAAATAAGGGAGTTTATATCTAATGCAATTAGAACTGCACTTAAAACAAAAATTTATCACACAAGCTCCACTGTTTCCCCAACGAACAGTTTTAATACCTATGTTGCGCAGGCACCAAAACGAATAGTTCACGACATACAAAACCCAAATATGTTTGTCACTCCTATAGTTACGCAGCCCCAAATTATATCTGAGTCAGTCAACCAATCATTTCAAGCCCCAGCAAATACAAATCAATTATTCGATGAGCCACCACTTGGATATGCCAAATGTCAAATTGGTAATACCTATATTATTTCAGAAACAAAAGAAGGATTGATAATAGTTGACCAGCATGCCGCCCATGAAAGACTTGTGCTAGAAACAATGAAGGAACAATTAGCTCAAGGCAGCATTAAATCACAGCAACTTTTATTGCCAGAAACTATTTTTCTCTCTCAAGCATTAATCGCAAAAATATCAGAAAATTTAGATGAGTTAGAAAATTTTGGAATTTCCCTAGAAGTAAAATCAGATACTAGCGTTACAGTAACAAAGCTGCCAACAATCTTTGGCAAACTTGAAATAAAAGAACTAATCTCTGACATCGCAGAATACATTTTAGAACATGAGGGAACAGATATAATTCAAGATAAAAAAGATTTTATACTCGGCAACATTGCATGTCACTCAAGCATCCGCGCTGGGCGCAAAATGAATATTGAAGAAATGAACGCCTTACTTCGCGAAATTGAAAGAACACCATTTTCAGGACAATGTAATCACGGCAGACCAACTCATACCAAGCTTTCGATTAATGATCTGGAAAAAATATTTGAAAGATCTTAGAATCAAAAAATTATGTTGCGAGAATCAATAGTGATCAAAAAATATTCACCAGCACCCTTTATTCTTCTAGGACTTTGCCTAATCATTTACCTTGTTCCCCAGCTACAGATGGCAGCTGTTTTTATGGATGAACAAGCATTTTACTTGATCAATGGCTCGCTAGAGTTTGGCTATTTCTGGCAATGTTTGTGGTTCGCTCTAAACCACAACTATGAAAAGACTTTAAATCTTGTGGCATTTTTATTGGTGAATCTATTTATAATATTCAATGAACCTCTTAAAACACGCAAAAACTTGGCAGCAAATGTGGTAGCGCTGATAATCTTTATGCAATTCGCCTTTTTGCTGAAGGATGCATTTTTTGTAACTTTCCTTGAACTAAAACGACAATCACCTTCTCAGGTTCTACAACCATTTATCAACCTATCTGAATTATTTGGCACCAACAAAGTTAAAATCGCTTCAGGCTCTTCATTTCCTGGGGGTCATGCCTTTTCAGCTGCATTCTGGGCAATATTTACATGCGGGTTTGCCAAGAAAAAATACTGGCCAATAATCTGGATCGTGGCCATTCCAATCATGATAAACCGCCTATTCTCTGGCGCGCATTGGCTATCAGATGTGGTGGTAGGAATTCTCCTCGCTTGGGCAATGGTCGTACTTTCTTATTGGATTAAAGATAGATTGATTTCAACTATTAATAGTAACCAACACCCCATTGTCAGGCAATGAAGATATACTTGTCTCAAAATCTTTGCCACTATTGTCATGAAGCTTTACTTGAGAATTGATGCGCGACTCCAAACAATTTATGACTTTATTTTTTAATTCAATAATGCTCTCGTCTTTAAAATTGGAGTTTGCGTGCACTAACAAATCTGAAACATGCGGCAAGGAAGATAGAAAATCTTCCCCCACCTTAGAAAACTTTGCGAAGTTTTGATTATATAATTTAATCCTTCCATCTTGACCAAAAATCACCACAGAATGTTTAAGCTGAGATATTGTAGTTTTATAAACTGACATCAATTCGTTATACGATCTCTCAACATTAAGCACGTCTGTTACGTTATCAAACATTACTATTGTATTCTTGCCGCTTGGAATAAGAGAAAATCTTATAGACTGCCCATTCGGCAAGTGCATAAATTCACTTTTAGGTTCAGTTAGCTGAATTAGTAGGTTGATAATATTATCTTTGAATTCTTTATAATTTTTAACCTCTGGCAGTTGCTTAGACTCCCTTAACCTATCCCAAAAAGCCGAATAGCTTGGCTTAGAAGCCAACCAACCCGCATCTAAACCAAACATGTTCACTAATGTTTGGTTAAACTGAAAAATCTTAAGATGTTTATCCAAAATTATTATTGCACTGCTTGATAACTCTAGAATTCTATCTAGCGTATTTCCAACAAGTGATAAATCTTTCTGCGCTTCCTCAAGATTAGATATATCCACAGCAAACCCTACAGTTCCATTCGCTTCTGACAGCGGAATTTCAGTAAACTCGTAGGTAAAATTCTGGTTTTTACTAACAAATGATTTCACAATCTTGGACGTCTTCATCTCACGCAGGCTAATTTCTGCTAATCTCTTCAATCCTTTGCCAAAATCATCCACCGATTGATCAGTATCAAATCTTTTTAAAAACTTTCGAAACTTATTGTTTGAGAATACTATTTTACCATCCCTTTCTCTCCTCCATACTGGAAATGGTAAATTATTGAACAAGTAATCAAGTTCAAAGCTAAATACCCTGTATTTTTTTATTAAAGATAAAATACTTTCTTCATGTTCCACTGAGTCGCTAAAATCAGTAAACCAAAAAATTATTCCATGAATTAAGTATTTTTTATCTTCAATATATTGCAAAGAGTACTTAAAATGCTTGGTTTGTCCTTGAGGGTTTTCATACTTCAAATTGCCAATTTTTTCATGATTATGAATTAAAGATGGGGTATCAATATATTTTTCTATCTCTTTCCAATCCTTCCATTCAAAAAGTTTTGCAATATCTGCGAGCAAGAAATGTTTTTTATGCTCTATGCCAAGCATTTTACAGCTATATTCTGGCCAGATTACTTTCCTTTTTTTAGTATCATAAAATATATAACTGCATGGGGCGACGTTATGCAGATACTCATGTTTATTGGTTAGGAATAGGTATAAATTCAGTTTGTCTAAAAACGTAACAGAGATCACCAAAATCAGAAAGCTAGTTGCAGACTCCAGCATAAAATAAGTTCGTGCGTTAGTACCATGCTCATAGTACACACCTATAGTTAGGAATATCTCTAGCAAGATCAGTAGTACAAGGACTTGGACTCTATATTTTAATATTATCTGAACCATTGAAATACATAATATTGGTAGTTTTAGCCTATTCCGTAGTTGAAAATTAGGCAATCCATATTATTATGGTTATAAGGGTCATAAATAATCACTGCCTCATGATTACAGATTTTTTATCTGGTTTCGTATTATTCTTCATGAGTGACTTCTTTTTATTTGGCATAATTCTCTTTGGTTTTTATTACTTACGCAGTGAATTTTTCATCAAAGCTGCATCTCTAATGTTTTTCACAATGGTGATCAACGCCTATTTAAAACAGCATTTCCAAATACCTCTCAACCCAGAGCTGTTTAAATCTGGATTCGCATATCCTAGCGGACACACCTCATCAAACGTAGTATTTTGGGGGGCTTTAGCAATACAGTATCGCAAAAAAAGTCTTACTCTACTTATAATAACTTTATTAGTGTGTGGCTTTATCTCAATGGTACATGTCGGCTACCATGACTGGCCAGATGTTTTTGGAGGCATTTGCCTGGGTCTAATTATCTTAGTTCTTTCAAGATATATTACATCTCCACTCTCAAAACTCTCAATTCATGCCCTGTGTATTGGCCTTGCAATTCCTTCATTGATCGCAATGTTCTCACTCTTCCCTAATATGGCTGCCAAGTATAATTGGCTTTGGCACACTCAGGGCATTATACTAAGTATAGCTTTAGTCAGCTTTCTTACTTCAAACTTTCAAAAACTGGAGCTCAAACCTGATCTAGCCTTTCTAAATTTTATATTAGGCGTGACAATATCTTATGCTTTTAAAACTCAACTTACATCAAGCGACTCTATATCTGGATTTCTACTAGGATTTTGCCTTGGCATCAGCTGCTTATATATTACGCCGAAGACGACTCAGTATTTATATCAAAAACTAAAAAAATAACATTAAATCGCTCAACTGCATTTACAGAAATTTAAAGTATTGCAACTTTATGCAGTTGGGATATATTTTTAACGAGTATTCAACCTAGGTAGCTACATGCAGTTTATTGTAAAGAAAGATGATCTATTAAAAACCCTAAACCACGTTCAATCAGTTGTTGAGAGAAGAAATGCAGTTCCAATATTGGCAAACGTAAGAATTGACGCTGAAAAAGATGGTGGTCTGACACTTACAACTACAGATATGGATATTTCTATCCAAGACAAAATGACAGCACAAGTTAAGCAAGCTGGCTCAATAACTGTTCCTGCTCATACACTCTTCGAGATTATCCGTAAAGTAAGTGAAAACGTTGATGTTGAATTCACAAAAGATAAGAAAGATACTTCAAACGTAAATCTAAAAGTTGGCTCCAGTGAGTTCACGCTCCCTTGTTTACCTGTTGATGAATTTCCAAGTTTTGGTGACATTGGCCAAACCTCTCATTCTTTTTCAATTCACTCAGCAGTGCTTAAAACACTTTTCAGCAAGACTCGTCATGCAATTTCAACTGAAGAGACTCGCTACTATTTGAATGGAGTATACCTACACCCTACAACCGACGAGGGAACACCTGTTTTACGTGCAGTTGCAACTGACGGTCACCGTTTGGCAAGAGCCCAAACCATTCAACCTGAAGGCTGCCAAGATATGCCGGGAATAATTGTGCCTAAGAAAACCGTTGGTGAATTAGTTAAATTACTTGAGGATTTCGTTGGCGAAGTTCAGGTCTCCCTTTCACAAAACAAAATCGTTTATATACTTGGCGACATAACTTTATCGTCAAAATTAATTGACGGGAAATTCCCAGACTACGATCGTGTAATCCCTAAAAACAATGATAAAACATTAGAAGTTTCTCGCGATAGATTGGCACGATCAATTGATTTAGTTATATCTATTACAAACGATAAAACCCGCGCTGTCCGTTTAAACATTGAGCCTAATAAAGTAGTAGTAAATGCTTCTAGCGAAATGAATGGGAATGCGAAGGGAGCTCAGGAGATTGACGCTAACTATAGCTCTAATGAGAACTTATCAATAGGCTTTAACTCAAAATACGTGCTTGATTCTTTATCCGCCATTGAAGGGGACACTGTAAAACTTTCTCTTTCTAATAATTTAGGGGCAGTAATAGCACAGGATATAAAAGAGAATAATTGTCTTTATATCTTGATGCCAATGCAGGTTTAATAGCTTTAGTTTAAAATAGGTACATTAGGATTGTTTTATCCTGAGAAGAAGTAATTAATGTGTGCGTGGGGGGCGAATTTGCGGGCGGTACGCCCTCTTAGCAAATTCGAGCACACATTAATGGATTCTTCGAATCCTTAGAAAGGATTGCTTTTCAATAGCGCTTAATATGTTCGTTTCCATAACTCTTTTGCTAGTTTATTATACTGGCTTAGTCATGTTTAATGCGGCCTGTTGCTGGTCTTTCGGGATCAGTATTTGTATCGCACTAATTGCTAGTAAGATCGTCACCATGCAAAACACTGCTGGGGCATATTGGTAACCAAAACTATATATATACCATTCCGACACAAGCGGCAGCGTTCCACCAAAAAGCGCTACGCCAAGGTTATACCCAAATAGTATTCCACTGCACCTAAGATTGGCAGGAAACATGTTATTCATTACAGCGCTTGCAGCACATGCAGACAGCCCAACCAAAGCACCCAAGAAAAATTGGCTCATTAGAATCACCCCATAATCACCCGAAAGAACCATATAAAAACAAGGATATATATATAGCAGCAACGTAAGCAACCCAATCCTCATAACTTTTAAATGACCAATCTTGCCTGCATAAAAACCAAATAATGGCGTAAAAAACAAAAACGCTAACAAGGAGATGAGATTAAAATATGTAATGTCATCAAGATGCAAAGCTGTTTGAGTGAGCATAAATATTTTCATATAAACAAAAAGTAAGTATACTAACGTCCCTTGAAATGCTCCAATAGCGATAGTTACCATCAGAGCTTTTTTATGATGCGTGAATATATACAGAAGCGGAGATGAAATATTCTTTAGGTTGGTCTTAAATTCTGGCGATTCATCTGTGTATCTTCTAATATAAAACGCAACTAGAATTAAAAGTGCGCCAAAAACAAATGGCTCGCGCCAATGGATGACATTCTTCGAAACTAAGTAGTATGCACACACGCCAAGAATAGACCCAATAGCACCCGATGCAGATATAAGACTTCCAGCAAATGCAGGCAGTCTTTTAGCATTAAAGTGCTCAATTAAAAAGATTGAAGCACCGCTATACTCAGCCCCAGCACACAGTCCCTGCAGCAGTCTACATATCAGGATTATTATCGGAGCCATTATTCCAATAGTTTCATAATTCGGTAAAATGCCGATGATAAACGTTGGTGCAGCCATAAACAATATCGTCACAGATAAAATCCATTTTCTACCGAAAAGATCCCCTAGATAACCAAATACCAACCCTCCAAATGGGCGCATAAAAAAGCCAGAGGCATAGAGTCCAAGTGTCGCCAGCAATGCGGCGACTTCATCGGTTTTTGGAAAAAACTCCGCTG
>CAZVFD010000022.1:17502-24046 GCA_964625465.1 uncultured Candidatus Midichloriaceae bacterium | reverse complement strand
ATCTGGCCCGTCGGCAACCTCAAAGCCCATGTAGGCAAAAATTTCTTTTACGTCAGAAATTACTTTTGCGATTGGGTGCAATTTGCCAACTTTATAATCTCTAGGGTTTATAGTGATATCGATTGATTCATTAGCTAACTTTTGGTTCAGCGCTGCATCTTCAAGATTAGATTTTAATGAATCAATTTTTTGGCTGATAGACTCTTTTAACTGGTTTACGGAAGCGCCAAAAGATTTTTTTTCTTCAACTGGCAAATTAGCGATTTGCTTCATTTGCTCAGTGAGTATTCCACTTTTGCCCAAAAAAGAAACCCGCATCGACTCCAGATCTTGTAACGAGTTAATCTTCGCTATTTTTTCTTCGAAGTCTTTGCGGATTGCTTCTATAGACATTAATTACCTATTTTACTTATGCAGCTTTAGACAAACCTTTCTTAGCTGATTCAATTACTTTTGCAAATGCATCAGGCTGATGGATTGCCATCTCTGAAAGCATTTTACGATTTAGATCAATTCCTGATACTTTCAATCCGTTAATAAATTGAGAGTATACCATGCCATGTTCTCTAACAGCAGCATTGATCCTTTGGATCCAAAGGCCTCTGAAATCTCTTTTCTTACGACGTCTGTCTTTATATGCATAACGCAACGCCTTTTCTACTTTCTCTATTGCAACGCGAATACAATTTTTAGCACGGCCTCTATAGCCTTTTGCCATCTTTAATACTTTTTTGTGACGCGCTCTTGAGGTGACCCCTCTTTTTACTCTAGCCATTTTTAAACTCCACTAATTAAAATTATAAACCGTAAGGTATGAATTGCTTAACTCTTTTTGCTTCCATATCAGGTAGAACTGTTGTCCCTCTCTGATTTCTAAGTTGTCTTTTGCTTCTCTTACGCATGTTGTGTTGTTTGTTAGCTTGGCTAGATTTAACTTTTCCAGTCGCTGTAACTTTAAAGCGCTTTTTAACACCGCTTTTGGTTTTCATCTTTGGCATTTTAATCTCCGATTTTAGTTATTTTCCCTATCTTTCAAGGGTGCATTAAAGGCATGCCTAAATAGCCTATAACGCTTTTGTTTGGATACTTATACAGTACAATTCGTTACTTGGCAAGCGCTAAGGCTACCTATTCCACCCTCCAGCCCTTAGCGCAGAAAAGCGCGACGCGAACTCGTGAAAAGTATAAAAATCTTGAGCAATATCAATGACTTGTTGTGAAAACATTGGGTCGGAGAGAGCCCTTTCTTGAGCCTGTCTAACTATCGTTTTATCAGCGCATCCAATCTCGGCTTCATTGAAAGTATCACGAGTTATTTTATCTGCTTCTTCTCGATCTTTTATTGATATTTCCCACGTTTGGCCAATTTCTCTTTTTTCTGTATTATACCATTTGGTCCTGTGTGGAAATGATAGAGTTGCATAATGCCTAGCTAAATCAGCCATCTGAAAACATAATTGAAGCAGGTAAGTCACCTCCGTTTTACTTAAATTTGACTTATTATACTCTCGACATACATCTCTATAACCAAAGTAATCAGTAGCCCAATGTCGGTCTGTAAGTAATGGTATTCTAGGCGTTTCTTTTAAGTTATTAAGACGGGACAGGACATTAGCAGCCTCAGTATTGTGTGAAAAGAAATTCATAAGAAATGGGGCAGCTCTTACTCTTGTAATATCCTTAATTTGGATTCTATTCCGCGCAAACTCTCTATGCCTATTGCTGGTATGATAAGTAGAGCTTAAAAGCAGTATTCCAAATGAATGGAATGTCTTAGGATTTGTCAATACGCCTCTAAATTCAGCTATATATCTCATTGTTCCTAGAACGACTGGCAAAGTGTCGGGGTGTACCCCATATTCTCTTGTACAAGAAGCTATTGTGGGTATAGCTTGGTGAGGAACACTCGTTAAATTTCTAAATGCTGGAATTAAATGATCGTGAAGTCTGTGGTTCCCAATGATGTCATTGTAAATTTGGGCTAAGGGCTTTCTGAGCATAAGGCCTCTGAATATTTATCTAGAAAGTAAATATACTAGATAAATTTAAATTCAATGGAAGTTATAATATTATATCAAAATAATGTCTTAGATGTCTTTTATAGCTATCTTCTTCATACATAATTTGGCGTTTGACCCTAAGAAATACTGACTCAGCATGCCCTAAAGCAATAGGAGATTGGAACAAATCGGGTAGTTCATTGGGCATAGGTATATTGAAATGCTTTAAAACAAACTCTAATGCTTCTTGTGTACTTAAACCAGAAGGTAATTTTTGATGAGACCCACATGATTTTAAAACGGCATGACCGCAATTATTGTTCATGCGATCATATTTCTTATCTGTTGCTATTAAAGATTGAATACTTAGCATTAGCCTATGTTTATCTGTAAATGTCGGCAATACAATGAGATAGAAATCACCGCCTGCATTATGAATCTTACTGGAGTTCTTTCCATTAGAATAGGCTGAAAATGATTTTTGAACAATTGAAGGACAAGCGAAATAATGCCTAGCCGAATTTTTTGAATCTTGAAATCTAGCCTCAGTTATATACTTTTGACTTACAATTTCATCATTTCCATATCTATGACCTGAAAAGATTCTTGGTGCAAGCATGCCTTTGCTCACTGAGCAGCCATCGATAATCTCCATATCCTCATCAAATGCAGCTAGAGCGATATGTGGGCTACCCACAACATAGAGCCTATTATTATCTACGGGCCTAATCATGACCGTTTGCGCCAAAGCAATGACAACATTAAAAGTGCATAGCAAGTTGTGATTTCTCATAATCTCAGCAATTTGTTTTCTGTTTTGTTCTGGCAAATTTTCATCTGGCCTAGTCCTAATAAATAGGGCTTTCTCAGAGCGAACTGAAAAAGTATTGAAAAATCTTCTTAAAACCTTGGACATACATCCCTGTAATTTATGATCACAGAGGCATTATAACTCCAGCGCTATAGGCGGCGGAAGTACATGTCTGAATTTATTTTGCTTTTTTACGCACCCTGCGGATTATCACTCTCAGTTGGAGAAACCTTCGGTTTTTTCTTACCACTTGTAGGAACTGAAGGAGTGTCAATAGTATCTACAATGTTGTTTTGTGATCTGTCGACAGGCTTACCAGCGATTAAATCCTTAATTTCATCGCCTGTAAGAGTCTCGTATTCAAGGAGATTCTTAGCTAGCAAGTGGAGTTTATCCATATGCTCAGTCAGAATTTTAGTAGCTGTTGCATAACCTTCATCAACAAACTTCCTGACTTCAGCGTCAATTGTGGCAGCCAAGCTATCCGAACGTTTGTTTTCATGGCCTAAAGAATGTCCTAAGAATACTTCTTCGCGCTCATCACCAACAAGAACTGGGCCAATGGCATCACTCATACCCCATTGGGTAACCATTCTACGAGCTAGGCTTGTTGCCATTTTAATGTCTGATGATGCTCCACTTGTAACTTTGTCATAGCCAAATATTAATTCTTCAGCAACACGACCGCCCATAGCAACGGCGATATCAGCTTTGAGCCTTTCGCGTGTCATTGAGAATCTGTCATCTTCAGGCAGCCTCATCACCATCCCCAAAGCTCTGCCTCTTGGAATGATTGTAGCTTTGTGAATTGGGTCCGATGCTGGCATAAAGACTGTAACAATAGCATGTCCACCTTCGTGGTAAGCTGTGAGTTTTTTCTCCTCTTCCTTCATCACCATAGATTTGCGTTCAACGCCCATCATGACCTTGTCCTTAGCATTTTCTAGATCTTGCATAGTCACGATGTTCTTATTCTGACGAGCTGCTAGTAGCGCAGCTTCGTTAACTAAATTTGCCAAGTCAGCACCTGAGAAACCAGGCGTTCCTCGCGCTACAACGGTTAAATCGACATCTGGCCCAACTTTAATTTTCTTGATATGTACACCTAGAATTTGTGTACGACCCTTTATGTCAGGGTTCGAAACAACTATTTGCCTATCGAATCTACCAGGTCTTAGTAATGCAGGGTCAAGTACGTCTGGACGGTTGGTCGCAGCGATTACTATAACTCCCTCATTGGTCGCAAATCCATCCATTTCAACAAGCATTTGGTTAAGTGTTTGTTCACGTTCATCGTTACCACCACCAAGTCCTGCACCTCTATGGCGGCCAACTGCGTCGATCTCATCGATGAAAATAATGCACGGCGCATGCTTCTTAGCTTGGTCGAACATGTCTCTAACACGGCTTGCACCGACGCCTACAAACATCTCAACGAAATCTGAGCCCGAAATACTGAAAAATGGTACCTTCGCCTCACCAGCAATTGCTTTGGCAAGCAAAGTTTTACCTGTGCCAGGTGAGCCTACTAACAAACAGCCTTTAGGGATTTTGCCACCAAGTTTTTGGAATTTTTGCGGGTCTTTTAAGAAATCGACAATCTCTTTTAATTCTTCTTTTGCTTCGTCAACGCCAGCAACATCTGCGAAGGTAATATTATTATTTTTTTCTGAAATCATTTTGGCTTTAGACTTGCCAAAGCTCATGGCCTTCCCGCCACCACCCTGCATCTGCTTCAAAACGTAAAACCAAACACCTATAAATATAATAATTGGCAGCCACGACAAGAAGAAATTCAAGAAAGCGCCTGATGAGCTTTCTAAAGGGGCGACTTCAATTTTAACATTTTGTGCTGTAAGTTTATCAACTAAATTTGGGTAATTAGGAGCGAGTGTTGTAAAGCGCGTACCGTCTGAAAACTTACCATCGATTTGGTTACCTCTCATAGTTACATCAGTAACTTGGCCTGTTTCTACTCTAGAAAGAAAGTCTGAGAAAGCAACTTTACTGCCAGACATGTGAGCGCCAACGTATGAATCGTACACAAGGAGGATGAGAAGGGCTATACCGAGCCACAACATTATCTTTTTGGTGAAGTCATTCCCGTTGTTTCCGCCTGATCCTTTGTTGAATTTTCTCTTCATAATAATTACTTAGTCATATTTAAATTTAATATAGCATGAGTATTTTGCTAATTACCAGCCAAACGTCTGTCTTGCTCCAACTTTTTCAAAGTACATATTTATGATCTCCGCAGAAGTTTCTTCAATTGCTTTGCCAGTCACGTCAATAAAAGGCCAGCCATTTTCGGCAATCAATTGTCGAACCTCTCTAATCTCATCGCGTATTTTATGGTCATCAATATAATCTTTAGCAAGAGTGGCGCTATTTAAGTAGTTTAGTCGCGTTGATCTAATTTGCTTTAGTCTTTCAGGTGAAATAATCAAGCCTATTACCAGCGGTTTTGTAATTTCCTTAGGATTAATGCCTAGTCCAACATTTGGTATATAGGGCACATTTGCGACTTTTAAACCCCTTTGGGCTAAATAAAATGTTGTTGGGCTTTTAGAAGATCGGGAGACTCCGACCAAGACCACATCTGCTTCATTTATATCATGTAAGGATTGGCCATCATCATGATTTATTGCGAAGTTTATTGCTTCTATGCGGCTAAAGTATTTTTCTGACAGATCCATGTGCTTCGCACCTGAGACGTGTTTAGAGGCTTCAACGCCCAGGTGATTTACAAAGTCATCAATCACATGTTCGATTGCTGGAATGCACTTGGCGCCAGCTTCGGAGCATTTGTTTTTCATATACTCTTTAATTTTATCATCACCCATGGTGTAGAGTACAATTCCGGGTTTTTGTTTTATATCGTGGGCGAGCTTGTCGACTTGATTGAAAGAGCGCAGCATTGGCCACATGAATTTCTCGACGTTGATATCTGTGAATTGAGATATTACAGCGCTGCTTACTGATATTACTGTTTCGCCAGAAGAATCGGAAACTAGGTAGAGATTTAGAGATTTTGACATAAAAAATAGCGGGATGTTACTCCCGCTATCCTATAGTATTTTAAACTTACATTCAAATTAGAATGATAGTTTTGTACCAGCTAAGAAGATTGAACCATCGTTCTTCTTGTTGTGAGAAGCAGCAGCTGTTCCTGTATTTTTCTCATCAAGTTTGAAGAAAGAAACTTCAGCATAAGGCATAAATCCAGGAGCTAGTTTATAGTCTAAACCTAAAGTCACATTTCTGTGTTCTTTTGCTTTAGCTAAAGCTGCTGTACCTGGAGTTGCTGTGGTTGTTGAATCGATCCCACCTCTTTTGCTTTCCACGTATGTTAAGCTTGCGCCCATTGAACCGTATTCATAAGCAGCGCCAACTGTCCAGTAGCTAGATTTTTTCTTGCCAGTTGTAAGTGCTTTACGAACACCAGACTTGCCCCAGTCACCATAAGATGCAGCAAGAGTAAATCCTGCAACATTCATGCTACCACCAAGAGACCAAGCTCTTAAGTCATGTCTGTTACCAGCTGTTGTTTGAGGGAAGTTTGCGTTTTTAGCATCACCAGTTTCACCTAATAGTGAAGCTTTCAAGCCAACGTTGCTCATTTTGCCAGCATAGTGTAAGCCACCGCTAAATATGTTTTTGAAAGCTGCTGTGAAGTCTTGTCCATTCACAAAAGATGTGCTTCCAATAGTATTGAGAGTGCCAGAATCTTTTC
>CAZVFD010000022.1:0-17492 GCA_964625465.1 uncultured Candidatus Midichloriaceae bacterium | reverse complement strand
AAAAATCGTAAAGAGGGATGCACTATATGGGCAATGAACCATGCTGCTCAATATCAGGAATATAAGTTAAACCAGCTTTGAAACCCATATATGTAGGTGTCATATAGTTAACTTTAGTAGCAAGAGCTTCTCCACCTGTGTCATAGTTAGACGGAAGTGCAGGGGTTACAATGAAGTGTTCAGAAACTTTACGATCTGCAGCTGTATGAGGTGCAGCAGCTGTACCGCTCACTGTGCTATAGATGTATGGATTCCACCAACGTTTAGCATCGCCCATAGTAGCGCGGGCAATACCATCACCTGAAACTGTCATAGAATCAGCAACGCCTGCCATGCTACCAGCAGAAAGGTGGCCAAACATGCTTTCAACATATGCAAAAGTTCTGTTTGAATTTGAATTGAAGTTAAAGTGGTCATATTTGTCATTTGATGTATCAGCTGCAAGTTCAACCATACCGCCATATTTCAAACCGTTTCCAGCTTTACCATCAGCTTTAACATGAACTTTTGTATCGTTCACGATAGCAAACTTATGAAGCTTGTTTTGAGCAGTAGCAGCAGCTTGTGGAGCATCTGTATCAAAACCAGACTTTTGGCTTCTAACACCCAATTGTGTGTCAAGTGATCCACCGAGAGTTACTGTTGGGCCAGAGTGCGCGAACGCAGAGCTAGCAAAAGCAGCAACTAGAGCAGATGTTAATAATAATTTTTTCATTTCTTATCTCTAATTAAGTTAAATAAAAAGCATGTAGCTTTTTGCTACAGTTAATCTCAAGTAAACCACCCATAGAGATGACTATCACCTTATATTTTATAAAATTGAGGATTTTTTATAACGCTGTTGTATAAAAACAACAAAGATGCTTATTCCTTTTTTAGACCAGTCTTGCGAAAGACAGATTTTACCACGCTTTTGACCTTGTGACCCACTTTTTTAGAGGTGCTCCCCAAGTCTTCAAAAGCTTTAGTGAAACACTCTATTGCTTCGTCAACATGTTGATTGTTTATAATTAGTGGTGGAGTTAGGCGCATTACATTCCCCGAGGCTGGAATAGATAAAATAAGGTTGTCGCGACAAAGAATTGTAAAATAATCCACATCAACATCTTTCCTTAACTTAATTCCTAGCATTAAGCCCTTACCAGTAATATCCTCTATATATTGAGGATATTTGCTTGCGAGGGTATCTAGCTGCTCTTTAAGATATTTTGATACTTCGCGCACCCCGTCCAAGAAACTTTTTTCCAGTAATACGTCTAAAACTACACTACCCACTGCAATTGCTATTGGGTTACCACCGAATGTAGAGCCGTGTGAGCCAGACTTCATGGCTCTGCCAACTTCTTCAGTTGCAAGACATGCGGAAACTGGGTAACCAGAGCCTAAACCTTTGCCGAGCGCGACCAAATCTGGCTTGACTCCATATGTAGCATAGGCAAATAAATCACCAGTTCTGCCCATGCCAGATTGCACTTCATCAATCATAAGCAATATGCCTTCTTTATCGCAGATAGCTCTTAATTCTTTTACATATTCATCTGAAAGTGGGCGCATGCCACCTTCGCCTTGAATCAACTCGATCATGACCCCTGCGGTATCCTTAGTAATTGCCTTCTTCAAAGCCTCAATATCATTGAATGGCACACGTACAAAACCCTGCACTGCTGGTTCAAACCCTTTTATTTTTTCTGAACTACCCGCGGTAGCGCAAGCTAGGGTTCTTCCATGGAAAGCTCCTTCAAGCGTAATAATGTGGTATCTGTTTAACTGGCCTTTTTCATTAAAATAGCGCCTAGCCATTTTAATCATACACTCTACAGCCTCTGCGCCAGAGTTCGCCATAAACATAGTATCTGCAAATGAATTATCTATAAGCCTTTTGCAATATTCATACATTCCTGGGATTTTGTAGCGATTTGATAGATGCCATAATTTTTTAGATTGAATTTGTATAGCTTCGACCATTTTAGGGTGACAGTGACCCAAAGCTAAAGCTGCATAGCCAGATGCAAAATCTAAATATCTCTTCCCATCAGTGGTATATAAATATACGCCTTCACCATGAGAAAAATCTAAGTCAGCTCTTTCATATAATGGAAGAATTGGAGAAATCATAACGACCCTATTTAAAATACTTATACAGTAACTTATAATATATCTCTGTTAGGTTCTCTAGGTCAACAACGCTGATTTGTTCATCAACTTTATGCGCAGTTTTATTGATCAAACCAAATTCCACAACTGGACAATGGTCTTTAATAAACCGCGCGTCAGATGTGCCGCCCGAAGTACTTAACTCAGGCATAATTTTTGTCACCTCTTTTACTGCTTCCGATACCAAATCTGATAATTTTCCTTTTTCTGTTATAAACGATTCTGCACCAGCTTCCATTTCTAATATATACTTACTGGTGACTTTTGAGATCTTCTCTTTAATCAAAGCATTTAGAGATTGTGCAGAATGCATATTGTTAAATCTAATATTAAACCTAGCCCTTGCTCTAGCAGGTATAATATTCGCCGCTGCGTTTCCAACTTCTAGATTTACTACTTCTAAGTTAGAAGGTTGGAAATTTTCATTACCTTTATCTAAAACATGGTTATTTAAGTCATTTAGAATAGTGACGAGCTTACGCACAGGGTTGTCTGCCTGATGCGGATATGCAGCATGGCCTTGTGTGCCTTCAATTTCTAAATCGAATGTGACAGATCCACGTCTACCGATTTTGATCATTTCTCCAAGTTCATTAGGATTGGTTGGCTCTCCAACTAAGCATGCATCAAGTTTCTCACCATTTTCTTCCATCCACTTCAGAACTTTCTTAGTGCCATTTATTGCTTTTGCTTCTTCGTCGCCTGTAATTAAAAAGCTGACGCTACCAGAAAATTTTTCAGATTTAACAAACTGTTCTGCTGCGGCAACAAATGCCGCAACTCCACCTTTCATATCAACTGCGCCACGCCCAATTAATATGCCATCTCTAATCTCTCCAGCGAACGGATCAAGGGACCAATCTTTCTCATTACCCACTGGAACAACATCCGTATGTCCTGCAAAACAAAAGTTAGGTTGAGCTCCCCCATAACGCGCATAAAGGTTTTTAACTGGGTATGAATCGCTACCTTCGAAATCAAGGACTGTACATTTAAACCCCAACTTCTCTAAGTAGTTTTTTAGATAATCAATCGTACCGTCATCAGCAGGTGTGACGCTTTGTTTTCTAATTAGCTCTTGTGCAATTTTTACAACATTACTCATGCGGCCCTCAACAATTCATTTATTCCTGTTTTCTCACGAGTTTTTGCATCCACTTGTTTTACTATAATAGCTGCATATGTTTGTGTTTTTCCATCTGAACTTGGCATTGTGCCTGGAACGACCACCGAATATGCTGGCACTCTACCAAAAAAAGTCTCGCCTGTTTGTCTATTGTAGATACGGGTTGAAGCGCCAATGTAAACGCCCATAGAAAGAACTGCACCTTCTTCAACAACTACGCCCTCGGCTATCTCGCTTCTTGCCCCGATAAATACGTTATCTTCAATAATAACAGGATTAGCTTGTATGGGTTCAAGAACCCCACCAATTCCAACTCCTCCAGATATATGGCAGTTTTTTCCAATTTGCGCACAGCTCCCTACAGTTGCCCAAGTATCAATTAAAGTGCCACTATCTATATATGCCCCAACATTCACAAATGATGGCATTAATATAGCCTTGGGCGCAATATAAGCAGACTTCCTAACCACTGCACTTGGCACCACCCTAAAACCAGCGGATGCAAAATCTTCTTTTGTGAAGTTAGAAAACTTTAGAGGAATTTTATCGAAGCTTTTATGAACGGCTCCGACCACTTCATTATCATGCGTTAGAAAATAGAGAAGAATAGCTTTTTTAATCCACTCATTTGTTTTCCATTCGCCATCTATGTTTTCTGCGACACGAATCTCTCCCTTGTCCAATCTTGCAAACACATCTTCAAAAAGATTCGCATGATCTTTTAAATTTTCTCTGGTCTCCCATAACTTTTCTATCAGCTCTTGCATTTCAGTATCCTTCGTTTAGATTTACATGTAATCATACTAAAAAATTGTTAATATTCCATGATCATTATTTGCGAGAAATGTTCGACAAAGTTTAATGTGCCTGATGGTGCAATAGGTGAGGCGGGTAGGCAGGTTAAATGCTCAAGTTGTGCACATACATGGCACGTTGTTGGGGTTCCTGTCACTGAATCCAAATCTGAACAAGCGGAAACAAAAGTTGAAGCTGCGCCAGTTGTTACTACTCCTGTTGAAGCATTGAAAGAAGAAGAGCAAATTAAGCCAATTGCCGCGCCAGCTCATAATCATGATGAGATGAAAGCCTCCCCACGAAGATTTGTGGCACCGTCAACTCCCTTGTATCAACGTGCAGTAGTTTATTATGGTTCGATGTTGGCAGCAAGTCTGGCTATTATCTGTTTTGTTAGTATGTCTATAGTCTTCCACAGAACCTTGATTGTGCATAAAATTCCATCTCTACAAGCAATATTTGACCAAGTAGGTTTGTATAATAATGAGGGGCTAAAATTGGAATTGGTTGATTGTAGTATCAGAGAGATTGAATCGTCTAATGCTAGTGATGACTCTATAGAAATAGAAGTTGCGGTTTCAGTGTTGAACACATCTGAGCAAGATAGAAAGCTAAGTAGTATTAGGTTTTCAGTGTACAATATAGAAAGAGAATATGTTGGTCAGTTAGTAATGCCAATTAGTCTTGTATTGGCGCCAAATAAAAATACAAAAGTAGAAGGTAGGTTGAATCGCGTTCCCAAAAACTCATTTTATGTCGCTGTAGATTTGGGTAATAACTTAGATCTAAAGATTTTAAATCCTGACAGGTTGCATAAGTTTGGATGATTCAAGTTGTTTTAGCTTTCGGTAGTAATTTAGGTGATAGATCTAAAAACATCCAATCTGCGTTTTCCGAGTTGGAGTTTTTGAGAGATCTGACGGTGTCGAAATTTTATGAATATCCCGCACTACTTCCAGATGAAAGTAAGCAGGAGTGGGACATTCCGTTTTTAAATGCGGCGGCGATAGGTCTGACCGATTTGCAGCCATTAGAATTGTTTAGAAAAATTAAGGACATCGAAAAAAAACTGGGAAGAGATGCTCGGGCACCCAGATGGTCCCCAAGAATTATCGATATAGACATTATATTTTATGGCAATTTAGTGATTGCGACTCCAGAGCTTGTTATCCCGCATCCAGAAATGCATAAACGAAAATTCGTACTCGAACCTATCACTGAAATTACGCCAGATTTCAGTCATCCTAAGCAAAATATTACGGTTAGAGAGTTG
The DNA here is from genome assembly GCA_964625465.1 of uncultured Candidatus Midichloriaceae bacterium. Classification (GTDB taxonomy): domain Bacteria; phylum Pseudomonadota; class Alphaproteobacteria; order Rickettsiales; family Midichloriaceae; genus CAZLFQ01. Next base: position 12,144 of record CAZVFD010000022.1, on the reverse strand, counting down.
TTTAGAAAGCTTGGTTGTTAGGTGCAAACGTTCCAAAAAAGTCTTGTAAACAATAGGCTTAAATGAAAATAAGTGTGTTTTTTAATGTTTTCTAAAATTTCGAGGTGTTGCACTCTAATATCGGATAAAAAATTGACAGTATGTCAGTAAAGTGGTATTATGCCGTGGCAAAATTAAAGGGGTGATCCAATGCTAAATAATGCTAACTTTGAAGCTAAGTTGAAGCTTCAATATGAACTTGTAACTTCAGAGTCACAAGACGCTAATTCTGAAAGAGCTAAGTCTGAAAATAGATCTGAAATAAAAAGAATTTTAAATGAAGTGACATTTACAGAGGCATGTGAATGGGTAAAGAGTATCCAGAGCGAGATAGCACAAATACATGAATCCCAGGTTGCAACTTCTATACTTGCTTCAAAAGATTTAACCACCCTTGCAGAGTTGAATTTTTATGAAGATTTATTAAATGAAGTTTATGCGGAAGTAGATTTAGAAAGAAAAGCGTTTTTTGATGATGTTATGGATAACGCAACTCAGTCACAAAAGGTAGAGCTTTGTGAAATTATAGCGAGTGCAGATGATCACTATAACTTTGATCAAAATAGATTGGAAAGAATGCAGGATTTTCTATCTAGTTATTATGAAGCTGGAGTGGTTTCAAGGTTGGATCAAGAAAAAGCCAAGATAAATCAGATCATCAAGAGTAATAGTGATGAAGAAGTGTTGGATTTTTTAGAAGCGATGTTTACTAAAAATTACGCACCATATTATGGAAATAATTCGTTAGTTGCGCTTAGTATTAGAATACAAGGTGTAGTTGCGCGTATTACTAATGAAGTTGCTCAATTAGATGCTGTAGAAGCAGTTAATCTTTTTAATAAGACTTTAGCTAGAATAATTACTCATGAACTTGCAGAAACAACTCGTGATAGACTTGAAAAATCATCTCCTAATATTGATTGGAAACAATTTAATGCAGAGATTTTAGATTGTGTGCTTGCGAAGTTTGATTCTCTTACTAAAGCTAATAGACCTCATATCCAACAAAGAAAAACTGAAGAAGTAAATGAACAAGTTGTTGTTGCAGTAAATGCAGTAGTTGTAGAAGCGCAACCACAGCAAAACGCTGTAGTAGCAGCTGTTTTTGTTCCTCAGGCTGCAGTAGTTCAGTCGCAAACAGAAGTTTCTAATGCGGAAGGAAGGGAAGAAAAACCTACGGATATCCATCGTAACAGAGTTCGTATGTCAGGTAAAAGACCGCCAACAAGAAAAGCTATAAGTGCTAAACCTGCAAGTCAAAATGATGATAATGATGCTGACCAAAAGCCTTCATTAGTTCAAAATACCGCACTTCAGCCTGAAGCTGATGCTCAACAAAGCGCTGATCCAGCTCCACAACAAGATCGTAGGAAGAAAGCTATGTCTATGTATGTAGGAGGAGCAGATCAGAAAAAAATGCAACAGATGCTTGCAGCTGGTGCGGCAGCCTCGACATTGCGAAGTTCAGCTAGCTCAAGTTCATCAACAACTAGCTTGAGAAACAATGTGCCACAGATTGATCTAAATCAAATTGTTGATGTGATTACTCAACGTGTTCTAAAGTTTAACACTCATGCACAAGAAGAGAGTTTGAGAAGAGCTATTGCATGTGTCGATGGCAGTGGATCTGTGTCCCAATTCTTTTCTCATATAGGAAGTACAACTGGGGAAGTTGCTTATTATAATCAGCTTGGAGCGCGTATTGAGAATAGTCCGGAATTTACACAACAATTGCGTCATTTAATTGGTAATACTATACAAAATATAAATTCAATTCGTCTGCACTAGTATCACTCAGACATTGACTATATAATTTGTAGTCAATATAAGTTGGTGTATAATTTTTGGTCTACAATATGACAACATACACTAAACTTTTTTTGAGTTGGCAGGATATAGAGTTAGCAACAAAAGCGCTGGCTGACACATTAAAGTCTAAAGGTAAATGGCAGAAATTAATTTGTATCACGCGCGGTGGTTTGATGCCTGCAGCTCTATTAAGCAGGTATTTAGATATAAAATATGTTGATACCATATGTTTATCAAGTTACGACGAATCTGATAAGCAAGGGCAATTAGAAGTTATTAAATATCTGAGCTCTAATGAATCAGATTTTCTGGTTGTTGATGACTTAGTTGACACAGGTAAATCTTTTGTCAAAGCAAGAGAATTTTTACCAAATGCGCATTTATGCTGCCTTTATGCCAAGCCAAAAGGAAAGACTTTTATAAATACTTACCAAATAGACATCCCCCAAAGTACTTGGGTGGTTTTTCCATGGGAGCAATAAAAAAGGCCTCCATAAAAAATGGAAGCCTGTTTTAAAATCCATTAAGATTAAAGATTAGCCATTAGCTGCATCTTTTAGATCTTTACCAGGTCTAAATCTTACTGCTGTACGAGCATCAACTTTGATGCTTTGACCATTTCTTGGATTACGAACTGTTTTTGCAGGAACACGACGTGTTTTGAATGTTCCGAAACCAATCAATCTTACCTCTTTACCTTTGCTAAGAGCTTGTTTGATTGTGTTGCAGAATGCAGCTACTGATTCAGCAGCAGCAGCTTTTGTTTGTCCTGTAGCTTTTGCAACTGCATTAATGATATCTTGTTTATTCACGGCTTTTTACCTCGAAAAATTAATTAAACAAAGGTTACCTAAAAACCCTATGCTAGCATTTATGCTATTGCAAGCGATTTTTTGTAAAATTTTATACTAAAAGAATCTTGATAACCCCTGTATAATGTGTACTCTAGACTGTTGGTCAAAAATTAGAATCCAACTACAGGTGGTTTATTCAGGCTTCTGCAACTTGTAGAATCTTCCACATTGTTGTCGCAAGCCGCTGTATTGTCGATTATATCGTCTTCCAAATTCTCATCATCACCATCTGGATTTGTAATTTCATGGATGACTGTATTTGGAAGTGTGTTGCTATTATTGTTATTTGACGATGGGGTAGATGCGCCAATAGTAAATCCACCGAATTTGAAATTTGCATTTGGTGTTAGATTCGGGTGAGAAATATTATTTATGCTAATTAAGTTTGCCATACTTTGTGTAGCAGGTCCTGCAGAACCAATGTAACCTGCAAGTAAATTAGCAGATGCACCAGTGATATTTAAAGTATTAAACGAAGTAGTTGCATTTATAGCTCCAGTACCAGAATGTAATTGCCCACCAATACCAAAGTATGTTCCAGTGATCCCACTACTTGTAATACTAATGTTATTGGTTGTGTTAAGTCCCGTTCCTGCGAAATTAGTTGTGCCTGTACCTGCGCTTTGAGTGAAGCTACCAGACTTAAATGAATTTGCACTAAGAGCATTAGCGTTTGTTATAGTAACTGTGCCAAGTCGAGTGGTTGAACCAACTGAGTCAGAGAAAGTGATATTGCCTGTTGTATTTACTGTTAGGTTCTGAGCCCCATCAATCTTCTTGAATGTGACTGCTCCAGATCCTGTACTAACGCTGGTTGCACCTGTAAGTGTTGCATCTCTATTAAAATTAAAGGCGGTATTGGTTGATGTGAAGTTTCCTGTTAGATTTAAACCACCTGTACCAGTCATTGTGAAAGTATTAGCTGCTGCAGTGATACCAGATAGAGTAATGTTTCCAGTTCCTGTATTAATATTTCTGGAGCCACTTAAAGTAACTAAGTTGTTAAAGACAACATTCCCATTATTGGTTGTAACATTGCCGCCAAGTGTAGTATTGCCCGTAACGGTTAATGCAGTTAGAGCGGTGCTACCACCAACTGCCCCACTGAAAGTTTTTGTACCTGTTCCGAGTAAGGTTAAGCTGGTATTGCCATCTATTGTACTACTAAATGTTGTGGCGGCTGTTCCTGTGTTTACGGTAGTAGCTCCTGCCAAAGTTACCACTCTGTTAAATGTCATTGCAGTGTTAGTAGAAGTAAAGCTACCAGACATAGTAAGCCCACCAGTGCCTGCCAAAGTAAGTGTATTAGTGCCAGCTGCAACTCCAGCTAATGTTATATTTCCAGTCCCAGTAGACAGAGTTGAGTTGCCAGTAAGAGTAGTCAAGCCACTTACAGATAGTGCAGCATTTGTAAGTGTTACGTTCCCAGCAATACTAGCTGGGCCTGTTACTGTTAAGCCAGTTAGTGCTGTAGTGTTACCTACTGCTCCACCAAATACGGTATTCCCTGCTGTTACATTAAGAGTTCTAGCCCCATTAACTGTGCTACTGAATGTCGTGGTAGCGGTACCACTATTGATAACACTATTTGCACCAAGAGTTAAAGGACTGTTAAATGTTATGCTCGCGTTGTTGGTTGTCACACTATTAGACAGAGTTGTATTGCCAGTTACATTCAAAGCACCAATAGCTGTAGTTCCCCCAACTGCACCTGTAAATGTTTTTGTACCAGTGCCGAGTAACGTTAAGCTATTATTTCCATCTATTGTACTATTAAATGTTGCAGCTGCTGTTCCTAAGTTTACCGTTGTTGCGCCTGAAAGAGTTGTTGCCCTGTTGAATGTCATAGCAGTATTAGTCGAAGTGAAGTTACCAGACATAGTAAGCCCACCAGTGCCTGAAAACACCAGCGTTCTAGTGCCAGCAGAAACGCCAGCTAAAGTAATGTTTCCAGTACCAGTAGACAGAGTTGAGTTGCCAGTAAGAGTGGTCAAGCCGCTTATAGAAAGTGCAGCATTTGTAAGTGTGACATTTCCAGCCAGGCTAGCTGGTCCTGTGATCGTCAATCCAGTAAGTGCTGTAGTATTACCTACTGTACTACTAAACACAGTATTACCGGCAGTAATTGCTAACGTTCTTGCTCCATTAACAGTGTTTCCAAAAGTTGTGGTTGCAGTGCCAGAATTTACGACGGTATTGTTTGATAAAGTAACTGCACGATTGAAATTAAATGCAGTATTTGTTGAGGTAAAGTTACCTGACATTGTCAAGCCACCGGTGCCTGCTAAAGTTAGAGTATTAGTACCAGCTGCAACACCTGCTAGAGTTATATTGCCAGTGCCAGTGCTAATTAAAGAAGAGCCAGTTAGAGTTGCAAGGCCACTTATACTCACTGCGCCATTAGTTGTACTAATATTGCTAGCCACAGAAGCTGGCCCTGTAATGGTTAATCCGGTAAGACCTGTAGTATTACCTACAGCACCGCTTAGTATAGTGTTGCCAGCTGTTACTGATAATGTTCTTGCACCATTTACAGTGCTTCCAAAAGTTGTGTTAGCGGTACCTGAATTTACTACAGTGTTATTTGATAAAGTAACTGCACGATTGAAATTAAATGCAGTATTAGTTGACGTGAAGTTACCTGACATAGTAAGCCCACCAGTGCCTGCGAATGTAAGAGTGTTAGCACCCGCAGTAACCCCAGCTAATGTTATATTTCCTGTACCTGTGCTAATTAGCGAAGAACCAGTTAGAGTTGTAAGACCACTAACGCTCACTACTCCATTATTTGTGCTTACATTACCAGCAAAGCTAGCTGGACCACTAACAGTTAAAGAGGTTATTGGTGTTGTTCCTCCAACTACTCCACTAAACACCGTTCCTCCAGTTGTAGTTGTTGTACCTAAAGTAAATGCACCATCAACCGTTCCACCAAATGTAGTTGCGGCCGTTCCAGAACTGGTTGTGGTGTTACCAATTAAAGTTACATTTCTATTGAAATTAAATGCTGTGTTAGTTGATGTGTAAGCTCCCTTCAGGTTTAGTCCACCAGTACCGGTCATAGTAAAAGTATTAGCTCCTGCTGATATACCAGATAAAGTAATGTTTCCAGTTCCTGTACTGATATTTCTAGAGCCGCTTAGGGTTACTAAATTGTTGAAAATAACATTCCCATTATTTGTTGTAATATTGCCGCCAAGTGTAGTATTGCCAGTAACTGTAAGGCCAGTTAAAGCTGTTGTTCCGCCAACTGCACCACTAAATGTTTTTGTACCAGTTCCGAGAAGTGTTAGAGTATTGCTTCCATTAATTGTGCTGCTAAAAGTTGCTGCCGCAGTACCTAAGTTTACAGAAGTGTTGCCAGCCAATGTTACTGCTCTATTAAATGTAATCGCCGTATTTGTTGAAGTAATATTTCCATTTAATGTCAATCCACCTGCACCACCAAAAGCCAATGTGCGATTATTAGCTGTGACATCTTTTAGTGAGATTGTGCCTGCACCAGCATTAAGTGTTGTGTTAGCATTGAGATTCAAAGTATTACCAAATGTCATATTGCCTGTTGTGGTAATATTGCCATTTGTCTGAGCCTTACCATTTACATCTAGAACATTAACTCCAGAAACTGTGCTGCCGAAATTAATTGCATTAGTCGCTGCATTTGTACTATTTACGGTTAAGCTGTTTCCTGCACCGGTTATTGTACTAGTAAATGATATTAAAGCATTACCTGCATCAATTGTGCGATTACCACTTAGTGTTACAGCTCTGTTGAATGTTAATGGTGTGCCAGATGTTGTAATATTTCCACCTAGAGTTAAACCCCCAGTTCCGACGAATGTTAGGTTGTTAGAACCTAAGACTTGATCTCCTGTAATTGAAATTGCACCACTACTTGTTCTGAAGGCAATGTTGTCAGTCCAAGTTCTTCCAGCTACAGTGAGTATTTGATTATTTGCTGTAGAGCCTAAATTAATTTGACTCCAGCCATCTTGGATTTGTCCTAGCTCTGTATTATCTAAACTTAACGTGCCAGCAGCACCAGTACCAACACCCATAGTAGTATTACCTTCGGGTTGAATAGTAAGTGTGCCGCTACCTGCTAATTGTGCATTCAATGCTAAATTTCTAGTTTGAATAGTGAGGTTATTAGCGCCTAATGTTTGGTTGCCAGCAATTGTCATTAGTCCAGTAGATGTTAAAAATTGGACGTTATCATTCCAAGTAAATGCATTTACATTCATTGCCGCTGTAGAAGAAGATAAGCCTAGATTAATTTGACCCCAACCGTCTTGAATGAATCCAAGCTCTGTATTGTCTAGGTTTAAAACCCCAACTGCACCTGTACCAATGCCGACTGTACGGTTTGTATCAGGTCTTATTGCTAAAGTTCCTGAGCCACTTAAGTTAGCACCAATTGTTAAATTGCCGGTTTGAATAGTTAAGTTATTAGCACCCAACGTTTGATTGCCAGCAATAGTTAAAAGTCCAGTTGCAGTATTAAACTGCACGTTATCGCTCCAAGTTAATGCATTAACATTCAATGCTGATGTTGATCCTGTTTGTCCAAAAGATAATAAGCTCCACCCGTCTTGAATGTTTGCTATCTCAGTATTGTCTAAGCTAAGCGTGCCAACTGCACCTGTACCAAGTCCCATCGTAATAGCATTGCTGTCAGGTCTAATGGTTAATGTACCAGTACCAGAAAGCGTAGAACCAAGAGTTAAATTTCTAGTGTTGATTGTTAAATTCTTCGTGGATGCTAAAGATTGAGCTCCAAGTACATTCAAAAGGCCAGTTTGTGTTTGTAGTGTTGTATGGCTTAACCAAGAAGATGAATCAACATTCATCTGCCCTGTTCCGGTTGCAGAGCCCACAACAACATTTAGCCATCCAGATTGAATGTTACTTATATCCGTATCACCTATGTTTAAAGTCCCAGTACCGCCACCAACACCAATTGTTGTTGAAGCTGTAAATGGCTGAATTGTTAAAGTACCATTCCCGGCACTGTTTGAGTTAATTGCCGCGCCGATATCAAGATCGTTTGCGGTTAATGTTAGATTCCTAACAGTTATAGGAGCATTGATAAAAATTTTATCATGTGCTTGCAGAGTTAATGTTCTTGTATTGGCAGCTGCAATTGAAATTGCATCATGTACTGTAATATCACCTCCGCCTGCGCCAGCTCCTGCTGCATTTGTGCGAACAGTTACATTATTTGCATTTAGTAAATTTAGTAATGAACCAGCCGTTCCAGTTGTGCCGATATTAACATAAGATGTAGCGTTCGCTCCAGAGTCAAAGATATTGCCTACTGCTGTGAGGGATGGTGAGCCAGTTGGGTTACATGCAGCAAGCGAGCTTGAGCCAAATAAGCAGATATTTATATCGCCTGGATCTAATAATAAATTACCCGTCTCACCGACAGCAGCAGATGTGTCTACGTTACCTTGGAAATCTAAATAATTTTTACCAGATACTTCTACTAATCCACCATTACCTCCGAGTGATCCACCACGCGCATATGTAGTACCATAATAACGAGTCGCATCATCGGACCAAAATATTACATCACCCGCATTACCATTTTCAATTGCATCCGCATTTACGGTTGCATTCTGATCAACGTAAGTTGCAAAAGCTTTTGGTTTGTCTCCCAAACCTTGATAATCACCACCGATATTTACATCTCCTCCGCCTACATTTCCCGATGTATCAATTTCTGCATTTGCAAGTAAACCAATTTGATCACCATAGATCTCAACCGTTCCGCCTTTTTCTCCAATGCCTTTTCCTGAAGCATCTATTTTTCCATCAACTAAAACTGTGCTTTTACCTGTCTTAATTCCTTTGGTTGTAGTGTCTGTAACAGCGTTTGATCCTTCAGCATAAATTATTATTTTCCCATTTTTCTCTGCAACTGCTGGAGCTTTTAGCTCTCCTTTCACTTCAATCAAGCTATCCACAATATCCCTACCAGCTGCTGCAGTAAGTGCAATTCTTCCCCCATCAGCTTCAATCGTCCCTGTGTTTTTCACAGCTTGTTTTGCAATATTCCCATTGACTGCTACATTGATTAAATTGTCACCATACATATCAAGTGTGAATGTATCTCCAGAGGCTAAACTCACTTTGCCTAATTTAGCTGAGATTATACCATTATTTTCAACAACTGGTGCAACAAGGCCAACAAGACCAGCTTCTTTTGCATTAATAAGCCCATCATTTCGTATTATAGCGTTCGGATTTCCTGGCGTCATGAAGTTATATCGCCCTTGTATGAAGTCGGAGTTATTAATATCTGCAGTTGATGCAATCAAGCCGTTTACGTCAACTCTAGAATTAGCGCCGAAGAATACTCCGTTGGGGTTAATGAGAATTATGTTCCCATTTGCCGAGAGCCTGCCAAGTATGTAAGATGGGTCAGCTGTTAATACTCTGTTTAGTGCTAGCGACCCAGAATTCGGTTGAATAAATTGGGTATGCTCATCAATTTCAATATTGAAAGTTCTCCAATCAATTACTGCTTTATCGGTGTGCTGAATTACATCAAGTTTTTTGCCATCAACGTTTATTGTCGCTGAGCCTTCAACAACTACACCATTTTCTGGGTTAGCTAAAGCTGGGATGCCCGAGTGTATTACAACCCATAAAAATGCAAACAGAATTAAGTTAGCTTTTCTTCTGATTGGACTAAGTTTCGAGTATTTGAAGAGGTAAAGATCAATAAAATTGATTAGCTTGATAAAGGCTGTAAACAACCCTTTATGAATTTTGTTACTGATGCTAACAATTTTTTTTGTGTTTAGCACACTATTCACCAGCCGTTAATTCCGCTATAACCCAAGGGTCAAGCCACATACTTATATTATTACATAGAATGGTTAATAAATAGTTAATTATTTGATTTGTCTAGAATTTGATGCCAATTTGAAAGCCGTAACGAGGTTTGTCCTTGCTTTTAGAATGTAGGGGATTGAGTTGTTTTTTATCCATGGGTTGGGCCAAATTGAAGACACCGAAGATCCCAAGTTTATGATCAAGTCTAAAACCCAATCCCCCAGAGGAGGCGTTGTTAAACTTATCTTGTCCGGTATCTATATTCCAAATCCTTCCAAAATCATAAAAAATAAATGGCTGAACTTTTAGATCTAAGAATTGGGGAACAGCATCATAGCGAAGTTCTAGCATACCAGCAAAACCTCTGTCACCAAGTATCTCTGATGAATCATATGCCCTGCCAAACGTTGATCCACCGTAGCCGAATTCTTCTGAGGATAATAAGGGGTCATTAGTATATTGGCCGATAAGGGTGCCTAGTAAGCTAAAATCGATTGGAAGAGCTTGATATCTAGTAACAGCACCATCATACTTCTGAAAATCTGGCCTACCTTTGGCTCTAGAAAGATTTGTTTGCCCCATTTTGCTAGTTCCAAATGCTCTTATGCCTTTAGAATAGTTCAAAGAAATCACGTTAATGCCGCGAAAGGAATCAATATTATCATAAGTTACAGAGAACTTTAGAGAACGAGTTTTTTCACGAATTAATGGTGATGTCCTAGAGATGTTTGTATTGTTGTTTTTAGCTGATAAACCAAGTTTGCCAGATAAATTATGTAGTCGAGATCTTATAATGGACTGCGAAATATCTATATCGTAAGTATTGCTTCTGCCTGCGATATCCGATTTTTTTTGTGTATATCCTGGTTGTACTTTAGAGTAACCGCCTTTCAATGAAAGTTTTGTACCTAAGGTATTTAGAGGAAGTGAGTGCGTTAAATCAAAATAACCCAATTCTTTTGTATTGCTTGTAGATATGTAAGAAAATTCGGTTTGATTGAAAGGTAGTAGGATGGAATGGTTGTAACCTAATCTGGCGGTTCCTTGAATCGGGCCAACGAATTTAGAGCCGTAGTTGTTTACATAGATTTGGTTTTGATAATTTACTTCTTCTGCCACCAATAACAAGTTTACTGTTCCTTCTTTTTTTGAAGGTTTAAGTATTGAGCGGAATTTTACGCCTGAAAGGTCATTCAACAGCAATATCTGTTTTTCTAAATCATAAATATTTAAGGGTTTTGATTCTTGAATCCTATCAAGAGCTGGGCTTAGAAATTTTTTATTAGGAACTTCACCTTCTAATATGACTTCTCCAATTCTTCCCTCCACAACTTTAATTATAACATTGCCTTTATCTATTTCTTGGGCAGGTACAATTGCTCTGGAGAGAATGTAGCCTTTATCTGCATAAATTTTTGTTATGCTGTCGGCAATTTCATAAATATCGAGTAGAGATATTTCGGTATCAATTTTATCTTCGTATAGATCTTTAATCATGTGTGTACCGATCGATTCGACACCAATGATTTTAAGACTATTTAATTTAAATTTTATTTTATCTGCATTTTCTGGAGCATTTGCTATGGTATCTCCACCTGAGGATGGTAATCCTGCCTGAGTTTCTGGGTGGTGGGGTAAGGTTTTTTCTTGAATATCTTTAGTAATACGGTTGGGATCTGCAGGGCCGATAAGTTTTGTTTGAGCGTGTGCATCACACATAAAAAATAGTAAAAAGAAAAAACAAACCCAATGCATTACGTAGGCACTAAAAACAACTCTAATACACTCAATATATTGGCTATCATGCTGGCTGTCTATTGGTAATTTACTTTGTTTTTCTTTGCTATCAGGCAAGACTCAGCCGATATAGTATATGGGAAAGTCAGAAATTCTTTCACCTCAATTTCTTCGTAAACCACATAACCAAGTCATCATCAAGCGGATAGCTATTGCCTGGAATCGTGGGTTCGTAATTATGAGTAACACCTTTTCCATCTGGGATGTAGCCGCGCTTTACATAAAGCCTTTGAGCTGGTCCATATCCACCGTCGTCGCCTGCATATAGGCCAACACCGATGCCAATAGTTTGGCTTTTTGTTAGCGCTTCTTTTTCAGCGCAATCAAGCAGCAAAGAACCAACACCCATTTTTCGGTAGTGTGGCAGTACGTTTAAATCCATAATCTCGGGGATGCTTTGCTCTTGAAAAGATGAATACGAAGAGCGCCATTTCAAAGTCACGTAACCTGCAAATTCATCATGGAGGTGAGCCACCCAAACTAATCGCTCACCCGCTTCTTGTTCCTTGAAATATTCCTCGGAAAGCGAAGGTGGTTTATTCCAGCCGATTTTGTTAAAAGCATCAGAGATAGCTAAAATATCTTTTTCCATAAGGTGATGAATTTGAGTCTGACGCTTCATAACACCTTCTTTAAATAGTAAAATGAAGTGCCTGCCGCATAACCGTCTCTCTGGAGTTCGATCTTAAATCCAAGTTTCTGATAAAATTCTGGAGCCTGAAAACTCATAGTTTCAACGAATGCAAAATTACATCCCTTCTCTTTACCAAAAGCAAAGGCGTGTTCCATTAAAGCTCTTGCT
>CAZVFD010000021.1:10837-24554 GCA_964625465.1 uncultured Candidatus Midichloriaceae bacterium | reverse complement strand
AACCCAAGTATATAATACGACGAGTGTAACCCATAATTTTAATCAAATGACATTTCCCCCAGGTGATTATTATATAAGAGAAGCACATTTAGTTTGCGGTACTGGCGCGACTCAAGTTATTAGGTTTTCAAACTCACCCTATACACCAATCGTTCTTTCGGGAGTTACGTATTTGGATCCTACTGCTGTGAATAAGCCGTGCGCTTGGTTGACGGGTGCTAAGTATGTTACTTTCGCTTCTACTACAGTTACAGAGGCATGGGTTTGGAGTACGCATGCGGAGACTACTTATGGTAACGGGAAAGGGGTTAATACTGGCTTGGGAGATGCTTATGTGTTTTCTAGAGTGGAAGTTTGGCAAAAATAGAGAGTTTATATGTTAAAAAATAGAGCATTTACGATTTTAGAAATTTCAATTGTACTGGTTATACTCTCTGTACTTATATCAGGTTTTTTGGGTTTGACAGTTGATAAATCAATTGAAAAGTCAACTGCAGCTAATAAAATATCTATGAGTAATCTTGATAGTGCTATTCAAAGATTTTATGCTACCAATGGTTATTTGCCATGCCCAGCAGCGCGTGATAGCTCATTAAGCTCTTCTAGCTTTGGTGTTTCAGTAAGTTGTAGTGGTGCAGCGGGAGGTACGACGGATGTTGGAGCAGGTGCTAATATAGTTAAAATTGGAGCTGTTCCAGTAAGAACTCTTGGGCTTTCTGACGCGGAAATGTTTGATTTTTGGGGTAATAGAATTACCTACGCAGTTGTTAGGGGATTAGGAATTGATTTGGCAACATATAACGCAACTTTACCTGCAACAAATGCGATGTCAATTTTAGATTTAGGCGGAAATAGTGTGTTATCAAATGTTGTTGCGCCAAACCATGTTGCATATGTATTGGTCAGTCACGGACCCAATAATACTGGCGCTTACAATTACAGCGGTCTACAACCAATTACTTGCTCTGGGGGTGGTTTGGATGTTGAGAATTGTAATAGTGATGCAACATTTCGTGATGGGTTCTATACAACAGGTTCATATGATGATTTCGTTGCTTGGCAAACTCGTCAAGCATTAAGCTACTATAGGATAGTCACAAATAAAGAAGTGCAGATTTCTCCCCCAAGTGCGCCGCCAACCCCTAGATTTGCATATATCACTTACCAGACTTATGGAGGATTTGTAGGTTCTGGCCCTGTGGGTTGGAATAGAAGGCAATATAACTTTGTCTCATTCAATGATGTGCCTGGTTTAACATGGACTGCTTTTAATGACTACGTTACTATACCTGCTGGCACTTACTACTTAAAGGCTACTACAAGTGGATGCCGTATTGATGGCTTTTTAACCAGGATTGTTACTACAGGAGGCACGCTATTGGCTATAGGTAATGCGGCGTATGCTAGTAATGAAACGCGCGACTGCACCACATCAGAAGCGGTTAATATTGTGACTTTTGCCGGAAATACTGACGTTGCCGTAGAAGAATATGTGCAAACATCACAAGGTGGATTTGGCTATAGCTGGGGTAATCCTCTGTTGTTAAATGTCCCTTTCCCTTGGTATTATGAGCCGTATACTACTGTAGTACTTGAAGTTCAAAAGTGGAAATAACCTTGTTGCCTAAGGAAAAAAAATGAGATAGGCTAAACACTAAGGGATAATTTCCTAAATCAATTAAGGTATAATTTTATGTTAAAATTCTTAAGTTTAGCGGCTGTTGCTGCACTTTTAATAAATGCACCAGCTTATGCAAATGAAGGTGCTGAAGCACAAGAGCAAGAATATGCTTATGCTCATGAAGGTGATGACGCTGGTAAAGCTGCAGTTAAAAAAGATGCTAAAAAAGAAATGAAAAAAGATGTTAAGAAAAAGCGTAATTCTGAAATTAAGCACCACCCTAATAACCCTATGAAACATAAGCCACATAGCATTCACAATTATTATACAGATCAACAAAGTTAGTAATAGTTGCTCAAAAAAAGCCGCGAAAAGCGGCTTTTTTTATGGCTATATACCGTTTTTTGAATATAATATCTGTCTCAAGTGATATAAGGGCGGAATTATTTATAAAGTTGTATTTATTTTAGGTGCGCGATTGCAGCACGAATTTTTTGAGCTTCAATCAGAGCCAATGGTGTCAGATCACCCAGATTTTTTATTAATTGGAGATGGAAAAAATAAGCTGAATATTTCTGATCTTTCAGTGATGAGAGATAGGATAGATTCTGATACTGCAGTAATAATTTCTGCACATGGTAGCGTTTTCAGAAATAAGCATAGTACCCACCTGTTTTCTACCTCTACGTATACTGAGTATTTATTAGAAACAATTCAAAGTTTAAACCCTACTGTAAAGCATAACATATTCCTTCATAGTTGTTTTACAAGTTATGCTGCAAAGGATGCATGGAAGATGAGAGATGGGTCGGTTCTAGTGACTTACTCTAAAGAACTTGTTTATGAAAATATCTTTAGAAGTTTGAAGAAGTTCGTAGTTAATATTCTTCAGAGTGATGATAGACCTGATCCAGTAAAAGTGTTTATGAATGATGTATATGATCATTTATATGACGAGTTGGCCTTTACGTTTGTTTCAAGTGAAAAACGTGTGACAAAGTTTGTTTTAATTAAGATGGGATATGATCCATATCATTATGTTAAAAAGACTAAAACTTTTGCAATTGCCCCAGATCTCAAAAATCTGCTTGTAAGCGGTGAAGATATTTTGAAAGAAAAATTATTGGAAATTCAAAAGGACATTGGTCAGGAGTATCAAATATTTTTTGAAAATGCATTGTCATCATTACATGATAATTTTTTACCGTATTTAGCGAAATTGCTAATTTATTATGTTTACCGCGATCAAGTCCAAGAGTTTGCGGATATAATCAATTTTTGTAGATCCTACAATAATGGTACATATCTAGATGAGATATTGCATTATCAAGATGAGTTTTTTTATAGCTCAGCTATTGATGTTATTAAGTACCAGCAAAATAGAATATTCGCGGAAAAAATAAATATGACACAGGAAATATTCTATCACGAACCCATTCTTTTTGATGAATTGCATGGAGAGTGCCTAGTTTTATAAGTGTGCAAGTAACAGAAATTTCTCTGTACGTGGATCACTCCAAATCAGATAATGGGTCGGAGGTTTGTACGTATTTTCTTACTTCTGCCATATCGGAAAAATGAATCTTTTCGTCGCCTATCACCTGATATTCCTCGTGCCCTTTGCCAGCAAGAACTAAAATATCATTCTTTTTAAGCTGCGAGATAGCATGGCGAATTGCTTTAGCCCTGTCACCGATTTCAGTGCAGTTTGGGCAGCCAGAAATTATTTGTCGACGAATCTCTGCAGGATCTTCGTGGCGGGGATTGTCATCGGTAACTATGATAACATCTGAATACTTAGATGCTATCTCTCCCATTATTTGGCGTTTACCCTTATCTCGATTGCCTCCGCATCCAAATAATACATGAAGCCTTCCTTGGCAAGTTTGCTTTAATGATCTTAGAATCACCTCTAATGCTTCTGGTTTGTGAGCGTAATCAACGTATATAGTGGCGCCATTGTATTCACCAGCATATTGTAACCTGCCAGGTATGGTTTTTAACTTAGGAATAGCATTTATTAATGTGTCTATTGGAATATGAGAAGTAATTGCCAAACCTAAAGCGCACATTAAATTATGTGTTTGGAAAGTTGCTGATTGAGTGAATTCAGTTGTGTATTTCTTACCATCTACTTCAATGATTATGTAATTCTCACCACTATCTATGAGTTTAATGAATTCACCTTTTCTGCCGTATGATAAAATTTTATGACTAGAACAATTAGATTGTATTTTCTCAAACTCTGGGATATCAGCATTAATTACTGCAGTTCCATTTTTGAGCACTGTGTGAAACAACCTCATTTTAGATTGAAAATAATCATCCATATCTGAGTGATAATCTAGATGATCTCTAGAAAAATTTGTAAAACCTGCGGCCTTGAAATTTGCATACTCTAGTCGATATTGGCTTAGTCCGTGACTAGAGGCTTCAACGCAAACATGATCGATCTGTTTTTTTGCTAAATCATTTAAGATTTTATGAAGAAGTGGTGCAGGAGGCGAGGTTAAGAAGTCATATGTATCAAACTCAACTTCATCAGAAATGACACCTAGTGTTCCTATACTTGCGCTTTTAAAACCAGATAGACTACATAATTCCTTAAAAAAATACGCGGTAGAAGTTTTTCCACTCGTACCAGTTACTGCCATAAGTTGCTTAGGCTGGTTTGAGTAAAATTTGGCTGAGACTTCACTTAGATATAGGCGAGGATTGTCAACTTTGATGATCTCAACATTCGCAATATTATCAATCGTTGAATCACTATGAACCACCACAGTTGAGGCTCCGTTTTTTACAGCATCTGGGATGAAATTTTCTCCATTGAGATTATGACCGTCAATTGCAACAAATAGGAAGCCTTTTTGCACCTCTCTTGAATCTGATGTAACACCTTTTATATTCATGCTCATGACTTCACTTTATATAGGTTATTATGCTTGCTCGTATTCAGCCTCAAGTTCAAGTTTCTTAGCTTCTTTAACTTTCTTGCCTTTCCTAGCTTCGTGTTGAATTGCGTAGAGGCCGCCAATAATGATAAGAGCGTAACCAAGTAATGAGTATTGGTCAGGAATCTCCTTTAATATCACGTAGCCTAAGTATCCAGTAAACAATAGTCTGCAATAGTCAAAAGGCATTACAGTTGACATATCGGCAAACTTGAAAGCTTTGAAAAAAGCCACTGAGTGTACAAGATAGCATAGAGCGATTACCCCAATATATTGAAGATGCCACAATTGTACAGGCTTCCATTCGTATAGAGCCATTGGACAGGAAAATGCTGAAGAGAATAGCATGACGTAAAATAGCTGTGCTTTAGAACGTTCTGTTGACCCAAGCATTTTAATGACAGTACAGTTCAATGCCCAGAAAATAAGAGCCATAAATAAGTACACATATGATCTGTTAAAGCTTACAAATCCTGGTTTTACAATTAGTAATGCCCCTACAAAACTCAAAGCGATCATAACCAGCTTTGGTGTGGTTACTTTTTCTTTAAAGTAAAAGAAACCGATTAGAATAACTAAGATATGATCCAGATATGTTATTGCAGCAGCGTTAGTTACTTCTAAGCTTGAGACCGCAATGAAAAAGCATAGTGTGCCAAGTAAACTAAAAGTACCTCTTGCTACATGCATACCAATGCGTTTTGTTTTAAGGTTCTTGCGAAAATCTCCGTGGAAGCACCACGGTGTAATTGCAAGTAGGATGGCAAATTTATATAGAAAAGCCACTTGAAAAGGGTGGAGAGCGTTTGTTAGGTTCTTGGCCAAGATATACAATATAGACATAGCAAGAGCGTGCAGCACCATCATTAAAATGCCCGACATAGTCTTAGTAGGCTTAAACTTTTTGCTTGAACTATGCATTTTCTAACTCTGCCTCTTCCATTTGCTCTTTTTCTAGCTGTTCTTTTTTCTTTCTTCTACGTTTAGCTTCAGCTCTTATTAAGTAAACTCCTGCTCCAACAATTAAAAGATAGCCAACATATGAACCATCTTTTGGTATTTCATTGAAGAAAAGAAAGCCCAAAATTCCAGTAAACACTAATCTGCTATAGTCGAAAGGTATAACAGTAGAGAGTTCAGCATACTTCAATGCTTTGAAGAATGCAATGCTGTGAATAAAATAACACAGAGAAAGTAGAGCTAGAACGGGTACGTGCTTAAGTTGTAGTCCAAGCTCATTAAATGAGAGATGTCTTTCTGGAAGCTTTATCTCGACTGCTCCACCAAAGATTGTTGTTGGTTGCCAGTGCATGAAAGCAAGCGGATAAGCAACTATGCATGATATGAGCATGACGTAGAACAGTTGAACCTTGGTTTTTTCTGTTTTTCCTAATACTTTGATCACAGTGCAATTAGTAGCCCAAAATGCAATAGATAAGAACACAAATACATAATATTTATTAAACTCACCTTTAACATCAATCTTATGGAATTCAGGTAAATAATAATGGTTTAATGTAATGACATCAGGATACACAACCAGCATTGCACCTGCAAAGCTGAGAACTATTGTTAGAATTTTGGTGTTGGTAGCCTTTTCTTTAAAATAGAGAATTCCTATGATAACCAAAATTACCTGCTCCATATAACCAATGGCTGTGATGTCTGTTAATTCAATATATTTGATTGCATAAAACAAACATAATGAACCGCAAATACTTAGAAAGCCGCGGGATAAATGTAGATGGATTTTTTCAGTTTTAAGTGACTTTAAACCACCGTAAAGACACCAAGGAATAATTAGTACTAGAATGGAAAATTTATATATAAACACTACTAAGCTGGAGCTCATATCTTTTGTGAGAGTTTTTATCGCTGCGTACAAAACAGCAATTGAGAGTGCATTAAATAACATGAATAAAATGCCAACTAAGTTGTGATGCTCCTGCAACATATGCTCGGCATGTCTTGCTTTTGCAGACTTGTGTTGAGGATTTTTGCTTAGATGTGTTTTTTTCTTACTCATTGATTCCTCCAGAGATATAGGCGCGTGAAATTATTTTTGTGAAATTTGATTGGTAAAATAGAATAGGTCGGTTGTGACCAGGATTCATTGCTTGAAATTTATGATTTATCCGTAACTGAAGATACAACATCAGCTAACTATTTGCAATGCCTTATTCATCTAAAAATGAGGCTATGCCTTATTTAAGTATGGATTGTCAATTTTACGGTATTTGATCCTTATAGGGGTTCCGTACATATCAAAAGCTTCCCGCATGGAATTCATCAAATACTTGGAATATGAAGGTGGAAGATCATCTGGGATATTTGCAAATATCGTAAATGTCGGCGGGCGATTGCCTGTTTGAGTCATGTATTTTAAGCGTATTCTGCGGCCCATTTTGGATAGCGGTGGTATGTGAGATTCGGTCGCAGCCTTTAGCCATCTGTTTAGGCTGTTGGTTGATAGGTCTGATTGCCAAATTTTTTCAGCCTTAAAGATGGCTTTAAACAAATGGTTTAAATTTTTATCTTTAAGAGCTGACATATAAACGACTGGTATGCCAACTACGTCTGTCATGTTACGGCTAATCAAATAATCAAGTTCATCTTTGAATGATTTTTTATCGGTGACCAAATCATATTTGTTAATTACCAAAACAACTGCTCTTCCTTCTTTAATTGCAACGTTTGCGATGGTTAAATCTTGTTTTTCCATCGCTTGACTAGCATCCAGAGTTATAGCAACTACGTGGCTTCTACGTATGGCATTTATAGTTTCTGCGGTAGAAAGGCTTTCAACTTCTTCGTTTATTCTTCCTTTTTTGCGAAGTCCAGCGGTATCGACTAATTCAACAGGCCTGCCGTCGACTTCTAAAAAGTGGCTAATTGCATCGCGAGTGGTTCCTGAGATTTCCGAAGTTATAACTCTCTCAAACCCTAATAACTTATTAAAGATTGTGGATTTTCCTACATTTGGCCTGCCAATTAGACTAAATCTTAAATGGTGGGACTCCTCTTCTTGCTTAGGTGGTGTAACTTCAATATCTTTGCTAGATTCAGCGATAGCCTTTGCTATTAAATCAAAACCAATTTTATGTTCCGCTGCTATAAAAATAGGATCGCCAAAGCCTAGTTTGTATAGAGCCTTATAATCTAAATTTTGTTTTCCTTCTGATTTATTAGCTAGAAGTATAATTTTTTTGCCAAATTTCCGTACCTGATTTGCAAAGTCCTTATCGTCATCATCGAGGCCGTATCTAGCATCAACCATGAATAATATTATATCTGCTTCTTTTGCAGCTGTAAGAGTTTGGCTTACCATGCTTTTTGAAAGGAGTTCTTTCGATTTTTCAAGACCTGCCGTGTCAATTAATATAAATTCTTGTTTGTTTAATGTTACTTTATATTCTTTCCTGTCTCTGGTAACTCCGGGTTGATCATGGGTAATGGCAAGCCTTCTACCACATAATTTATTAAATAGTGTAGACTTGCCAACGTTTGGCTTACCTAATATTGCAACTTTTATTGTCATGATTATAAATTTGATTCTCTAGCTACGAAATCATAGTTACGCAGTCTCTCAATTTCCATTACTTCTACTACGGCTCTCAACACTGAAGCTATTCTTGCGATATTGCGAATTGCAACTTTGGCAACGCCTCTACGTAATAGCCTTTCTGCATGAAAATTAATGCAGTAATCACAGTGATTGAGTATTGAAACGCCAATTAAATACATTTCAAAATCAGTCTTATCAATTCCATGATCGGTTAATACGTGCATGTGAAGATCTGCTGACATTTTTTTAATTTCATCATCAGATATCGTTCCAGTGAACGAATAGTAAGTATTGTTCATTGCCATAATAGCTGCAGCTTTTTTGGTTGCAACTAGCTGCGAATCATCAAGTATAACTTTTGCTTCGTTTCTGAAGTTATTAAGTATTTGTTCGTGTTTAAGATTATAGCAGCATGATAGCGCAATTCCGTAGACTTGTTGTACGGTCAGGCCTTCAACTTCATCAGAGAATATTTCCATCAAATTCAGCTTTATATCATCGGCATACGATGGGATTCTATCAGCTATAACGTCTATGCTCATTGCTAGTAATAATTAACATTTCACCGTCTATTATAATGGTAAATGCCAGCATAATGCAAGTTTTTCGAAGAAAATACTTGAGTAATAACGATTTGGTATATTATATGACTTCAGATAATTATGAAAAATAGTGGTATGAAAGGTAATCTTTTTATTCAACTGGCGGGTGTTAGTACTAAGGTCGAATTTGATCAGATAATTAATGAACAAAATAATTATGAAGTATTAAGCGATTGGTTTGCAGAACTTTTTAGAGGAGGTCAAAAGGTTATTCTTCAGCCGAAAATTACAGAGTTGTTAGGTATACTAGATCTTTGGAATTATGCACATGAAGCTGAAAGAAAATTCTGGACATTAAAAGATGCAGCTCACCCGTTACAACAAATTGAGATTCCAATCAGAAATTTTATCAAGACTTTTGCTCAAAAGGTTGGTAAGCAAAACTGGGAGTTAGCAAAAGGAAATATTGATTCATTATCTACGATTGTTAATACTTGTACGTTTCAAGATGCTTGTGAATACGACAATGAGCTTAATGATAATGACTATTCTGATGAAGAAGATAGGCAAAGAAACTTATTGCTTAGATTAGCAGGACTTAGCTATGGCTTTTCAACTAAAAAAGACAAAAAGGAAGGACTAGCACTGCAAGAATTAGGTAAGACATTTGCAAAGCTTTTTCTGAAATTGGGCAAGCAATTTGATTTTGGTAAAGTCAGAGATGAAAAATATGAGCTTTTTAATTGCCAAAGAGATGGATTTTTAGCATTTAAAACTTTAGTAGAGTTGGGATTTACAAATGACTTGGCTCACAAGATTCTGGATCATGATTTAGCTTTAACTGAGCAAGATAAGTCTCAGAAAGTATTGCAGTTATTTGAGCACCCTAAGGTGTTATCGCCTAAAGAGTTAGAAAGGCTATATAAGGTTGTTGAATCTGGAAAAAAGCTGAATCAGGCAGTATCATCAACAGCATTAGCAGCTGGTGTGCCTGAGACAACCCCACCTCAAGTCAAGCCTGGTCCTTTGAGCTGTGCCTTCTTAGGTGAGAATGTAGGCAAGGGACATCATAGATAGACAAACAGATTGTTTACCTGTATAATACTTCGAATATTAAATAAAAGTATACACAATGACAAAAGGCCAAAAATATATAGTGGGAATTGCTTGGTTTATTCTTAGCCTAGTAATCAGCAATTTAAATGACGTGATTGCTAAATATGTAGGTTCAGACCTGCATTTTGCTCAAACAACTTTCTGTCGTTGTTTCTTTGGCATGTTGTCACTGTTGCCATTTATGATTTATGGTGGAGCAAAGTCCTTCCATACCAATAGATTAGTTATGCATGTTGTGCGTGGCTCTTTGTTATATTTTGGTATTGCTATTTGGATTTTGGGTTTAAATCTGGTGCCAATTGCAACTGCAACTATTATGACATTTACTATACCTTTGTTTATTTTGATAATGGCACCAATTTTCTTAGGAGAAAAAGTTTCCGGAAGGCTGTGGGCTGTTACACTGGTAGGTTTTGTGGGAGTAGTGATTGTGTTTAACCCAGTTCATGAAGCTTTTGAGCCATTCGCTTTGATTCTTCTCCTATCTTCAGTGATGTTTGCAAGTTTAGACATTATTAATAAAAAATATGTAGCGAAAGAATCTATGCTAAGCATGTTATTCTACTCTGCAGTTGTGACCTCTGTTCTTGGTGTATACCCAGCGATGCTGTTTTGGCAGGACATTACAACTCACCAATTGATTTTGTTGGCAATTTTGGGGGCTGGAAGTAATTTAATATTATATTGCTTACTAAAAGCGTTTAGCTTCGTACAGGCTTCAGCTGTAGCACCATATAGATATTTAGAATTAGTTCTCTCAGCATTTGTAGGGTTTATAGTGTTTAGCGAAGTTCCAGCTATGGCGACATATATTGGAACATTAATCATAGTTCCTTGTACGCTGTATGTTGCATCTCAACAGATAAAATGGGAGAATAGGTAGTTTTCCTTTCTTGGTGATTGATTCTAAAAAAATATAATGAGAGAATAGTTCACATCGTTGAGTTTGGCAATTTTTTGAGGTAGAGAGCGTTCATGGAGAAAGAACTTCATATATATTGTGATGGAGCATGTAGTGGTAACCCAGGCCCTGGAGGTTGGGGGGCAGTGCTAATTTGGGGTGATAAAGAAAAAGAAATCTCAGGAGCTGAACTTAATACTACAAATAATCGCATGGAGTTAAGAGCCGCGATTGAGGCAATTAAGAGCGTAAAAAAGAAAGTCAAAATTGTTATTCATACCGACAGTCAATACGTTAAAAATGGTATTACAGTTTGGATAAAGGACTGGCTTAGAAAGAATTGGAATAACGGAAAAGTAAAAAATATAGAGCTTTGGAAGGAGTTGCTGGAAGAATCATCTAAACACGATATTCAGTGGAAGTGGGTTAGGGGGCATAGCGGGGTTGAATATAATGAAAAAGCTGATATCCTAGCGCGCGAGGCAATAAAGGGGATTTTATAATGAATGATAGTGGACGTGGATCTGGAATGATCGCTGGTTCGCTGAGTGGTAACTCGTTGCAACTTTCAGCTGACAGAATACTAAAGAAAATGGGGTTGAATGATAGTGGAGCATCAGAGATTTTAAATTGCTCTACATCTTCTCTTAGTTCTTCTCCTGATAGAGATGGGAAACAATTTAAAAAAAGTGAAATTGCTCGTTGTGATAGTGATGATGAATTTGAGTCTTGTGAAGAAGTTTCTGGTGTGAAAACTACAAAAAAGGTTTTATTGGACATGTATGATAGTGATGATGAATTTGAGTCTTATGAAGAAGTTTCTGGTGTGAAAACTACAAAAAAGGTTTCATTGGACATGTATGGTAAATCAATGGTTCAATGCCTGCCCCGTTCCTCTCGTTCCGAAAGGAAGTCGATGTGTGTTGAGTTTGGTTGTAATGACGGTCTGAGGGAAAGGGTTAGAAGAAGTAAATCTGAAAGATCCAAAGACATATCCAAGTAAATTTACTTTTGATTTATTTGCTATCATTTCTATACTACTGCAACAACCATATTGATAATTTGCAAATGCATAGAAAAAAAGAAATACATCACGATAAACAACAAGCTGAAGCTAAGGATTTCAAACAACCTCTCCCTTCATTGCAGTTATTTATGATTAATGCACTAAGAAATTTAGTAGCGTATAGTAGGTATTTTGGTGTTCCAATTTTTGCATATGAAACTTGGCGCGCATTTACTGGG
The DNA here is from genome assembly GCA_964625465.1 of uncultured Candidatus Midichloriaceae bacterium. GTDB lineage: Bacteria > Pseudomonadota > Alphaproteobacteria > Rickettsiales > Midichloriaceae > CAZLFQ01. The sequence continues at coordinate 12,613 of CAZVFD010000021.1, read as the reverse complement.
GATTGCGACCCGAATGGAAAAAGGTTGTTTAGCGATGACTGTAATTTTAATGCATATTGCATGGCTGCAACTACAGCTTTAGGTAATGTTTGCCTCACGTTGATTGATAATGCTCTTTTGACTGTAGAAAAAAAGTTGAATGGTCGTGATCCAAATGCGATGGAAATCACTTTAACACTTAAGGGATTAGATGCAGCCACGCAAGCAGCAATCCGTGCTAAGCATAATAGCGGGCATTTGCACGCTGGAATAACATTTAAACAATGAAGGTCAATATATGAAGCTCCCAAAAATAGCGTCGGAAAAATCAATTAAAGTAGAAGTAGAGCAAGGTAAAACTTATAAGTGGTGTGCATGTGGTCTAAGCCAAACACAACCATTTTGCGATGGTTCCCATGCCGGAACTGGCTTTAGTCCAGTGGAGTATGTAGCTTCTGAAAGTAAGTTAGTCGGGTTCTGTGGGTGCAAGCAGTCTAAGTTGGGTGTCATATGTGATGGCGCACATAAGACTCTGGTGTTACAAGACTGAAATTGAAAAACCCACCTCTGCACACTTCTCGGAGCAGTACAGAAGGTTTTGACAGAGAAGACAGGAATTAATGTGTGCGTTGAGGGCAAATTTTTCTGTAATGTCATGTGGAACTTGATTCAGCATCTAAAAAAGACAGACCCCGAAACGAGTTCGGGGTGACGGGGTCGCTACTACGGTCATCCCATCAAAACTCTTTCCAGACAGTAGTGCACTTTCGTGGGAATGACACCGTACTTTTCTGCCATCGAGGCTGCCTCTCTTTATGAGCAGCAATCTTTGAACGCTCCAATAACAGATTCCTTTGTTAGGATTTCTGGAAGAACTATTCCTTGCTTATTTTTGGGCCCGTACATCACATTAAGTGGTATTCCAGGGCGGTTGTGTTTTTGTAGAAAATGTAGAAGTTCTTCAGAGTGATTGGTATAATCGCCGCGCATTAAAATTATATTATTCTTTTTAAAGAAATCTAAAATATCAGCTCTTTCTAAAACAAAGAATTTATTGCTTTTGCAAATAAGGCACCATTCGGCTGTAATATCCACTAAAACAAATTTTCCGTTGCTAACATATTCGTCTAATTTTGTTTGGCTAAAATCTTCCCATAAAGAAGAGTGATACATCTCGCTCTTAACCACATTTCTCTCCATAAATTGAGGAAGGAACAAAACACCTGTGGTGGCCAAAATAATTAAAACAATACTAATGATTTTGTTTTTAAAAGTTCTTGAGAGTACGAATTTAAATATGACTAAGCTGCCAACTAGTATCAAAAGTGAGAAAGTACTGATCTGATAATACAACACGTAAAGTATCCAAACTAAAGTTATTATAAGCAGAACTGCGAAGAATTTTTTCAGTGTTATCATCCACTTTCCAGGTTTCGGTAAGATTGATAGAGCTTTTGGGGTCGCAGCTAAAAGCAGATAGGGTAAAGCCATGCCGATTCCGACTGTGCAGTATATCAATAAAATCATAAATTCACTTTGACTCAGTGCGAATGCTATACTAACTGATAAAAATGGGGCAGTGCAGGGTGTGGCCAATACTGTTGCAAAAGCACCTGCAGCAAAACTATTGTGTATTGAGTGCTCACTTTGCTTCTTCGGTGTACTTGAGTTCGCCAGCCATTGAGGTAGTGAAATTTCATAATCGCCCCATAAGTTCGAGGCAAATGCTAATAGTATAATAGCAATGAATATTAAGAACCAAGGCTCTTGAAATTGAAAGCCCCAACCAAAGTTCAC
>CAZVFD010000021.1:0-10827 GCA_964625465.1 uncultured Candidatus Midichloriaceae bacterium | reverse complement strand
TTCACTCCAAGTGTTTTTAAGACTATTGTTATGCCAGCTAAAATTAGGAACATAAAAATAATACCCGAGGAAGTCGCTAGCAAATTTATGGTTATATCCTTTTTTGATAATCCTGCGTATTTAACAATATTTAATAGCTTCAGAGCAAGTACTGGCAAGACGCATGGCATTAGGTTTAAAATTATCCCACCTGCTAAAGCGAAGAGTAAGATTATATAAAATGGGTAATCAGGATACAAATTTGACATTTTATTTGGAGAGCACTGTTTTTTATGACTCAAATTCTGGTCAGTTGAATTATGACCTAAAAAATTAGGCTGTACTTCAAATTGAAAGTTTTCAGTAGCAGCAATACAAATTTTTTCACATGCGCCAAAACTTAGTTTTGCTTTTACAAGTACTTTTTCTTTAGGATTTTGTGGTGTTAATGTAACCACCGCGACCATTTCGTGTGTAAAAACATTAGTCTTTAATTCTTCGTTGCCAAATTTATCAATCATCAATTCTGATTTAGGCCATTGCACGACAAAATCCTTCATATTTGTAGTGCCAGATAGTTGTAGATCTAATGGTAAGCCTGTATCACCTGGATCTGGAGCATAAACCTTCCAGCCATCTGGGATAGACATATGCAAACGCATTTCAAGCTTGTTATCTGTATAGCTGGATGGCTTTAGATCGACCTTTATTGGTGTCGGGTTTGGCTCTAGAGCGAATACGCAAACAGAGGACAAGCACACAATCAGTAATGCTATCAGGTAACTTTTAAGACTATTCATTTTCAGCAATTTTGCGTTGGTTCTCAGGTATCTGATCAGGATGCTTCAGAACATAACCGCGACCCCAGACAGTTTCAAGATAGTTTTTATTTGAAGCCTCAAATAGTTTCTTACGCATCTTGCATACAAACACGTCGATGATTTTGAGTTCAGGTTCGTGAATTCCATTATACAAGTGTGTCAAAAACTGTTCTTTTGTAACTACTTGGCCTTTGTGTAGAGCAAGTAATTCAAGCACAGATTGCTCCTTAGAAGTAAGATGAAGAGGCTTGTTGCCAATTGATGATGTGTGGGAATCAAGATTAATTCTTAAATCCGCAATCTCAACCATTGATTCAGAATGGCCTTTTGACCTTCTAGTAATAGCTTTCACGCGCGCCACAAGCTCGCTTATATTAAATGGTTTTGTCAGATAATCATCAGCTCCAAAACCCAGTCCTTTTACTTTTTGTTCAGAATCCCCAAGTCCTGATAAAATCAAGACAGGAACATTCATTTTAGAAGTTCTTATTTTTTTCAGCACATCATAGCCATGCATATCAGGAAGCATTAAATCCAAGATGATTAACCCATATTCATATAATTTGGTTATTTCCAGACCTTCTTGGCCTAGAACAACGATGTCACAGACGATCCCCTCTTTTGCTAAGGCAAGTTCAACTGTCTTGGCTGTTGAAGAATTATCTTCAATTATTAGCACTCTCATAAATAACCTGTTTGATTAGGTTCATACTTTTATAGTATTGTTAAAAAAAGCATATTACAATTTAAATTTCTTTTTTTATGAAAGACTTAGCGCGAAGAAAAATGAGGGTTATACGTGAAGGAATAGGCTTTGAAGACCGCAAGATTGCTGAGGAATCAATAAATTTGAGGCTTATAGATTTCCTAGAAAATAGCGAACATACGGTGATTGCTGGGTATTACCCAATCAAATCTGAGGTGTCGATACTTAAAACACTGGAGAAATGTGCTTTTAAAAAGACTTGTCTCCCTCGAATTGATGGAAATAACCTAGTTTTTAAAAGGTGGCAAGCTGGTGATTTTGTGGAAAAAAATAAGTATTGTTACGAGCCTATTGAATCGTGTGAAACTATTATCCCAGACCTAGTTATTTTACCATGTCTTGCGTATGACCTAGAAGGTCATAGAATAGGCTATGGAGCTGGCTACTATGATAGAGCTTTAGCGAAGCTAACTAATGCCACAACAGTATTGGTGGCATTTTCAGCGCAGGAATTAGACAAGATTGAAACAGATGATTGGGATAAAAAAGTCGATTATGTGATAAATGAAGTTGCAATCAAAAAAATTTCTCCATAACATTTTGATTGGTATATTTTTTTGGAGTGAAATATGAATTACATGAAAACCCTTAGGCCTATAGAACAAGATTTTATGACTGCACATCCGTACGTCACGATTGATACAGTCTTAAATAGAACGACATATGCACCTATTGATACCTTCATTGATGGAAAGCTTTCTGCATTTGGCTTGAATTCGGTTGATATGATCAGATTTATTAACGTTGCATCTCAAGCAGCTCCAAATTTATATGCAGCGGACAAAGCGAATTGCTTTGTGTCAATTTTTACCACAGCAGGCAATGACCTATTGGTTCAGGATGTAGATTACACATCGCCATTTACAATTAATATAAGTTATCTTACAGGGGTTACACTATCTACAACTAACGCTGCAACGGAGAGCGAGTGGGTATCGTATTTGAGTTCAAGTATTGCTGAGTGCAATAAGATTTATAAAGAGCAATCAAGAAGCTTCCAGTTAGAGCAAGATATTCAAAAATTCATAAAAAGTACTAATGATACAATAATTGCCACTTATCATGTCGTACCTTCAAAAGAGCCCGCATTAGTTGCTAGCAGCCATGAAACTGCAAACACGACTTTACATTCTGAAATATGAAAAATTATTAGTTTCTGAAAAAACTCTTTTAATGCGTAGTTTTCCTTGCTAGCTTATTAATAGATGGTTTGATAATTGTATTATGCTGGATCAAGTTAATAAAAATATTCAGAGGTATGTTGATAGCGCTGGGTATTTCACTGATGTAAAGGAGTGGTATGCTTATAAGTACTTACTACCTTATACACTAAGAAGTTATATAATAGTTATATTGGTTGGCGTTGTTTTATCTTTCTACATTATGTATGAACTTATGAAACAAGATGCGGAATTGAAATATGTTCCGTTCCCAATGTATGCTTACGACACTGTAAAATATTTTCCAAATATTAAGCCTTTATCTGACGTGAAAGAACCAATCAATATTTCCGTTGCGCGATATATGGTGAGTCAATACGTGAAATTCAGAGAGTCATATCAGTATAGTGATTTTGAAGGTGAGGGCCTGCAGAATTCTTTATCTAGAATTAAGACCCTTTCATCACTTAAAATTTATAGAGATTTTGCCGATTATGTTGATCCAGAAGCAAATCCAGATAGTCCAATAATTAAGTATAAAGATAGGACGAGGCGAATCATCCAAGTAAAATCAGTTGAATTGTTTGGAGAGTATGATTTACCTGAAAGAGCTAAGGTTGTATTCGAGGCAACTGAAAAATCAAAAACATCTCAAGAAACTACGACATGGATGGCTGAAATTAATTTCAAAATGTTGGATCTTGAGAAAAAAGATGAGAATGGGAGATCTAATTTAAGCTTTACTGTTATAAGTTATACAACTTATAAGTTGTAAAATACTTAAATCCTGTAATACTTGTTTTAGATCTGTAAGTTAAGATTAGGAGCTATTAATGTTAAGAGTTTTAGTTGCGTTGTCATTAATGATAACTATGAATTTCGCTCATGCGGGTGGCATTGCGAGGCCAATTGGTGGTGAAAGTAGAATCAAAATAATAAATTATACGCCGAATACAGTTTTTAAATTTACTGGTCACTACGAATATCAATCGATAATAGAATTCGCGTTAGATGAAGAAATTGATACTATATCTATGGGAACACCAACCCCTTGGCAGATGGTGCCTGCTGGAAATAGAATTTTCATTAAGCCTGTTGAAGAGAATGCAACTACAAACATGACTGTTATTACTAATAAGAGAATGTATTTTTTTGAGATGCATGCCGAAGAAGCTACTGGTGTCCAAGATGAAAATCTTAATTTCGTAATGAAGTTTGTATATCCAGAACAGTATAATCTTGGTGCAGGAACTGTAACTCAGGTTAATACAAGATCTGGTCCTAATTTGTCTAAACCTGAGCTTTATAATTTCGAGTACACTATTTCTGGTAAAGTTAGTGAGATCGAGCCGTTGCAAGTGTTTGATGATGGAGAGTTCACCTATCTGAAGTTTAGAGATGTGAATTCTGAATTACCTGCGATTTTTGCTGTAGATCCATATGGCAACGAAGGTTTGGTCAACTATAGACAAGAAGGTGGATATGTTATTATAGAACGTGTGTCTGATAGATTCACTCTTAGACATGGACCAAATACAATATGCCTGTTTAATGAAAAAGGTGTCTATTCAAAAGCAGCAAAGGACAAAAAGAAGTTTTTGTTCTTTTAGCAGATATCCAATATGAATGGAGTGTCTATGCACCAGTGTAAAGCATTTGACAGACTGGTATTCGGTACACCGCCTTCTACTGAGCTATAAAACCTACAAAACAAGATTTTGCGATACCACCAGTAACATTGTAGTTACCGCCAGATAAGCATGTGGAAGTTGGGGGATCCATTCCTTCCATCGCCCTAAATGCGCCAGTACCAGCACCTAATGCTGAAGTTGAAGAGTATACGCCGTCATCAATTTTTTGATCTACACTAAAAGCGGCTGTAGGCGATAATGCGCCTTTTGCACAACTTTTATTAGCGGTGGAAATAATCCCGCCGAGGAAAATGGCATTAGTAGAGGCCCCAGCCCAAGGAGAAGCTAAGAATGTTGTACCTGCGGCATTTTCACCAATTGCATCAGTTGTGGTGGCTACACTTACAGTATTGTAGGCATAGAATAAGCAGTTTGTGCTATCGCTTTTAGCTAGTGGAGGAACTAATTGTGTTGCAGTAGATAGTAGGTTTAAACCGCCTGCATAAGTGATTGTTAATTGCCCAACTGAAATAGGCATGATTCCTGAGAGTGATAAGTGCTTTAAGGCTCTGCCAGCTTCATCACCCACGCCAGCGGCCGTTGTTGTAACATCGCGCCATCTAATTACTCCATCGCCATCACCGTTACATGCAGTAGAAACTGTGGCATGACAAGAAGTGCCTGTCCAATATGTATCGGCATTTTTGAAATCTCCAGGCACTGCATCGTATGTAGTTTTAAATGTGGCATAATAAGTTTGCATATTTTTTAAGTCAGCAACGACAGATCTGATCTCTGCTTGCTTGACGAGCATTGAGCCACCGCTAATACCCCCAACCAATAAACCGATTATAATTATCACAACAGAAAGCTCAACTAAGCTAAAACCACGCGTGTTTTGGTACTTCATAATAACCTCAAGATGTAGCAATACTTATAATATAGATTCTATAGCAAAAAAATTAACAAAGGGTTAATTTATTAACTATTTGTGAATTTAAGACTATATTGTGTAAATTCGGCTCTTAGGCTACTTCACCAAAGCCCCAAAAGGAACAAAGTGTTCCTGACCATCAATTTTCAGTTGTAAAAAGAACTTATAAAACCCAGCTTTTGGGGGATTAATATGAAATTCCAGTTCTGGCCCACCGTTCTCCCAAAACCATTCTGGTTCTTCGCCCATAGGGTGGATATGAGCCACTGTTTTAAAATCCTCAGAGAACCCAACTAAGTGGGCAAATGCCCCCATAATTGGCTCGAGACCTGTGAATGGATTGCCATCAGCGTCAGTGATTTTGATGTTGATTTGTCCATCTTTTTTAGTGGTCAAAACTTTTGGAGTATAATTGATATTAAATGTTAAGTTTTCATGTGTAACTTTTTTCTGAGTAGAGCGATCGATTTTAGCTCTTTTAGCAATTTTGTTTTCTACATTAATCACAACGAAATTGGAAGATGATTCTTCATTAGGCATAATATCTGCCCAAATTTTGTATTTCGCTAATTTCTTTGGATACCAATCAAACTCATACTCTCCCATATTTTCAGTTGGAGTAGGATGGATGTGAGAATAATCGCTTAGCGAATCATCAATAATAAGTAAGTGAATTTTTTCAGTATGAAAAGTTTGTAGTTGGTCTGGAGTTACAGGTGAACCATCTTTATTGGTGAGTTTTATGGTTGTGATATGTTTCTTATCTTCAACTTCGATTTTGACAATCTCCCCAGTTATATTGACTTTAGCTACCGCCAAATTAAGAGGTAATAAAACAGCTACGAGAATTTTGAAAAGTTTGTTCATGGTGTAAGTTCGTTGAATTTCATTTAGATAGTTTAAAACGCAAAATTACATAAATACAAGTCAATTAATTGCTCTTTTGCAAAGTTCAAAGTTGATGTAAAATTCTGTAATTAATTTATGAAGTTGCTGCTATGTTTGAAAAATATAATGACTATGCATTTGTTGCCCTAGATTTTGATAGGACTATAGTTTCTGGTCATATGCATCAATATTTTGTGACTTTGTATCCTGATAAATCTCCAAATGAGATTTTTGAAATGTATCGTGAAACAGGTTTGGATGGGTTTAGAAGAATGTTGCGGGATATTGCAATATTTACGCATTTGAATGATGAGCTCAAATTTATTAATAACCAATATCATCCAGATAGAAAAGAGCTGTGTGAGATATTTAGATCAAAAGATGTAATAGAGAAATTAAGGCAAAAATATAAAAAAGATTATAGCGAATTTCAGCCATTTATAAATGAAAAGGAGCTGAAAGAATTTATCATATATAGAAGTCAGCATGACTTACCTACAGCTATAGTAAGCAACAGTATGTTTCCAGATATGATTAAGGAGACGCTATTTGTTTTGCTGGAGGAACCATATGACTTGCCGATATATACACCTGATTCTGATCCAAAGTTATCAATTAGGGATAACTTTACATCGAATTTATATGCACCTAAAAAAGATAAAAACGAACTTTTGACATTAGCAACAATAGAAAGCGGAGTGAAGCAAGGCAAAATGATGTTTATGGATGATGAATCTGTAAATTGCGTTATGGCAAGAAAAGAAGGCTTTGAAACAGTTGACACACCTCCAATGTACGATCCTTTTATTGAATGTGAAGAAGAGCCGTTTGTAAGTAGGTCTCCTTCTCCACTAGGTGATTTATGCCTTACGCCGCCAGCAACTATTGGTGGAAAGGTGCGTGCATCCTCTTCGACTGCTTTAGGTGCTGGGCAGGTACAAGGATCCGATGTATGTCCTGTTTATGCTGATGATTCAGTTCCTACTATTGCCGATCGTCTAGAGGCGATGCTTGAGCAAGAAGAGAGAAAAGGTCTGGGAAGAAATTAGTTCTTAGACTTTTTATTGCTGATACGCGCTAGCCTGATCTCTTTTGTAGTTGTTTTAACATATGCTTTTAGCAGGGTTACCGAAGTAGCTATCATTATAAATAATGTTGATAAATCTGACATAATCTTAAATCCATTTTTCATCTGTCTAATCTGATTATTAGTGATACTTGCTTAACAAATGGTTAATACGGCAGCAAAAATTGGTTCTGTTTTAAAATAATAATGGTAATATGAGGACATAACGTCTGAGTAATTTCGTATATGTCAAAAATAAAGTCTAAAGTAGTAAAGTCGGTTAAAAAGATTCAAACTCAAAATAAAAAAGTTACCCCACAAGAAAAGGAAAATACATTATACGCTGAGGCGCTTGACTTCCACGCCCGCGAACCACGCGGCAAAGTTGCGCTTGAGATGCCAAAGCCACTAACTAATCAAAGAGATTTGTCACTCGCATATTCGCCTGGAGTTGCAGCTCCTTGTTTAGAAATTCATAAAGACCCAAGAAAAGCATATGAATACACCTCTAAAGGTAATTATGTTGCTGTGATTTCAAACGGCACTGCTGTTTTAGGCTTGGGGAATTTAGGTGCGCTTGCAAGCAAGCCTGTTATGGAAGGTAAGGCTGTTTTATTTAAAAGATTTGCCGATATTGATGCTGTGGATATAGAAGTTTCTACTGAAGATCCAGAAAAATTTATTAATGCTGTTAGATATTTAGGGGCATCTTGGGGCGGGATTAACCTAGAAGATATTAAAGCACCTGAGTGTTTCATAATTGAAACGGAACTAAAGAAATTAATGGATATACCAGTGTTCCATGATGATCAACACGGTACGGCAATCATTACTGTGGCTGGCTTAATAAATGCGGCCCATATAACAGGTAAAAAATTAGAAGATCTTAAAGTTGTAGTTAATGGGGCAGGGGCTGCTGCAATTGCTTGTGTGGAACTGATTAAAAGCGTTGGTGTGCGTCAAAATAATGTGATTCTTTGTGATACCAAGGGAGTCATTTACGAAGGCCGCAAAGATGGAATGAACCAGTGGAAGGCAGTCCATGCTATTAAGACAAAGCTTAGAACGCTGTCAGAAGCTTTGGTTGGTGCTGATGTGTTTTTGGGATTATCGGTTAAAGATGCTGTGACACCTAGTATGGTTAAGAGTATGGCTAGTAGGCCAATAATATTCGCGATGGCAAACCCAGATCCAGAAATTACCCCTGCACAAGTTAAAGCTGTTAGGGATGATGCAATTGTTGCAACAGGTCGTTCTGATTACCCGAACCAAGTGAATAATGTAATGGGATTCCCTTATATATTCCGTGGAGCATTAGATGTGCAAGCGTCTACTATTAATGATCACATGAAAATAGCTGCTGCTCGCGCTGTGGCACAAATCGCTAGAGAAGATGTGCCAGAAGAGGTTTCGGCAGCATATGCAGGAAGAAAACTAAAGTATGGGCCTGATTACATTATTCCTACTCCGTTTGATCCTAGATTGATTCATGTTGTACCGATTGCTGTGGCACAAGCTGCTATGGAGTCAGGTGTGGCGAAGAAGCCGATTAAAGATTTTAATGAATATCGTAGACAGTTAGCATCTAGATTGAATCCTACTAATAACCTAATGAACCTTTTCTTTGAAAGGTTGAAGTCGGAACCAAAACGCATGATCTTCTCTGAAGGCGATGAAGAGCAAATGGTTCGTGCTGCAGTCCAGTGGAGAAATCAAGGTTATGGCACCCCAGTACTTGTAGGTTATGAGGAAGGTATTAAGAAAAAACTTCGTGCAATTGGTGCTAGCGTTAAGGGGATTGAAATCACCAACGCTGCACTCAATGAAAATACTCCTAAGTATATTTCACAATTATATTCTAAATTACAACGTAAGGGCTACTTACAACGAGATTGCGCAAGAATGGTGAAGCGTGATAGAAATATTTTTTCGTCGATGATGCTGGAAAATGGTGAAGCCGATGCGATGATCACTGGACTTACTCGTCCGTATATTGCTTCATTAGAAGATGTAACAAAGATTATTGATAAGCAAGAAGGTAAAATAATGTTTGGTCTTTCTGCTATGTTAAGTAGAGGGAGAACCATATTTATTGCTGACACAACTATTAATGAAATTCCTACATCAGAAGAATTAGTTGATATTGCAATTCAAGCTGCGCATGAAGTAAGGCATCTTGGGCATGAGCCAAGAGTTGCGTTTATTTCATTCTCAAACTTTGGTAATCCAATGCGCGAGAAAGCAGAGAGAGTTAGAAATGCTGTCTCTATGATGGATAAGAGGTCTGATATAGACTTTGAGTATGATGGTGAAATGCAAGCAAATGTTGCGCTTAATCCAGATATGTTAAAGCTCTATCCTTTCTGTAGACTTAGCCAACCTGCAAACGTGTTAATTATGCCTGCACTACATAGTGCAAATATATCGGCTAAATTATTACAAGAGCTTGGTGGTTGTACACTTATTGGGCCAGTGTTATGTGGTTTGAGTAAACCAGTGCAGATTTTAACTATGGGTGCGCGTGAAAGCGATATACTAAATCTTGCAGCGCTCTGTGCTCATAGAATTGAGAAGTGCAAGCGTTAGTGATAATAGCGAATAGCGTATTGCCTGCAATTTTGGTGATACAGCGCTTTCAAAATCCTTCCTTAACTTATGTTTTTGTCATCATCAGGCTTGACCCGATGATCAAGTTTTAAGGTAGATCCTAGTGTCAAGCACGAGGATAACGGCCGATTGAGGACTATATTTTGTAACATAATCTTAATATTCATTTAATATTCCCGTAATATTTGAGTGTTATAATTCTCCTAATAAATGTGTCTGTCAGGTGGGTTATGGAATTCGAAACGCTTATTCAAAAGCTAAAGTTGGTTAATTCAGAAGCGGAGATTTCTGCTTTGCTTGATCAGTCGGGAAGGAGTTATAATGGTTTATTTAAGGTTGCTGCAATTTATGGGCATACAGAAACAGTGTCAAAAATTTTAGTGTTAGCTAAAGATAAAGTTTCAAATAGTACAATTCATGATGGCTTTAATAGTGCTGTATATAACGGGCATATACATACCGTTCTTAAGATTTGGGATTTAGCTAAAAATAAAATTTTAAATGAAGAAATTTCTAGCGGCTTTAGGATTGCTGCTGCGGAAGGGCATACCGAGATAGTATCAAAGATTTTGGAATTGGCTAAGGATAAAGTTTCGAACGATGATATTTTTTGGGGTTTTAGGTACGCTGCATCCAGAGGTTATACCGAAATCTTATTAAAGATTTGGGAATTGGCTAAGGATAAAATTTCAAACAATGCTATTGATTGGGGTTTTCTGGACGCTGCATTCAGCGGTCATACCGAAACATTATCAAAGATTTGGGAGTTGGCTAAGGATAAACTTTCGAACGAAGCTCTCATTAAGTTTATATCCTTTAATGACAAAGAAACCTCAGATGAAAAAATGCGTAAGCTTGTTGAGCAAATTAAGGCGGGTTTTAGTGACACGGATTTAAGGTTTTGTAAAATATCAAAAGCCTTGAAAAATAATGATGATTTGCAAGTTAAAGCTTTAGCAGCTGAGTTATCTGATG
>CAZVFD010000020.1:24657-24932 GCA_964625465.1 uncultured Candidatus Midichloriaceae bacterium | reverse complement strand
TGGTCATCCCCGAGAAATCGGGGATCCAGACTTTCTAAAAACTAGATTCCCACTTTCGTGGGAATGACAGTACTATATATTTAATGTATTATTAACTGAAATAAAATTGATCTTCTGCTATGAAATATTGGGTTTATATTGCTTGTTCAAAAAGAAATGGAACGCTTTACATAGGCGTTACAAATAACATAAACAGAAGAATATACGAACATAAAAACAAATTGATAAATGGCTTCTCTTCAAAGTATAAAATCATTCATTTAGTATATGTAGAA
>CAZVFD010000020.1:22753-24647 GCA_964625465.1 uncultured Candidatus Midichloriaceae bacterium | reverse complement strand
ATCTACAGAGAAAAAAAGTTAAAGAAATGGAACAGAGCTTGGAAAATACAATTAATAGAATCACTAAATCCAAATTGGGAAGATCTAAGTATGAGTATTTTGTAACCTAACCTTGTCATCCCCGAGGAATCGGGGATCCAGACTTTCTAAAAACTAGATTCCCACTTTCGTGGGAATTACAAGTTTCAGTTAAGCAATCGAATAGAGTTACTGGCTATTACGTTTTTCTCTTTCCAAGAATTTCTCTCTTGCCTTAGCAAGTCTCAGGGTTTTGCTGAAACTATAAATTACAGCCTCAACAAAGCCTTCTAGTCCTAAAAATATGTATTTATTTATAAAGTAAGATTTAATGAATGCGAAGAATGGTTCGATAATGACTCGAATTCGGAGCGGACAGCGGTTCTTTTTCAGCATATCTTCAGCTTGCATGTTAGTGTAGAAGTTAATTTTCTCCACTGCATGTGAATATGATCTGAAGCATCTATGCAAAACAATATTCTTAAGCTTGCCTATGGTGCCACTCTTTACTATTACTGAATCATGTATTTCATGAGTGCTGTAAGTAGCTTTCTTCTTGTTATAAAGCCTAATTACTACGTCTTCTGGCCCCAGTATAGGGGCGTCAACAGAAAATCTTGGGGTAATCTTAACAGTAAGGTTGTAAGCAGAATGTGTTGGCTCAGACTTAAATAGCTCAACTATCTCATCTTTGAGTTCAGGGGTTATCTCCTCATCTGCGTCGATATTCAGTACCCAGTCATTCTTGCAAAGCGACTCCGCATACGATTTTTGAATGCCGTACCCCTGCCAAGGGTGGTGCATAACCTGGGTAGAACCAAGCTTTTTGGCCACTTCTACGGTATTATCCTTACTGCCGCTATCTACAACAATAACCTCGTCAGCCCAGCCAATAACGCTATTAATGGCATAGGGAATGCGATCTTCTTCGTCTCTAGCTATAATAAACACTGAGATAGGTAGCTTTGAGCTTTTTCTTTTTATTGGCATTTTTGATATTTTATGTTACAATGGGTCATTAATTTTTCTAACATTAAGCCAAAATCATTGCAATGTTATATTTAGTTCGTAAGTTAAATGAGGCTATAGTAATCAATAACGACATCGTCGTTACTGTTGTTGAAATTAAACGCAACTCTGTGAAATTAGGCATTACTTTCCCAAACACTGCAACTGTGCTTAGAAAAGAAGTACACGACCGTGTAGCCATGGAGAACGTTGAAGCGCTTCATTTTGAAGTAGATATAGACGACACTAAATAATCGATTTTAACACCCTATTTACCAATTGTTAACCTTTCTTTGCTAGCATTATTACTAGTAATATATTTCTTTGGCTAATATATGGATGACAAATCACAAAATAGCAGAAAGTATTCACCTAATGTACAACTCATAAGAGATGCATATGAAAAATCTGTAAAAGATTATAATGCTTCGCGAAAATCTAAAGTTGCTGATGAACTTAGCAGACAAAAATTTGAATTCAAAGATAGTAATGAAGTAGAGATTTTTTCCAAGTGGACAAATGAGCAATTAACATTGCTCAAAAATGGAATTGCTATGGAAAATGCTTATCAATCATTTAAGCAGGCACAGCAAAAAGAAGGTCCAATTCCAAATTTCAATGATCAGATGAAAGTTAGCAATGAAGAAAAGTTGAAACACATATACAGGGCTGAGGATGCTATAGGCAAGTTATCAGGGGTTTATAAAGAGTTAAATGAAAATGTAAGAAAGTTTGATAAAGAAAAGAATGAAGCAAGAAGAGAGTATGGAGAAAAATCTAAAGAGTTTTTAGAAGTGAAAGCAAAATATGACACAGCTAAATATTTTAGGGTAAATATTGAACTAAACCGTGCCCTTGTTAACAAAGA
>CAZVFD010000020.1:12570-22743 GCA_964625465.1 uncultured Candidatus Midichloriaceae bacterium | reverse complement strand
GTGTTCTCGGGTCGCCGCTATGATCCGTGCCACGCGTGCCCGGGCGCAGCGACAGCAGCCACAAAACAAACACACATGATCACAATAAAATTTAAAGCGATTGTTGAACTAACTGATCATAAAGATGATAAAAAGCAATACGAAGCAGCAAAAAAAGAAGGTTTAAAGTTAAAACAAGAATTGGGTAACTTATATCAAGAAATGAATAAGTCGCAAAAAATGGCTGCGGCTGCATCTGCTAATATAGAATCAGCTCCACCCAAACTAACTCCTCCTCCATCGTTAGCCTTAGGAAGCTTAGGCGAAGCAGTCCAAGGGCCTTTGCCTACTCCTCCTGTCACGCAACCAGAATTCCAACCAATCCCAGCCCATGCTGATCAAATTGCTCAGAATCAAATGAAAGTGGTTGAGGCACAAAAGGCTTTGGAAGATGCTAAAAAAGAAGCAAAAAAAATGGAAGAAGCAAAAGAAGCTGCCAAGGCTAAGGTTAAAATCGCAGTAGAAAAACAAGCGCTTGATGAAAAAAGGGAAAAACTAGAAAGAAGTTTAAAAGAAATGGATGGCAAACACCATGTTTTATTGACCAGCGTTGCTATTGAGAAACGTGACAAGGTGAGCGTTGTAGAGACGCCTGAAGTTAAAGAAAAGAGTATGTTAAAAAGAATTATCGAGAAGTTTAAACCTACAAAGCTTAATGATCATACAAAAGCTGAGAAAGACAAAAAAGCTACGCAGCAAAAAGGAGGGATTACACATTAAGGTAAAATGGAAATTAGCCAAGACCCGATAGAATTCGTTGTGGCTGCTTTCTTTCGAACCTGACCCATTGGCAAACCAAATCGCCCCCAGCTAATCTCCGCAGTTATTGTGCAGAAAAAAGACTTAAACATCAAGTAAAAGTTGTAATAAATAGAGTTTTTATTATCCTATTGGTGTAATTTTTATCATGCAAAATGTCTGATTGGGAAAGTTGGCTAGAAGAGGTAAAGGGAGTAAAAAAACTCTCAAGCAAAAAAGCTGAGCATAAAAAAGCTAAAAAGCCAGTGGTTGTAAGGCAGAGAGAGGTTAGCCCTGTAACTCCTAAATTTACGTCCAAAAAATTAATCCATGGTGATACAGCCGATATTGACAAGTCCTCACGGCTTAGAATGGATAGAGGTGAGTATGAAATTGATGCAGAGTTGGATCTGCATGGCTTCACTCATGAGCAAGCGTTTAAAACCTTGGAATCCTTTATAGAAGTAAGTTACGCAATGCAGAGAAGAATGGTATTGGTAATCACTGGGAAGGGAATTAAGTCTAAGCCTGAAGATGTTAGGTTGCGCGACGAGTTGCCGAAGTGGTTGAATCGTGATCATATAAAGAATAAAATAATTCGTTTTACATCCGCAATTCAGAAGCACGGCGGGGCAGGGGCGTTTTATATTTTGATCAAGCGGGCACGAAAAAAATGATTTTGATTACCCGTCCCATCAAGCAAGCAATTGAAACGCAGCAAGAATTGAAATTTAGAGGATTTCATTCAATTATATACCCATTATTAGAAATCCACCCTGAAAATTTTTTCGTGGATTTTAGCAAATATGATGCAGCTATCATTACTAGCCAGAATGCAGCCGAAATAATTTATAAACAAATTAATGATATACCATTGTTTCTAGTTGGAGAAGAAGCGGCATCAATTTTATATGGAAAAAATATAAAGTGCGTAGCACAGGATGCAAATGATCTTATTGTTAAAATTAAAGAGCATCCCTACAAAAATTATTTGTATTTAAGTGGCGATCATATTTCTACAAAGATAGATGAGCAGCTGAATGCAGATAGAAAGGTGATTTATAAGTCTGTTGCCGTAAGCAAGTTTCCCACAGAAATTTTAGAGCAGGTTACTTGCATTTTATTTTATTCAGCTCGTACTGCTTTAACTTTTGCAAATCTTATTGGCAAATATGACTTGAGTAAATGCAAAGCGGTTTGTATTAGCCATAAAACAGCTGAACAAATTAAACATTTGAACTGGAATGAAGTGCTGGTATCTCCAATTCCTGCGCAAGATTCTTTGCTAAATTTACTCTAAAATTAGCTATGTCTAGCCAAAGTGTGTTAAAATCGACATGTATTTTCTAAGTACTAAAACTGGATCGCCACGCTACGCTCGCGATGACGATTAGTGTACCGTCACTGCGAACCGCTATGTGAAGCAGTCCAGCTCTTTACTTGTTTCTAGAAGATGGTGCACTTAATGCAATGCTTAAGACATGTTTGCTAATTCTTAGCTATAACTAAGAATTAGCGGCTTTAAGTTTAACGGTACACTCAACCTCGTTGCCATTTCCTATATAGTTTATGGTCTCAAAGCCAGCAGCCATTGTCATTGCTATGCCTTTTCCATTAGGGTCGGTTAGTCTAGTAGGATCTATTGTTTGATATCTTGTCCAATCAAAGCCTGCGCCTTGATCTTTGATTTTAACTTTAAAGTGACTAGCACTTCTTTGTACAGTTGCTTGGCAAAATTTTGATTGATGCTCAGGAAGTGATTGTCTACGAAGTATTTCGTTTTCCCATTGGCCTTGAAGTTTTAATGCTTTTTTCTCATCATATGTTATGCCCAAGTTTCCATGCTCTACGCCATTGACCATTAGTTCAGTGAGTCCCACTATCACCATTTCAGGGTCAGGAACAGAACTACCAAGTAAAATTGCAAGAGCTTTTGCATCTTCGACTGTTTTAAAATTAAATTCGCCATTTTGGATCATAGACATGGCATGTCCATATTCCTTGAGTTGATTGCGTAATTCTAATTTACGTTTTGCATCGTCATTTGCGGCACGGATTACAGATAGAAAAACATCTTTTGTATATGGTTTGCTTAAGTAATAATAAACCCCAGCTTTGATACCTTCGGTAACTTGATGACTAGCAGATGCAGCAGTTTGCATAATTACAGGTATGTCTCTAAATCTTGCATCTGATTTTACTTTTGCTAAAAATTGCATGCCATCCATGTTTGGCATCATGCGATCTAGAACAATTACATCGTAGTTGTTGTCTTGTTCTAGGGCTTTTAATGCTTCTAATCCATCATGAGCTTGGGCAGCTTTGTATCTTGCGTCATCAAAATATTCTTGCATGATATCTAAATTAAGCTCTTCGTCATCTACGGCTAAAATTTTTAATCCAAAACTCATTTTTTATCCTCACTAATATTATTCAAATTCCGCGGTATAAGAATTTTTACTACCGCACCCTGATCAACGGCATTTTCTGCCCAAATTCTGCCTTTGTGTGCATGGACTATACTTTGTGCGATCGAAAGCCCCAAACCTGTGCCACCACTACCTTTGTTGGTTTTGCTGCTTTGTGTGAATTTATCAAACACAAGGGCTAATTCATCCTCAGGGATGCCTACTCCTTGATCTTGAATTGATAGAAGTACAGCTGGATAGGTATTGTTTTTATATTTGAGGGTAGTATCAGAAGCTGAAAAGATAATTTCAGAATTGTTAGGTGAGAACTTAATAGCATTTGAAACTATGTTTATTATTACCTGAACCATAGTTCCAAAATCAAATATAAAGAATGTATCACTTAGTTGGTTTATATATTTAATTTTTAATCCTTTGTCATTTAACAAGGACTGAATTTCGGATTGAACCTGTTGAATGCATTTTGCGATATCGTTGCTCGCAAAATTAAATTCCATTTTTCCAGCTTCTAGTTTTGAAAGATCTAAAAGATTGTTTACTAACCTCAGTAGCCTCTCACCGCTGTTATGAATATTGGAAAAATATTTGAAAGGTTTGGATTCTTTATCATCAATCTTTTCTAGGCCAAGCTTAGAATAGCTAAGCATTGCGTGCATCGGAGTTCTCAACTCGTGAGACATATTTGCTAAAAACTCTGTTTTAGCTTTGTTTGCTTCTTCAGCTTTTTCTTTGGCGTTCATTAGTTCTACTGCGTTTTCTTTAAACACATGTGCCGAAGAAGCCATTTGACCGATCTCGTCATATGAATCAATTTCAGGAATGGAAACAGAGTTGTTTCCTGTCGATATTTTTTCTAGAGCGGTAGATATCTGAGTAATTGGAAAAGCGATATTTTTTGCTGTAACTAGTGATACAGAGATTCCAAGCATAAAGCATATACAGACTACTACTAAAAGTGCAGTTAGGTTTTTATGAACATCTTGTCTAATTGGATCAAGTGGTAATGTTACCATTAAGCCCCAAGAAGCATTTAGATTGCCAATTTGTATTGGGGCAACTACTCGAAAAATTCGTTGTTGTAGATCTAGGTCTCTAGTATCTGTTGAGAAAAACTCCCCATTCGCAAGTAGTCTTCTGATATGTTGCCAGTGATATTTGTTTTCATCTATTTGATTACCGATATCTGATGGCTCGCTGCTTGCAATATATTTCCCGTCGTCTCCAATAATTGATGCAAAGCCAATGTCGAAAGGAGTTATTTGTTTAACAACCTCCTGAAAGTCCGACAGGTCAAAATCCATTCCAATACTTCCAATGAAGTTGTTGTTTTTATCCAATATTGGATATGCAACAGTGGTGATTGTTAGAGTCTTATCTTTAACATGGTATTGATATGGTGTAAGTAACACTTCCTTCTTGGAGTCTTTACAGATTGCATGGTAGTTTCCAAGCGTGCTGGCATCGTAATTCCGCAGTGGCCTTAGTTTAAGTTCACCATCTTCGCGTGTCCAATATGGTATGAATCTTCCTGTTGCATCATGTCCTTCGGCATTTATGAATGCGGCATCATTTCCATCGAAAGCATTTGGTTCCCACACTGTCCAAATTCCTATGAGTTTAGGATTCTTTTCTGCAATGGTTTTAAACATTGTATTTACTTCGTCGCGATTCGCTTTTTGTGAGGTAGCAATAGCTTCTAACACTTGAGATAAAACTTTTACTTGAGTAGAGATTTTTTCGATCTCAGCTTCAATTTTGATTGAATTACTATGCGCAGATTCTTTCACATAGGCTTTAGCTTTTTCTTCAATATTCTCTATAGATTTATTCGTTATAAAAGGAATGCTAATAACTACAGCCATTACAAATGGAACAACTGCCGCAAAAAGTATTTTAGAACGTAATTTCCAATGTTTATAAGGAATCATCAGTTTTTAACTATATGTTCCTATATACGATAGGGCAGTATGAAGATGAAAGTCAACAGTTATGAAAGTGGGGGCTTTCTGTTGCCCGGTAGCCCCCGAACCGCGCTATAGTTATGCAGCTGCTGCAACACTGAAGTTGTCGTTAGCCGCTACTGTAGCGAATGCAAAATTATTGTTTGCATTTAGATTATGACCCTTAAGTACAGTGGTATCATTCTGGGTAAAGACTACTTTTTTCAATGTCTGTCGAAGCTGTTACGCCCCCATATTGCTATTAAATTCTACTCCAAAGGAAAACCTACTTGTCAAAACCGTCCTCGAATTATCATGTACATTACAGTACACTCAAATTCTGCGGGCGTTTTTTCCGCGCGCTTTTCTCTTTGTAGCGAATTTAAGTTACTTACACCTATTCAACTGGTGGAGGCGCCGGGTGCTGCCCCCGGGTCCAAATCACCTATTACAAGCAGGGTTTATCACCATAGTCCCCGAAGGAACAGTCCAATTGTAGCATAGAAAGGTTCAAGTGTTCAAGTGTGAAAAGCTGTATTACTACATCGCTACTTGAGCAGGTTGAGATCTATCTCTTAAAGAGCTCATAGCAACAGAAGCTGCAAATGTCCCTAATGCTAATGCAGGATTCACAGTGCCGAAATATGATAGCGCTGCAGTACTTGCTCCAACGATGATTGCACATGCTAGAGTTTTTGCTTCAGGGCTAGCAGTGTTATCGAGTATATTTCTACCATACGCTGCACACGCAGTTACTGCTAAAGCGTTTCCAAAATTGTTCAATAATCCTGTTGTCAAATTGTTATGACAAATATCAATTGAGTCCATAAGATACGAATAGGCTGTAAAAGGCACTAATAAATCTACAACAAACCTAGAAGAAGCAACTTTTGTTGCATAAAATACATCTAAGCACGACAAAATAGCGCCATTCATAAAGATGTTTGGAATGTGGGGAGTATTAGAGGTTATAGTACTGTAAGCATCAACTGAAAAGGCAGCAAACATTATTGCGCTTGAAGCAAGGAATTTTGCAACCATATCACATGAAGAACGGCTATTAGTCGCTGCTATCAAGCCCGAAAAGAAAAGCGGAGTGAAAATATAAACAGCAGGCGCTAACTGATGTTGTGCCAAAGATGGAAAAACCGGTTCTGCTATTATAGATAGTGGGGTTTGACCTTTTCTACCCCAAATCATATCAAATAGCAAAGTACACTCCAAAGAAAGTGCGCCTAGCACAAAGCTGTTTGATATGAAAGCTGTTCCCAATGAGCCAAGCGAGGTGCTAGCTTCTTCTGCAAAGTGTGCCCATAAAGACCTGTTAGCTCTTACATTCAATGCTGCTAATGCCTGAGAGTATTGAGTTGTGAGTGCGTTTCTCTCTCTTGCGGCAGTAGCTGAAGTTTCTTCAGATTTTCTAGCCCAATAGTCACGATTTGATTCCGCTGTTTGTAGTTTTGAACTTGCAGCAGCTAAAGCCGCTTTGTTTTGCTCATGAGCAGATGCTAAACCTTGAATTTCATCTCTTCTTGCTTTTAATTCTTCAAGTAAAGAACCATTCTCTTTTTTTAAATTTTGAGCATCTTGCTGAAGTTTAGCAGCTGCTAATCTATGGGAATCAACTTCATCTTTAGCACGGTTAGTTTGTTCTTGAAGTATTTCATTTTCATTTTCAATTGCTTTTAATCTTTCCAGCTCTTTTGCTTGATCAGCAATCTGTTTAGTTAGGTCATCAAGTAAAGCAAGCTTCTGAAGTACTTTATTATCACTTTGTGCAAGTTGTACTGAAGATTCGAGGTTAGCAACCATTTGCTGAACGTTTGCAGCATCTTGTGTTTTACCAGATGCCTCAAGTTCAGCAATTCTTCTACGTAATCTAGCTATTTCTGAATGTAGATCATCTATATTAGTTGGCATCACTTTAGGGGTATTAACAGCTTCTTCAATGCTTTTTCGTACCTGTTTTGTAAACGCATCAAGCTCTGCTGGGAAGTTAGCTGTTATGTCGAGTAATTCAGCTATCATGACTTCTTTATTTATTACACCTGAATCGTTCGTAAAAATTTTCTTGTTTTTAGCTGCTTTAGCTGCTTTTAACGCTCGTTGTTGATTTGTCAGTTCTTGGAATTTAGTTTCTACATTTTTATCGTCTTCTTCAGTAGAGCTAGAAGAAGATGTTACATCTCCATATTGGTAGACAGATTTAATTAAGGCTTTAGCTTCGATTGTAGCTTTAGCGATAGATTTTGAGTTTGTATCTATTCTCGCTTGATTTGCAGCCAAACAAGCTTTAGCAGTGGTTTTTCTTAAATTTTCCCATTCTGCTGAAAGATCATTTTGCGCATCAGATAGTTTTTTATTTTCTGAGTCTAGCTTTTTTCTTATAGATGTTATTTCAGAGAAATTGTCATCGCGAGTTAGATTGTTTTCTGATAACTCTCTTAACAAGTGGTTTAGGCCGCTGTTATGGTTTTTACGAGCAGCAATTGCATTTGTTAATTCTGTATAATGAGCTTCGATTTTTGCGATTTTAGTCGAGAGCAATTTTTCTTGCACTTCAAGAGAGTTTTGTTGAGTTTTGCTCTTGAGATCATCTTCAAGATTTATGATTGATTCGATTTTTCTACCAAGTTTTTTGTCATCTGAGTCTTCAAAAGCTTGAAGAGGTTTTTTATCAGCAGATAATTTACTCATTTTTTCTTTCACAGAAAGCTGTGAAGTTTGATCTTCAAATTTGGGCTCATTTGGATTTTGCTGAGACTCTTTATCTGAAGCATTTTTTAATAAAGGCGCAGATTTATCGCTAGTTATGGTTGTTTTTCTAAGTTGGGTTGGATTTCTAATTTGGTCAAACATAGCCGCGCGAGAGGTAGCGGCTTTAGCTGGCTTTAAATTTGTTGTAGAAGGAGGCGGTGGGGGAGCCGCGACTGTAGGTACAGCTGCATTTAGATTCCTATCATTATCATCATCGTTACTGAATTGTTGCTGGTTATTTTCTGGATTATTTAACATAAGGGCACTCCTATATTGGTTGGGAAGCACTTGTATCCCATAAAAATAGTTTAGCCAATAGCGGAAATATTAAAGTTTTGTTAAGAATATGGTTTTAGTCAACTTGAGCCGATAAAAACGTTGAAAAATCAGGGGTTTAGGAGTATAATTGAGTCATGTAATTGGAGAGGAAATCATGTTAAAATACATATCAGACCTACTATTTTCTTCTAATGATGATCAACCTAAAGGACAAGAATTAGAGCTACCAATGTTTGAGCCAGAAATATTGTGTATTCATGATCAAATTATTAAAGAGCAATTAGAAGTAAAGCCATGTTTTGCTGCTCCTGAGGCTGAATATATTGCTCCACAGGTAGAGCTTATACCAGTTTCGGAAACAAATACTCAAGAATAGACTATTCAGCTAATTTTGCGTCTAGTTCTTTAGAGACATCGCTTTTCTCTTTTAAAACTTCTGCTCTCTTTTTGGCAACTGCATACACTTTGTCTAATTCGGTTTGAGAGCAAAGTCCTAAAAGAACAGGATCTTTTGGTTTGATATTTTGTGAATTCCAATGTGTCTTATTGCGGATTGAATCAATCGTATTCTTTGTTGTGCCAATAAGTTTTGTAATTTGACTGTCTGCCATTTCAGGGCAGTTTTTCAGAAGCCAAGCAACAGCTTCAGGTTTGTCTTGCCTACGAGCAACAGGAGTATATTTGCCACCTTTGTGAGATTTTTGCTCAACTATCATGTGCTTAACAGCATCTTCAGAAAGCCTCAATGATTGTGAAGAATCTTGCTCGCATCTTTTAATTTCTTCATGAGAAAGTTGACCGTTTGTGGTTGGATCCAAGCCAATAATACCCTTCGCAACTTCACCATCAGCAATACCTTGAATCTCAAGGTGGTGCAGTCCGCAAAAATTAGCTATTTGTTCAAATGTCAGTGTTGTATTTTCAATTAACCAAACAGCAGTAGCTTTAGGCATTAATGGGGCGTTCATATTCAAACTTCTCAACTATTTTAATAATCAGCACATTAATACAGTGTTCTTGAGATAAAGTCAATTTCTTATATATACAAAGCTTTGATATTGCGTCGCAACAAAAGCCGTTGATTTTAAATGTATTTTGGGGCAATATCATAGTTAGGTATAAATTTCATATCTTCTCTTAGGAGGAAGTAATATTATGATAAAACGTCCAAAAATAGCCTTGATTGGTGGTGGTAATATCGGTGGGACTTTAGCGCATCTTTGCGGCTTAAGAAACCTTGGTGATGTTGTGATTTTGGATAGAGGCGGCGGGGTTGCTTCTGGAAAGGCATTGGATATAGAGCAAAGCTCTTCAATCGAGGGTTATGATGCTCAGATGTGGGGAACGGCGGACTATTCGCAAACAAAGGGGGCTGATGTAGTAATTATCACAGCTGGTGTGCCTAGGCAGCCTGGAATGAGCCGTGATGACCTTTTAAGCGTTAACGCTGAAGTGATTAAAACCGTTGCTAAGGGTGTTAAAGAATTTTGCCCTAAAGCATTTGTAATAGTTGTAACAAATCCTCTGGATGCAATGGTATATACCTTCCAAAAAGAAAGTGGTTTGCCACATAATATGGTTACAGGTATGGCTGGTGTTCTAGATTCAGCAAGATTTAAATTATTCCTGTCTAGAGAGTTTAATGTATCTGGCGAAGATATCTCCGCAATGGTACTTGGCGGACATGGTGATACCATGGTTCCATTAGTGCGTTATACTACAGTGGCTGGGATTCCAATTCCAGATTTGATTAAAATGGGTTGGACAACAAAAGATAAAATTGAAAAAATCGTTGATCGCACAAGAAACGGTGGTGCTGAAATAGTTCAGCTTCTTCAAAAAGGGTCTGCGTTCTACGCTCCTGCTACGGCTGCTATGGAAATGGCTGAGTCTTATCTGCGTGACAGAAAAAGAGTTTTCCCATGTGCTTCATATTTAGACGGTGAATACGGCGTGAAAGGCTTGTATGTTGGTGTACCTGTTGTAATTGG
>CAZVFD010000020.1:0-12560 GCA_964625465.1 uncultured Candidatus Midichloriaceae bacterium | reverse complement strand
AAGGGTGTTGAGAAAATAATCGAAGTTGAGCTAACAAAAGATGAAAAATCAATGTTCGATGCATCTGTAAACGCTGTTAAAGGGTTGGTTCAAGCGGTTGAAAAATTTGCGGCGTAATCATGGTTAGACTAATAGTGGCTTTGAGTATATTTGCGTTTTGCAATTGTGCTTGGGCTAAGATGGATAAAAGGCAGGCAGCCCTTTTTCGTGGTGATAGTCTTAGTGGTAGTTATGACTGTGAACTGACCAATACTCTTTCTTCTGCAGTGGTAAAGGCTAAATTGGTTTTAGAGGGAAGAGATCACAGGTATGATGCACAATTCTATGACGGCAAGACAGTCGTAATAATAGCAGAAGGCCTACATGACCCAGAATTCCCTAGTAAATTTAAGATGAATTATGTTAATAAAGTTGAGGGTCATACAGGCGTAATGAATCTTAATTTTTCTGATGATCAAAAAAAAGTTGGTGGGAATTGGTATAGCTTCGCATCGTTTAAGCTTGGTTCTCTAAATTGTAACAAAAGAAAGTAGAATGATTCTTGAAGGTGAAAGAGTTAGATTAGTCCCTTTAACACGGGAGCACAAAGCAGTTTATTGTGGCGCTTGCTGGATCTTTCTATAAAACGAACATATATTTGTCATCATCGGGCTCGACCCGATGATCCAGTGTTAAGATAGATCCTATTATCCTAGTCCTCACCGTGGCTTGTTAGATGTCTATATCTATGCCTATATAGCGTAATTGCTTGCAAAATCATTTGATATAATGGTGCCGTTAGCAAGAATCGAACCTGCGACCTCTTCATTACCAATGAAGTGCACTACCACTGTGCAATAACGGCATTTTAAATAGCTGTCATGCTGAACTTGTTTCGCTCCCGCAGGCCTTCGGCTCAGCATCTAGTCTACAGAGATCCTGAAATAAATTCAGGATAACAATAAACATAGCTCTATAACACGATGCATACTACTTATTTTTACCTTATTTGCAAGTTGATATTGTCTTGTAAAATACGTGTTAACTACTTTGGCCAAAGAAGAAGTAATTAATGTGTGCGTGGGGGGGCGAATTTGCCCGCAAAGCGGTCTTTAAGCAAATTCGAGCACACATTAATGGATTCTTCGAATCCTAAAAAAGGACTTGCTTGCAAAAACATATTCCTAAAGTAAGCTTTATATAGGTTGAGACAGAGGGATGTATGGACGAATCCACTTGGGAAAATAGTACGACGGCTCAAACTTTTGAATACAGCACAGAAGAAACAACTATAAATTCAATGCCAGAAAACCATGATAAAGTTGCGTATTATTCGTTTGTATCCGTTACTGCAATTCTTTCATTAGCATTGGGCATAAACATTATTTATCGATGCTTTCATAAGGATGCTAGAGACACGATTCAAGATGTTTAAATAATGTGGTTTTTCTTTGGGAAGCTGAGCCAACGGCCTACGGAAGCGAAATAATTTCCACTAGATAATTACCCTAAATCATGCTAAATATCAGCTACAAACAGGTTTTTATCTATGAGCAAAAGTAGTAAGCAACCAACGCTAATAAAAAGAATTAAGAAAAAGGCATTCCTGCTAAGGTTATTCGCCATAGCGTTTACTGCGCTATTTTGGTTAGGTATTATAATTGGCTTGGTTTTTCTGTTTTATTCTAAAGACCTTCCCGATTTAACAGAGTTTGCTAATAACGACCGCAAGCCACAAATAACAATTAGGTCTGCTGACGGTGTTGTACTCGCCAAATATGGTGATTTGCATGGGCAATCTTTAACGTACTCTCAAATTCCACAAACCTTGATCGAAGCTGTTATAGCGACAGAAGATCAAAGGTTTTTTGACCATTTTGGTTTCGACATCTTTGGTATCATGCGTGCCTACATTAAAAACATGAGAGCAGGGCGTTATGTTCAAGGCGGCAGCACAATTAGCCAGCAGCTTGCAAAAGTTGTTTATTTGACTCCTGAAAAGACTATAAAAAGAAAAATTCTTGAAGTGATGATATCGCTTCAATTAGAGCATAAATTTACTAAAGAACAGCTCTTAACTTTATACCTAAATAGAATCTATCTTGGTGCTGGTAACTATGGAATCGATGCCGCATCGCGCTATTACTTTGGTAAAAAAGCTGAAGACATTGATTTGTACGAATCTGCAATTTTAGCTGGTATGATCAAAGCTCCATCAAGATATTCTCCTGCTAATAACGCAGTTTTATCTTTCGAAAGAGCTCAGTTTGTTTTAGAACGTATGGAAGATGAAGGCTATATAACTAAAGAGCAGATGCGATCAGCTGTCCCTCCAACGATTATAAAGCGTGGGTATGCTAGGGGAGCCTTAAAAAATCCATACTTTACGGATTATATTTTATCAGAATTACCTGAATTAATTGAGAATCCAAATCAAGATTTGAACATATACACTACATTCGACCTTCATGCTCAGGAAGTTCTTGAAGCGTCAGTAGCAGAGAAGATGAAGGATTCAGATAAGGTTAATGCTAGTCAAGTTGCTGCTGTTGTTATGGAGCCAAGTGGCGCAATAAAAGCAATGGTTGGTGGTAAAGGTTATGATGGAAGTCAGTTTAATAGAGCTACTTCATCTATGCGTCAACCTGGTTCTTCATTTAAGTTATTTGTATATACTGCAGCTATGGAAAATGGATTCAGTCCAAGCGATTCTTTTACTGATGAGCCAATTAGCTATCCTCAAGGCCCGGGGTTACCAGCGTGGACACCTAAGAACTTTGATGATAAATTCCACGGCAGCATGAGTTTAGAACAAGCATTTGCACGTTCTATAAATACAATTGCTGTTCAGGTTTCAGAAAGTATCGGTAGAAATAAAGTTGTAGAAATGGCCAAGAGGTTGGGTATCACTTCGTACGTGCCGTCTCTACCAAGTATAGCTTTGGGTTCGACCGATCTGACTCTTCTAGAATTAACACAAGCATATGCACATATTGCTAATAATGGTTTAAAGACGAAAGCGTTTGGCATTTTACAGATAACAGACAAGCAAGATAATATTTTATATGAGTATCCTGGGATTCCTTTGGAAACTGTCTTAGATGAAAAGACTGTCGGTACTATGAAGTATATGTTGTCAGTTGTGGTTGAAAGAGGCACAGGTAAGAATGCGGACATTCCATTTAAAATGGTTTATGGAAAAACTGGCACCAGCCAAGATTTTAAAGATGCTTGGTTTATTGGTTTTACCGATGATCTTGTTGCAGGTTTTTGGGTTGGAAATGACGATAATAAACCCATGAAACGCGTTGCTGGAGGTACATTACCTGCATTGATGTGGAAAGATTTTGTTACTAACGTAGGGCAGTTACAAAAAACGGAAATAACGGCTGTTGAATCCACTGCTTCTTTATTTGATGTTTTATTCTCCAATGACCAAAAAGCAGCAAATTAGTAATTGCGATCTTTCTGGTTTGAAAGACACTGCGGTTTTAATTTCAAAAAAATTAAAAGTTGGAGACGTACTGTGTTTGAGGGGAGATTTAGGTGCAGGTAAAACTACATTTTCTAAATTTTTAATAAATGCTCTCTTAGAAGATGCTCAGGAAATAACCAGCCCAACTTTTAATCTGGTGCATACCTACGATGCAAAGGTTGGAAAAATATGGCATTTTGACTTATATAGATTGAAACACATAGAAGAAATATATGAACTGGGCATTGAAGATGCCTTTATATCAGGGATATCTATTATAGAATGGCCGGAAATAATAGAGGACTTATTGCCAAAAAGTGCTATAAATATTTACCTTGAGTTCTCACCGCAAGAGGGATTTAGGGATTTAGTAATTGAAAGAAAATAAATGACAGCAGTTGTAAAAAAATTAAATATTAATTCTGGCGTATCTGAAGATCAGGCAAAAGACGCTGTAAGAACCTTGCTTAGATTTATTGGTGAAAACCCAGAGCGAGAAGGTCTGAAGCAAACACCTTCCAGAGTTATAAAAAGTTTTAAAGAATTGTATTCTGGTTACACACAAGATTCAGAAGAAGTTTTGTCTAAAACTTTTGAAGATATTATGGATTATAATGAATTCGTGCTTCTGAAAGATATAAACTTTACCTCAACTTGCGAACACCACATGTTGCCATTTGTCGGCAAAGTACATATAGCCTATATTCCAAATAAAAAAGTAGTCGGCATCAGTAAGCTTGCTAGAATTGTTGAAGTGTTTGCAAAGCGTTTGCAAATTCAAGAGAAACTTACCGTGCAAATAGCTGAAGCAATTCATAAATCATTAGATGCAAAAGGTGTTGCCGTTATTATGCAAGCAAAGCATTTTTGTATGTCTATGCGTGGTGTTAAGAACGCTGACTCATCCATGGTGACATCGCACTATACTGGAATCTTTGACGAAGATGATAAAGTGCAGCAGAAGTTTATCAACGCAGCAAGATAAATTATCTTGATCTACCGCTGCTAGAGTCTGAGCTTCTATGTCTAGAAGGTAAGCCTTCTTTAGATAGTTCATGTCTGATTTTATCACGTTCCCTAGTTTTAGCAGTAAGTCCTATACCCTTGTATTCTTTTTTAGAAGGTTTGTCATGAGATTCAGTATGAGAACGTTTTTTGCGATGATGATGGTGCTTTTCCTTTTTGAAAAAATCTATTTTTTCTTCAGCTTTCACCTTTACCTGCTTAGGTGTCTCTTTTGTCTCTAACTTAGGAGTAATAGGAGTTGGAGCTGGTTTTGTGGCTTCAACTCTTGCTTCAATTTTGGCGTCAACTTTTGTTATGATTTCAACTTTTTTAGTAGGCACAGTCGTCACAATATGAGAAGTTTTACCATCATATGCTTTTGTAGTGCTGTGGAATTGTTCAGAAGCCTTAATAGCATTAAAAATATAGCTTTTATTTGGTTCTTTCATTAAGTCTTCAACATTACTAACTTTCATTTTTGGTATCACAGTTTGGAATACCCATGCAAGATGCTGAGGATCATGCCCTTTCATAGCCTCTCCAAATGCTTTTAAAATTCGGTTTGACCTTCCTAGCGTATCTTTATCCATACTGATAGTCGTAAGGTGCTTAGATTGTTTAATAAGTTCATCAATAGCTGGCTGTAAGTCTCCATATTTAGCAATGTTTGACATATATTCGGTCATTGCAAAGCTCCCCCCAATTACTTTTGCGATATTTGGAATCTTTGCTTCTAAATCTTTTTTGAGCTGGGCTTTCAATTCAGTGGAAATATCAGGATTTTTTTCTATTTCACGAATAATATCCCCAATAGCTAGGCTGTATTTTCTGCATATTACAAGCTTTTGTTCATCAGTCAGAGCCGATTTAACTGGCGTTGTAGGCATTACTTTTACATTTAGCATCTTCTTTGCAAAACTTTCAGCTTCAAGAAATTGTTCTCTCGCAGCTTTGCTGATTGTATAGCCAAAAAGCTCTTTCTCAGTGACGTTAGCGAATGTATTAACGATATTACAAAAGTGATTAGTTAATTCAGCATCTTCATATATATGAAATGATTTATCATTAGTAATAATACTTGCCATTATACTTATGATGCCAGTTTTACTTATCCTTTCGCCCTCAGCATTTCTTCCCGCGGTTGCTAAGTCTTTTAAATACCCTTGTCTTGCTTTGGATTCCGCAGGAATTTTAGAAATGTCTACATTGGTTTCTGCATATGCACTTATTGCGCTGATGATGCCAAAAGCATCTGATGGCGCGCTTGCTGCTCTTTGTCTGTAATTTTTAATTTGCCCTACAGCCTCCCCAAAAAAAGCTAAAAGTGCATTTGTTTGTTCTTGGGTCATTGCTGGCAAAGAATCTATTTGCTGTCTAAGTTCTGGAAATAGTGACTTAACTTCATTAAGACTCGTTGGTTTTTGTGTGAATTGTTTCATATATACCGTTAAAGAAACTGCATGTATCTGATGTTAAACAAATTTTCTTAAGAAATAGTTAATGAGGGCCAAAATAATTGTTGCAATGCACAAAGAGCGGTTGTATATTAAATTCAACCTATTGAATTTAACCTAATTTGGATCGACCTATGCAAAATAAAAACAACCCTTTTTCATTTGAAAATTTTGGTCAGCAGAACCCATTTTTCAAAATGTTCCAAGCGCAGGGGCAACAAGCTCCAAGAATGCCTGATATGGGCAAAATGCGTGAGCAAGCTGCAAGAAGTATGGAAGCAATGACACAAGCTAGTCAAGTTGCTGCAGAAGGTTGGCAAGCTATGGCGCGCAGAACAGCTGAAGTTATGCAACGTACAGCTCAAAACAGCATGGAATGCTTCAGAGATGCTTGTTCTTCTAAATCTATGGAAGATGCACAGCGCATACAATCTTCGTTTGTATCAGAAATGATGCATAATTGCTGTGGTAATGCTCGTGAAGTTACAGAAATGGCTTCTAAAGCTGCTATGGAAATAGTTGATATTTGTAATAAAAATATGTCTGACGCTGTTTGTGAATGGACAAACTGCACAACTCAACATGGAACTGGTGGCAAATCAAACGGAAATGCTGGTAAGAAGTAACTCAAATTACTTTGAACATGTAGAAAAGCCCTGAACACTCAGGGCTTTTTTTATTGGTCTTTACACTATCTAGTGCGATTACCACCTTTAGTGAGAGATGCTTTCACTTTCTCTGCGAAGTTCTTAGCTCCGTCTTTGACAGACATCTTGGCTTTTATTGCTTTATCTTTGAGTATAGATTTTTTAGTTGGTTTGCCTGTATTCTTATTTTGCTTTTCTTTTGCTTCTACTTCTACTTCTTTAGCTGCTTCCTCGCTCAGTTTACTTAGGCGATACGCAGCAAATGGTAAATTTAAGTCAATTCTTTCTTTTCTTTCTAGCTTAGGTCTCGGATTGTCTCGTTGTAAATTTTGTAGATCGGGTCGTATTTTGTTAAGAGCTATTTGACTTTCTTTTTTCTGCTCGTCTGAAAGAGGAGAGTTTGATGTGAGTTTTTGTATCTCAACGTCAGCTCTGGTTAGTTTTGATTGTCTTTCCAGTTTAGGTCTAGCATCATCCGCAACCAGAGTTGTCAGTTTAGCACTATGTTGTCTTTCTAGCTTAGGTCTCTGATTTTTTGCCAGAGCTTCGTCCGAAAGAAGTTGCCCATATTGAGTTTTTGTTCTCTCTATTGGCGGCTTCTTAGGTAAAGCATGTTTTGCTTCTGCATCTGTTAGCGCTGGAGCGGGGCCATATTGATTTGTCATGGCTGGTTTAGGAGAATTAACTTTAGTTTCAAACCTTAAAGTTTCCATTGGTCTTGTGTTAGGTACAAATTCCATTTTTTTTGAATCTGTGCGTCCATTGTAAGTCTTACCTTCGTTATTTCTGGCTCTTGCATTCGCTTTGTGTTCTGCAATCAGATATTCTCTAATTTCGTCATTTTTAACCAAGTGTAATAGTGTATTACCTTTGCCATCTAAATCTGCATTAATATTGTCGCGAAAAAATTTTCCTGGATTGCTTTCCATGATTTTTTTAAATGCATCAAAATTAGTTTTGGGATTTGTTAAGTTTTCAAGTAATACATATTGCGCTGATGTAATACTAATCCCTTCTGCTCCTTTATCTAGAGTTGACTGACTTTGAACAGTGCCAAAGTGTCTTGTAGTTTTTGGAACGTCAGGGAAATCTGGTATATTATCTCTATTTTCAAATCTCTCTCTCATTTTTGAAGGTCCAGTCGATGTACTTTTCGACTCTTCATAACTTTTATCTGTCCTACTGGCTCCAGCTGACACTAAGAATTCAGCTATTTCTTTTGTAGAGGTTAGATCCATCATTTTATTGCCACTACTATCTATAGCCGAATTTACAAAGCTTTTCAATTCTTCAGCAGACATTGAATTTTTAAGTAAGCGAAGAGTAGATAGACTAATGCTACCGTCTTTAAACCCTTGTACTACAGCGTTTTTAAGTGATTCTTTCATGCGGCCCCACATAATTTAAAAATTGATCTTGCTATGATGGTAGTTAAAAAAGATTAATTAATAGTTAATGAAGGTGGCTTGTTGTCATAATTTAAGTTAAAATGTGCTTGATCGTATAAAAGAAATATGAAGCGCTATAAAATCACCATCGAGTATAATGGCCAACCTTTCATAGGCTGGCAAAGGCAGGAGGTAGAACCCTCCGTGCAGGGGACGATAGAGGCTGCGCTATTTAAAATGTCTGGTTCGGAAATAACTCTGCATGGGGCAGGGCGGACCGATGCAGGAGTGCACGCAACGGGTCAGGTGGCGCATTTTGATATTAGGCAAGACTTCCCAATGGATGAAATAATGGGAGCAATTAACCATTATGTAAAACCATTGCCAATTTCTGTTCTGAAAGTCGAGGCGGTTGATGATGAGTTCCATGCAAGGTTTTCCGCGCTTAGCAGGGCTTATATCTATAAAATAATCAACCGAAAAGCGCCATTGGCATTGGAAAATGGCCGAGCTTGGCATATCAAAGAAGATTTAGGTATTGAAGCAATGCAGGAAGCTGCAAATTACCTGATTGGCAAACATGATTTTTCAAGCTTTAGATCTGCACAATGCCAATCGAAAAACCCAGTGAAAACAATTGATACTATAGAATTAATTAGAAAAGGTGAGGGGATTGAAATGCATATTAAAGCTCCTTCATTTCTGCATAATCAGGTTAGAATTATTATTGGTAACTTAAGAAAAGTTGGTAATGGCGCTTTCAAACCCTTGCAAATAAAGAAAATATTAGAAGCTAAAGATCGTACCAAAGCCGCAGAAACCGCCCCTCCTGATGGATTGTACTTGGTTGAAGTGAAATATTTATAAACTTCCATGGGCTTACGCCCATGGTTTTCGCCTAGGTCAAGCTCCGCTTGAGCTGAATTTTTGTCATCCTAGTGCTTGACACCAGGATCTAACTAAAAGATGGATCATCGGGTCAAGCCCGATGATGACAAGCACATAGGTTAACAAATGATTCAACGCGCACTAAAACCACGAGCTTACGCTCAGGGTTTTTTTACAGTAACGATAAAGCGAGTAGTTTGCCCTTTTCTTAATTTGGTAGAAGTTAGGTATTAGAATTGAATCACCGTTGATTGTTTCTATCGTTATTGCGGTTTTGCTGACTATTTTTAGCTTGCCCATCGTAAAATTCTGTCATATCACCAGCAAAAGCATTTGATGCGCCTTCAAGTGCATGCCAGACCATAGACATTACATTATCTACGTGGTTTGTTATATAGCCTTTACGCAAGATGGAATTAATTTCAGGAGTAAAAGTATTGTTCAGTAGCATACTTAATGATGGGCAAAAACCATTTGCCAACATTAAGTTGACTAATTCTGCGCGCCGCAGCCGAGCAGCCAGATATAAAGGAGTGTGGCCATGTATATCTGGAGTATCGAGGGTTTTTAGTAATTCTGAATCGCCTTTTGTAGCCGTAATTATAGCAGCTGCTACTTCTTTAAACTCATATTTCTCAACAGTTATGTGTAGCGGATTTTGCCGGTGGTTGCTATTAGGAGTAAACAGTATTTTCAGTAATTCTTTATCATCTTCAGCAGCTTTGATAATGACAAATGCTACTTCTGTAGACCCGTACTCAAGAGAAAAACTCAAGGCCGATGTGTTATCTTCACCATGAGGTGCGAATATAATTTTTTTTAGCTCTTTATTACTGTTTGAAGCTTTGGTAATGATTTCTGTAATTTCTTTATTATTACTAGCTAAGTGAAGTGGAGTATTGTACGCTTGATTATGTGTAAAGAGAGTTTGGAATAGTGTCACATCCCCGTTTGCAGCTTTGATTATGCTGGCTACTATTTCTTTATGTCCTGAGGAGACGGCATAGTGCAACAAGTTATTTCCAGTATCATCAGCAGTGAAGAGATTATTCAGCAATACTGCATTACCTTTAGCAGCGTCAAGTTCAACATCTATTAAATTTTTAAATCCTCTACTAGCAGCATATTTCAGTAAAGTGAAGCGATTCCAAATTTCTGCATGAGGATTAAAGTTAGGATGTATATGAGCGTGTGCTAAAATAAAGTTAAATATTTCAGGATGGTCGCGTGGTGGTGTAAAACCAGTAAAATCATAAATATAATGTCCTTGAGAAATTAGATATAAAGCCAGATCTTTATTACCAGATTCTAACGCCGCAATTAGATCCATACTATTTTGCCCATTATGGCCTGTATAATAACCTAAATGGGTATGCAGTTCTTTAAGGAGCTCCTTATTCCCCGAAACAAACAAATCTCTATAAAGCGCTTGTAACCCTTCTGTTGTATCTAAATCATATTCTGATCGATCCTCTATACCCTTTAACGAACCGAAACCATTTTTAAAAAGGTACTCGAACATTTTAAATTGCCTATGTCTTAAGGCATAAGTCGTTGGATTAGTTTCGATAATAGTAAAACTTTTTTCTACATAATCTTTTTCGGCATCTAAATCATCGTCAGCAGCGGCAGGCAGTCCTTCAATAGTGATTTTTTTTTTATGCATTACTAATTGATCTTTGTTCTCTCTGTAGTATGGAGTTAGAATTCTGACGCAGTCCAAGTTATCTTGATAAATTGCGAATTCAAACGGAGAAAGACTATCATTCCATTTTAAGTCCAAAACTGCTTTGTTTTTGTTAACTATTGCTTTTATTACTTCAGTGATATCAAATTTTACAGATCGAAATTCTGTAATGATAATGAAGGCATGAAGAATTGTAGCACCATTCCCATCTTGTTCTAATATCTGCTCTGGTGATAAGCTTTCGATTAACTCAATTGCTTTTTCGGTTGTTATATCGCCTGAATTAAGCACATCGAATACTGATTTTTGTTTCATACAACTACCCTATTATATGACCCAGTTATTTATTCACCAATTGTGAACTAGCATTTATTAAGATTTGGTTAAATTTTATGAAATAAAAAAAATTGCTATACTTAGTTAATTATTTGTTAATTTCTTATCTTGCGTTTCGAGTGAATTTATGTTTGAATGTGTGCCACTTTCATATTTGATATGGAGAGATAGCCAAGTGGCCAAAGGCAGCAGACTGTAAATCTGCCCGCGTCAGCGTTCGAAGGTTCGAATCCTTCTCTCTCCACCAGTCTTCGCTACTTACCGTATCAGGAAGAGCATTTTCAAAAAACGATTATTGATTATCAGTCATTTATGTAGCTCTAGGTTTTTCCGCTACGAGCCACCATCCATTAATGCTATTATTGTATCCTGTAACCAACCAAGCAACTTGCAGAACCTGTAATTGTGTAGTTGTTGCCGTTTGCACATGTTGTGGAGGCTCCATCAATTACTGTTCTGAAATTACCACTTGAAGCCCCAGTAGCAGCCGTACTGCTATACGCTCCGTCATCAATTTTTACATCGAGGTTAAACATATCCGATGGATTTAAAACTGGTTTACTACAGGTTTGATCCCAGCCACCTACGTTACCCCAAATGCCTCCAAGATAAACTGCGGGAACCACATCTGGAAACCACGGTGATCCATATTTGCCAGCAGCACCGTTTTTGTAACCAACATAACCATCAATTGGACCACCTGCAACAGCGTTATCAGCTTTGTTTGATGTGTTGTAAAAGTAGCAAGAGTTGGTGAATTTTTTTGGAATGACAGGTGGGTCAACACCAAAGCCATCGGTTGCACCTAAGTAAAACATGTTGTCAGTTAAAGTTGGGAATGAATAAGCTGCAATACCTGCCAAAGCTAGGTGTTTATATGCTCTGTAAACTTCTATTCCAGAACCATTCCCTGATGGAGGGTTATCGGAATTGTCTATCAGGCCGTTACCATTGCCGTTACAGTTGACTGCCGTTCCATGGCAATTTGTACCCCAGATTACGCTAGCAGAAACAAAGTCACCGGGCGCGGCATTGTATGCTGCAACGAAAGACATATAGTCAGTTTTAAAATTATTGAATTCCTGGACTGTTGCTTTTAATTCTGCTTGCTTTATTAGATTCTGTCCACCAGCTACGCCAGCGACCAGTAACCCTATAATTACCAATGATATTGACAGCTCAACTAATGAGAAAGCTCTGTTGCACGCAGTTTTGGTTTTGGTCATAAATACCCTCACACGCAGTACCTATCATGTTAGCATATAAAAAGTTAATAAAAAGTTAAATTTTTAACTATCGTTTTGTGAATACTGATAAAAAACTGGCTGGTTGTAGAGAGTTATTGTGTAAATTAACTGAATTATGTTACAATTAGTTAGATGATTAAGTTGTGCCGTTGAGGTCGAAAAAATGAAGAATTTAGTTGTTCAAAGAGGTTTTTCTTTACTAGAGTTGTCGATAGTATTGATAATGGTTGGTTTGCTCACAGCTGGAATTACTGCAGGAAAGCAGTTACTCAGTAGTGCTGAGTTAACTAAGCAAATCACACAGATTACGGGATTTCAAACAGATTACAGAAGCTTTAAAGCCACCTATAATGCAGTTCCTGGAGATTTTCCTAAAGGTTTTGCGGCATTTGGAAGTGCTACGTGTACCAATAACTTTGTTTCTGCTCAAGCTGATGGTTGTAATGGAGATGGA
>CAZVFD010000019.1:3579-25780 GCA_964625465.1 uncultured Candidatus Midichloriaceae bacterium | reverse complement strand
TTATATACATGCCAACATCCTAACTTAGTTAAAGTCAGGTGTCAGCCCCAAAATCAATGCTAGTACGTTAGTACAAGGTGTTATAAATTCATTTGACTTGATAGCTGGAAACCTGCCTCTGACTAAAATAGTTTTGACAAGAATATTAACGAATAGCGAACATATTTTAGGTACTTTGAAGTCGGAAATTACTGCAGCAGCTAGGAAAGAAAAATTACCCGAAGATGATGTCCAGATGCTGGCTTTATGGACTGCAGTGGCCGGCGATAAAGCCAATGTGGTAAGTGCACTTTTAGAAATGGGGGTTGATACTTCAAGAATTTACGCTGGCAAAACAGTTTATCATTTTTGCTTCCCTAACAGTGACCTTGGTACTAGTTTGATATCAAGGAATGTGCTTAGAACATTTCTTGATCACGGTATTGATGTCCAAAAAGTAGTAGGTGACATTACTGGCTTTACTGATGATGAGGACGTGTATAGAGACTTTATAAAATGGGAGATAGAATTTGGTTGTTTGAAGGATCAACTTGAAGAAAAACAAAGTGCCTCCCTTCCATTTGTTGTTAATGACTTAAACAGAATAAAATACTTTGTATTGCAGCTTGAGGCTTTGGGTTACTTAGCTGCTGGAACAAAGTCAGATAGAGGCGAGGAAACTTTGGCATTTTTAATTTCTAAAAATGCCTATAAAGCTGCAGCTTTTTTATTGCGTCATATGGAAACTAAATCCGAGCCTAGGTTTGCTCATATATATCAGATGGCAATGAAGCAAAAAGACAACGATGCGTTAGAATTTTTGTTAAAAGCAAAAGTATCGTATGAATCTGATGGATACGATCCTTTAAAATATGCATTCGAAAACAATAGTATTACCAAATTTAGATTGATACTAAATGCAGGCTATAATTTAGCTAAAACTATAAAGCATAATGGCCAAGATACTACTGTTGAAAAATTGGTTAAGCAATCTGGCAAAAGTGAGTTTATTGCTGCAATTAACATGAGAAAAAAGAAAGACCTTGAAGCCAAAAATGCCGCTGCAGATGCTGCAAACTCATCAATGAGTTCATTAAGCGAGAATTCTGCATCAAGCTCTTCAACCGCCTCTACACCTTCTAACAAACTGGCTGAGCCGACACCAGCTGCTGTGACTTCTGAACCAGTAGTTGCAGCCCCAGCTCCTCCTCAGGTTGCTGCCCAAATGCCATCCGAAGATGCTCAAAGGTTGTTGATAACTATTTTTACGAAGAACATTGTTGTAATGCCACCTAGTGGAAATGGGCGTATGGCTTCTTTTTCAGGGACTTTTCTCAATGATGCATATACGGCCAAAGTTACAACTGGCGAGGTGCAGTTTTCAAAGCTATTAAGAGCTATTGCCAATGAATGTGAAACTTGGGAAGCAATGCAAATGAATAAGTAGCCAATGAGATTTAATTTATGAATAGGAGTAATAATTCAAGATAAAGTGTTGGTGTTTGAATAGTCAAGTTTTTTTGTAAAAACTTGTTTCTAATTTAGTTGTATGTTCTAATTGCTCCAACTTAATGAATTGTGGGTAGTCTGTGTTTTTTATTGATGAAAAATTTGTTCAAGCTGCTGGTGCAGGTGATAATGAAGAGTTGGAGAGGATATGGAATTGGGTGAGCTTCCCGTTTAGCCCTAATTACTATGATCCAATATCATTTTATAAGTTAAATAAATTTGTGCTATTTGCAATTTCTTCAAAAGGAATTTCGGAAGCGCTTTATGTGTCTGCACTTAATGGGAAGACTGAGACGATGCAAAAGATTTTTGAGTTTGATAATAAGATTTTAAATGATGCTAAGGCATGCGTATCTCGGTCTATAGTAGAAGCTGATACTGAGACGATGCAAAAGATGTTTGAGTTTAGTAGTATGGTTTCCGGTGATAATTTTGCACATGCATTTGTATCTTTAGCAGAAGGGGGGGTACACTGAGGCGATGCTGAAAGTTTGGGAGCTTGGTAAAGATAAGATTACAGATACTTGGGTAGGAGTAGCGTTCACTAGCTCAGCAGTGACGGGTCATGCCGAGACCATGCTAAAGATTTGGGAATTAGGTAAAGATAAGATTACAGATTCTTGGGTAGGAGCAGCGTTCACTAGCTCAGCAATGACGGGTCATGCTGAGACCATGCTAAAGATTTGGGAGTTAGGTAAAAATAAGATTCCAGATTATTGGGTAGGATCAGTATTTACGACGGCAGCATTGGATGGTTATACTGAGCTAATGCTAAAGATTTGGGAATTAGGTAAAGATAAGATTACAGATTCTTGGGTAGGAGCAGCGTTCACTAGCTCAGCATTTAATGGTCATACCGAGACGATGCTAAAGATTTGGGAGCTTGGTAACGATAAGATTACAGATACTTTGGTAGGAGAAGTGTTTACTAGCTCAGTAAAGACGGGTCATACCGAGACGATGCTGAAGATTTGGGAGTTAGGTAAAGATAGGATTCCAGTTGAAAAAATAGAAGAGCTATACAAATACGGAAATGCTGAGATTATAGAGAGTTTTTTAGAAGAAAAAAGACATGGCGACAAAAAAAGTATTGAGACTCAGTTAAGTGTGAAAAGCAATATAAATTATGGAGAAGAATTGGTTAGTGAGATAACATCTGACTCAGCTGAAATGCCAATTGTAGAGTAGATATTCTACTCTTTTGAAATTGCAAATTTTTTTACGTACTTTGCTAAATTTCCTTTGTCATTAAATATATTTAAAGCAGATTCCAATGATTGAGGCAGAGGCTTAAGTTGATATGTTTCGTCAAATGCATTGCCAAAAGTTCTGATAGGTGGGGTAGATTTGTTATTTAACCCATACAATGCTCCGAATAGTAAGGCCGCAATAGCTAGGAAAGGATCTGAATTTGCTGGCGGAAGGCGAAATTCTACTCTGCGATATTTGGGTTTGCTATCAGGTATTCGGACAATTGTTGAGCGGTTATTGCCGCCCCAAGAGATATGTGTAGGCGCTAGAAAGTTATATTCTTGGAATCTTTTAAAGTCATTGTCGTTATCACAAAGTAAAAATACCGACTCTTCAGTTGTCTCAAGAATACCAGCAATAACATTTTGCAGATATTTATTTTCCTCATATGTTCCATCGCTAAATACATTCACACCTAATGCATCATGCAATGAGATGTGTAGATGTAAAGCTGAGCCGTAATCATTATCGAAAGGTTTAGCATCAAATAAGGCTTTAATTCCATGCTGACGGGCAGACACTGCAATATGTGACTTAAGTTCAGTTATTTGTTCTGCGAGAGTTAATAAATCTGGCGTGTAATCAAGTACGCACTCATGTTGTTGCCAACCTCTTTCTTTATCAACTCGCGCGCATTTTGTAGAAATTTTTTCTAAAGCGGCTGCCTCATCTTCATTTTGATGGATTAAATAAAATTCCAGTTCGGCGCCAATCTTTGCACGTAGCTTATGCAAAGAAAAAAGCTCATCCTCTAGCTGAGAAATGAGCTTCTTAGTGTCTATCGAAATGTCATTAAGCAACTTCACCATTCACCCAGTCTACTAATGCCTTTTTAGGAATTGAGCCAACTTTTGTAGCTATTAACTTACCATCTTGTAAAATAATCATGGTAGGGATGCCTCTCACGCCAAATTGAGACGGTGTTTCTGGATTCTCATCAACATTCATTTTGCAGACTTTTATTTTGCCTGCCATCTCAGTTGCTAATTCTTCTACTAATGGCCCAAGTTGCCTGCATGGTCCACACCATTCAGCCCAAAAATCTACCAATACGTAACCAGTTGATGTTTCTGAAGCAAAATCTTTATCTGTTAATGGTTTAGCTGCACCCATTTGATTCTCCTAAATAATTTGCTATCAATTTATTGTAGTTGAGCAGGAGTGTCAATTTATTAATATTTTTTTGCATCATTGGCACGGATGTGAGTCATGAAGTCTTCTGCTTCAGATTGGTTGTGAAAAAATTTTGTTTGGGCGTCTGGTCGATTGATATTTACAATACCTTGTAAATGATCCCATTCGTGCTGAAAAACTTTTGCGGCAAATCCAGTTAACTCTTTTTGTACTTTGTTCCAGTTATGATCTAGGTAAGATACCAATATGTTTGAATGCCGCGAAATCTCAGCAGCATGACTACTTCTATCTTTGTACTTACAAGATAAACACATTTCCCAACTTGTAGTTAAATCAGAACCTACTGGCTCGCAAGTTGGATTTACTGCAAACTCAAGATTTGCAAATGTTCTATTTGGCGAGAAAGCAAAAACTGAATGATCAATTCCAATTTGATTCGCAGCAAGACCTGCAACAGGACCGCTGGCAAAAAGAGTGTGTAGGCATTCGTTTAGTTTTGCTATAGTTTCTTTAGCTTGCTTGCAGTCTACAATATTGGTTTTGTTGAGAAGAACTTGGTTGTTTGTATCCTGTAATGTTATTACTTTATTCATCTAATTATTTTAGCCCAGTTTAGGTAAGTTTGATTGAGACTATCTATTGAAATCTCAGCAATGCAAGGAATTTGATATGGGTGTAGTGACTCAATTAATTTTCTTGTATTACTTAATTCCTTTGTGTCAATTTTGATGAGCATTATATTTTCAGAAGATTGTTCTATTTTTCCTTCCCATCGATACATTGAGGTAACTTTAGGAACAATATTGACACATATTGCCAGTCCTTCTTCAATAAGCTTTTTTGCGAGTGATTCAGCATTTTGTGCGGTATCAATCGGTACGTATAAAAAACTGAAGTCAGACATTAATTACCAAAGCTTTGAGGCATTATCGAAATCGGTTGAGAATTTTCAATTGCCGAAGGTTTTATAGCTTCTTCAACTTTTTCTAAAATATGTTCTTGGCCATCAATAATAGTCTTTTTGACTATATTTGAAGGTAATTTTGTTTGAGTGCTTTTATTAACATCTATCATTGGCTTTATGCTGGTTGTACCTGATTCTTGAGTGATTTCAGGAAGTGCTTCAGATACTATTTCTGATGTATTATTCGCTGTAGGTTGAGTATCTGGTCTGCCCATGATTCTATTAGATATAGAATTAATCGATTTGCTCATTGAAGCGAAGAAACCATCGCCGCTCTCAACTTTTTGTACTGGAGGATTCGAAGTTTTCTTATCTTTTTTAAATATTGAAAAGAAGCTCTTTTGTTCTGGTTGAGTTGCTGTTTCTTCTTCTACAGCTTGGATAGGCTCGGATTGATTTGAATCAACTTCAACTATGAGATTTTTAGGTGATTCTATATCCACTATAGGTTTAGGTTCATTTTGTATGATAGGAGAAGTAGATTCTAAAGAATTTTTTACTTCTACTGATTTTATTTCAGTTACATTAGGTGTAACCTGGACTTCTGTTTTGGTTTGAACTGCAGGTTGGGTTATACGTCTAGCAACGCCAGATTCTAATTCACGCCTAATTGTAATTGTATCAATAATTTTAGCTAGTTCAATATTGCCATTCTTTTGTGCAATTCCTAAAGCATGCTCGCCTGTGTTGTTCATTACAATTGTAGATGCACCTTTGTTTAGAAGGAGATTTGTCATGACTAAATCATTTTTGCGGACTGCAATTATTAATGGTGTATCACCATTTTTATCGCGAACATTTATATCTGCCCCTTGTTCTAATAGCTGGTTTACTGGTTTTGTTGATCCTTTTTCAACAAAGGCAAATAGAGAATTTATTTTATCAGGTTCTGCTTGTGCAACTATAGTTTCGAATTGGTCTCTATGCATGTTTGTTACGTAGTCCAATGGAGATTTTCCAATATAGTCAGCAACATTTATTTTTGCCCCAGATTTGACTAGTGCTGTAAAGATTTCGACATCACCCTGAGCGGCAGCTAAGTGTAGAGCTGTTTTTCCATCATTTGCTTGAAAGTTTAAGTTTGCACCTTTGGTGATCAAGTATCTTACGGTTCTAAGATTTTTTGTCTGTATGGCATACATCAATGCTGTGTAGCCATTCTCAGCAAAACGTGAATTTAGATCAGCTCCATTATTAATAAGAGTGTGTAATGCGCCAACATCATCTTTTTGAATGGCAGCAAAAAGCAGTTCGGAATAACGTTTTTGATACACTACTGTTGGTAAGTGTTTGTTATTATCATCAAACTCAGCTCTTTGGAAAAATTTTGGAGTTACTGTTTTGTTTTCAAAGTTATGTCTTGTAGTTTGACCATTCGGCGAATAGTTTTGTTCAAGTTCTAAGTTATCTTCAAATACGCGTGACAACGAGGTGTCTTCCGTCATACGTTTTTTTGGAGTGATTTTTTTTGCTGTAGAACGATTTTTAATTTCAACAGGCTTAACTTTAGCCTTTTTAGTTTTTTCAGTATTTGTTTTTGCTGCTTTTGGCTTTTCAGTAACTTCAGGTGCTAGGTCAATAGGCGCTGATGTGCTTGACGCAGTTTGCGGCTCTTCAGGTGCTGCTGGGATAGGAATGCTAACACTAGGAATATCTTTTGGGGTTTCTACTTTAAGATTGGTGTCAATTTGGCTTTGAATATTTGCTGCTTCTTTTTGGGCTTTAGGATCAGGTATGGATAACTTTGGTGCTGCAGGCTGTGATGCAGTAGTTGGTTGCTTGTCAAAACCACCTAAATCATTCCAACTATCGAAATCAGTTTGGGCATGAGCGGTATGTACACTATAACCTAATGAAGTTGAGATAATGCACGAAAGTAAGATTTTTTTATTCATCCTTTGGTACTAATTTTTTAATTTCTTTTTCAACAACGCTTGTTACAAGCGAAGGTAGGTTCTTATTAAGCCAATCACTTAATTGAGGTTTTATCAACTCAATTATTATATCCTCTACTGTATTTCCAGAGCGAAGCTTCAAAGTATCGATATCATTTTTTTCAGTCATTTTCATAAAATTCTTCAGAGTTTGTCTTGATGTTGCAGCGACTGCATCATTAATTATTGTGTCAATTGCGCCAGAATTCGTAGACGCAAAAGTAGGTGTAGGAGCAAAAGAATTTGCAGGTATTGGAATGTGAGTTTGTACTGGTTGTGCGGTGACGTTGTTTTTATTCGCCGCACTGTCGATGGTTGCAAGTATATCTGTAGGAGCTGCACTTACAGGTTTTGAAATAGATT
Source organism: uncultured Candidatus Midichloriaceae bacterium (assembly GCA_964625465.1). Classification (GTDB taxonomy): domain Bacteria; phylum Pseudomonadota; class Alphaproteobacteria; order Rickettsiales; family Midichloriaceae; genus CAZLFQ01. The sequence goes on along the minus strand of CAZVFD010000019.1, from coordinate 18,646 downwards.
CGAAAGTTGAAGTTGCAATAGGTGCAGGTTCTGCTTGTGGCTTAGGACTTTCAACTGGTGCTGCCTTTGATTCGTTAGCTGCCTTTGCTTCTTCAATAACCTCTGTTAACTCTAAAACTTCTTCTTGAGGGGTAGCAGATTTTGTTGTGATAACTTCTTTTATATCACTTAAAATTTGATCGATACCTTGTTCTTGCTTTTCAGCAAGCTGCGCGCTTTGATTACTCATTTTAAAACCCGTATAGCTCTTCCTAATATATTTTTTATCAGTATCAATTATATTAGTCTAGACATAATTAGTTGTTTGAGTTTTATGTGAGAAGTGGTAAGAAGATAAATAAAATTGAATTGAAAAATGAAACCCATATTTATTTCATTTGAAGGTTGTGAAGGTTCTGGGAAATCTACCCAATCAAAGTTACTAGCCAGTTATTTAGAAAAATTAGGTAAAAGTACGTTGCTCACACGTGAGCCAGGTGGAACAGATCTTGCAGAAGAAATACGGAAAGTACTACTGGGTGGCAAGAAAATCGAAGACACATTGACAGAATTTGTTTTAATTAGTGCGGCTAGAAGGGATCATGTTGAGCAAAAAATCAAACCTGCGCTTAGCAATGGACAATTTGTGGTTTGTGATAGATTTTTTGATTCTTCACTTGCCTATCAAGGGTATGCTAGAGGTTTAGATTTAAAAATCATGCATGAAATTAAGAATTTGACGATTGGAGAATTCGCACCTGATAAAACTTTCTTGATTGATATAGACCCTGAAGTTGCTATTGAAAGAATCAAAAGCGCGCGTTCAGGAAATAACCACTACGATGCAATGGGAATTGAATTTCATAAGAAAGTCAGAAAAGGCTTTTTAGAAATTGCGAAACAAAATCCAAATAGGATTTTTGTGATAAACGGTAATAGATCTCAGGAAGAGGTGTTTGAAGAAATTAAATCTAATTTGTGAGGTGAGTTATGTTGGATACTTTACTAGCTGGGGCGGGCACTCTATTTACTGTTGTAACTAATAAATCAGTCCAGGATGGAGCAGCTAGAGCATTTAGGTCAATATTTCCACCTGAATTCAAGCATACTGCAGAGCAGTTAGAAAAAAATAATTTACCTCTTTCGGAAATGGTTCTTGAGGATTTTTGTAAGGTTGTAAATGAGTTTAATCCTTCCAAAGAAACAAATCCTAAACTTTTTAATAGAGATTTGAAAATATTTTTAGCTAAGCTTGATCCTAAAACTATTAATAATAAATTCTATCTTACTACTGCATCAAATAATTTAATTCTTCATTCTATAGCTTCGTTTATAATAGCCAAGACCCTTGAATTTGTGAAATCAGATGTTCCAGTAGATCAAAAAGATAGGTTTATTCAAGAAATGAATCTAATTCTTAGAGATTTGGAAAAGTTAGCGCCTTTAGAATTGACCGATTATGATCTTAAAGTCCTTGCAGATATAAAAAGTGAGCGCACAAATAATGGTACTACATTAGAAGTTCGAAATTATAAAAAAATTGAATCTTTCGAAGTTCCGACCAATAGTCGAGATATGAATTTTGATAGAGCGAATGAATTAATTAAAAGATTAAAGAAAAGGGATGTGAATAGCAATGAGATGCCTAGTATTTTATCAAGATCTAATTTTGCGCCAAAGGTTGCAAAAGCAACTTTGGGTGGTGTTAAGTTAGATGATTATTTAATGTCTTTAGATCTTAATAGTGTTAGAAACTACATTGCAGTAAATATACCAGATTTGAAAGTTAACATGCAGGGGACAATTTTGCACTTGCTGCTACTTTATTGTAAAGAAGTTGTGAATATTGGCACTAATAAATCGAGCAATGTAACTAGACTTCAGGCTCAAAATACTTTTGATATTATTAATCCATGTATAAGGATATTAATTGATCAGAAAGGTCTTACTCCCAGTAATGATGATTTAGAGCTTGCAAAGCAGATTAATACTGAGCTAGCAAAGCATCATTTTGCTCCAGAGCTTAAAATAAATCTAGAGAAAACAGCACAGCAGGGAAAGTTTGAAGTTGAAAAACCAGTTGTGGTCAAAGATGATGAAGGTAATCAAGATCAGAGTGGTCAAAGTGTTCAGGGCTTGATAGCTGGCTATAAATATGCAGATTCATCAGATGTGCAACGTGCCTTAGCGGCCACTTCAGCTGCAACTCCTACGCCCACAGTGGCGGCCAATGCCTCAGCTGCGCCAGTTGCTGTTACTCTGCCTGTTGACCCTAATCTTGCAGCTAAAGTAGAGCTAACACTGCCTCAGTTGAGGGCAATGGCGGCTGCAGATACTCCTGCACAACCACAGCCGCAGGCTTCAGCTACTACGCATGCCGCAGCAGTCACTGCGCAGCCTAATGGTGGCAAGGGCGGGGTCAAGCAACAACAGCGTAATTAAAACAAGTTCGTAAAATCATTGCCAAGCAAAAACAATCTGTATATTCTTGAAATATAAGGATTTGGCAATCGTTAGGGTTATGGGGAGCTTGGATTTTATCAAGCATCAGAGAATCGCTGTCGCCGACCATAAATTGGCGACTAAAACTCCTAGCTTCTATTTTGTTTCTATTGTGGATAGCCATGATTGTACTTTAGATCTTTATGCAGCACTTCTACAGTCTGTTTTTCAAATGCAAAATGATGAGTCGTATTCTATTGCAGTTAAGATTAAGTGGCACGGTTCCATTCAAATTGGAAACTTTACAAAAGATGTTGCAGAGACCAAAATGAATATGGCTAGAAATTATGCAGAAAAATTACACATTAATTTTGAATGTATTTTAGTAAGGGTAGGGGGATATGCTTTCTAAAAGTTTAGAAAATAGTTTAAGTAGAGCTTTTGAAATTGCAAAAGAGCATAAGCATGAGTTTGCAACACTGGAGCACTTGTTGCTTGGCTTGCTAGAAGATGAAGATGCTAACGAAGCTCTTAGAATTACTGGAGCAGATCTCAATTTTCTTAAAACTAAATTAAGCCATTTTGTTAAACAAGAATTAAATTATTTAGTAGTTGGTTATATCGAAGAAACAAAGCCAACATCCGGCTTTCAAAGGGTTGTACATCGCGCAACTATTGCTACCCATAAGCGTGGTGCAAAAGTTATAACCGGCGCAATGGTCATTTATGAGATATTTAATGAGATTGATTCTCATGCAGTATATTTTTTATCTGATCAAGGAATAACACAGATTGATATTTTGAATTTCCTTACAACGCAGGGATTAGATAAAAATCCAGCTAATGATGATTATGAATCAAAGCAATTGGACATGCTTGCTTCCAAGCCAGTAACTGTACAACATGTGACTGAGCAGCATGAAAGCCCACTTGATAAATTCTGTGTAAATCTCAATACCAAAGCTATGCAGGATAAAATTGATATAATAGTTGGTAGGGAAGGTGAGGTTGAGAGGACGATTGAGATTCTATGTAGAAGATCAAAAAATAACCCAATATATGTTGGTGAACCTGGTGTAGGTAAAACTGCGATTGCTGAGGGACTTGCTGTCAAAATTGTTAAAGGTGATGTTCCAGAAGTGCTTAAAAATAGCGTTATATATTCTCTTGATGTTGGCAGTATTTTGGCGGGTACTAGATTTAGAGGAGATTTTGAGGAAAGAATCAAAGGCATTGTAAATGAATTAGAAAAGCAGAATAATGCAATATTATTCATTGATGAAATACACACAATTGTTGGAGCTGGGTCGTCCCATACTGGTGCAGTTGATGCGGGAAATTTATTAAAGCCAGCGTTAGCTAGAGGAACTTTGAAATGTATTGGTTCTACAACTTATAATGAATACCAACAACATTTTGCTAAAGATAAAGCCTTGGCAAGAAGGTTCCAAAGAATTGATATTTCTGAGCCGTCTATTGAAGATGCAATTCGTATGATGCTTGGTTTGAAGAAATACTATGAAAAATTTCATGGGGTGATCTATAGCGACGATGCAGTTGTTGCAGCAGTAAAATTATCTCATCGATATGTTAACGATAGAAAGTTGCCAGATAAGGCAATTGACCTAATAGATGAAATTGGTGCTAGAGCAAAGCTTCAAAAGAATAAACAAATAATCCAAGTAAAAGACATTGAAGATGCTGTAAGCAGAATGATTAAGATGCCATCTAATTCAGCTATTGTTAGTGAGGCTGAGTTACTTAAAAATCTAGAGACAAATTTAAAAAATGAGATTTTTGGCCAGGATGAAGTGATAGAACAGGTCGTTAATCATATTAAAATGAGTAAAGCTGGTTTGAGAAATAATGACAAACCATTGGGATGCTTTTTATTTAATGGGTCAACAGGATTAGGAAAAACTGAGCTTGCTATTAAGATGGCTGAAAATCTAAGTATGCATTTGGTTCGCTTAGATATGTCTGAATTCACAGAAAAACATTCTATATCGAAAATTGTTGGCTCTCCTCCTGGATATGTAGGTCATCAAGAAGGAGGGGCTTTAACTAACGAGGTGTTCAAAAAGCCATATTCTTTAATACTATTGGATGAAATAGAGAAAGCTAATTCTGATGTTTATAATTTGCTGTTACAAATAATGGATTATGGACAGCTTACAGATAGCTCTGGTAGAATTGTGAACTTCAGAAATTGCCTGATAATTATGACTTCAAATGCAGGTTCAGTAGATAGTTCTAAAGTTTCTCTAGGTTTCATGGAAACAGATCAGGCACAACAAGGTAAAGAAGAAATGAAGAAAATCTTCAGCCCTGAGTTTAGAAATAGATTAGATTTGGCGGCTACATTTAAACAGCTATCTACGCTCAACTTGTTGAGAGTTATTGATAAGTGCATAAAAAAATTGAATGATCAATTGCATCAACAAAGTATTGAGATTAAGTGCACGAATTCAGCTAAAAACCATATCTTAGAAATAAATCCTGAGAAGAATTTTGGTGCAAGAAGTATTGAGCATTTGGTTGATGAATATATTAAAAAGCCATTGGTTGATGAAATTTTATATGGAAAATTACATAATGGTGGTAAAGCGAACTTTGACTTTAGTAAAAATAAGTTGAAGATTGACATTAAAAAGTCCAAAACCCCAATAGCTGTATAGTTTATTGTAAATAATGAAGCAAATTATCTCAGGGCGAATTTCAATTAGCACAGAAAGTTTCGGTGATGCCGTTAAGCCAGCTGTTTTACTTATTATGGGTGCAACTGCCCAAGGAATTATGTGGGACGAGATGTTTTGCAAAGCCTTGGCTAGTAGCGGCTATTTTGTAATGAGATACGACCATAGAGATACAGGTAAGTCATCACGCATAGATTATAACAAAGAGCCGTATACATTAGATGATCTAAAAAACGATGCTTTAGCCGTTTTGGATGGTTATGGGATCAAGCGGGCTCATTTCGTGGCCGCATCTATGGGAAGTTTTGTCGCGCAAAAGATTGCTATTGATAATTCAGATAGGATAAGGACGCTTACATGTATTATGTCGTCGCCTAATCATCAGATTTTTGTTGATGGTTTTGTAGGTAATGATATTTCGCATCATCCGCTTCCAGCTTCGAATCCTTTAATATTGGAATATTATCAGGAGCTGCTATCAATAAACCCTACGACAGTGGAAGAGGCAGAAAAATTGCATTCGGAGGCTTGGAAAAAAGTGGCTGGCCATGAAGAGCACTTACATATTCGTATGTTTGAAGGAAAAATCTTAAAAAGACTTAAAAACCATAAATATATCCATAATCATAGTTTTGCCCTAGCTAACTCACCTGATTTATATTCTCAGCTAGATAAGATTGCGGTGCCGACTTTAGTCATCCATGGGGAGGAAGATTTTGTCCTGCCAATTGAGCATGGTAGGCATTTAGCAGAGAAGATTAAGGGGGCGAAATTTATACCATATAAGGGTATGGGGCACTGCTTTTCAAAAGCCGTGTACACAAGGCTTTTGGCCGATCTCAAAAATCACCTGGTTTAAGGCTTCAGCAACCTTGCTTAAACAATATACATATGTTACAGTTCTTAACGCATGTTAATTGAGAAGAAGAGGCTCATGCAGACAGAATCAAACGCCGTTAGGAAAGATGATATGAATCAAGAGTATGGTGCACATTCCATTAAAGTCCTAAAAGGACTCGAAGGGGTTCAAAAACGCCCTGAAATGTATATTGGTAATACTGCCGATGGAACTGGTCTACACCATATGGTTTATGAGGTTGTGGATAACGCTGTAGATGAGTCGTTAGCAGGGCATTGTGATAGAATTATTATATCGATAAATTCAGATGGTTCAGTATCAGTAAACGATAACGGTCGTGGAATTCCAACTGATATTCACAAGGAAGAAGGCGTCTCAGCTGCTGAAGTTATTATGACGCAGCTTCATGCTGGTGGTAAATTCGATAGCAATTCTTATAAAGTTTCAGGTGGATTGCACGGCGTAGGTGTATCTGTTGTAAATGCTTTATCAGATTGGTTAGAAGTTACAATTTGGCGCAATGGCAAAAAACATTGGATGCGCTTTAGAGATGGTGTAGCCGAAGCCCCACTAAAAGAAGTTGGTGATGCTGAGGGCAATAAAGGTACGCAAGTTACTTTCATGCCATCGCTAAAATATTTCCCAAGCACAGATTTTACCTATGCAACTCTAGAACACAGAATGCGTGAATTAGCGTTTTTAAATTCTGGAATTAGAGTGATTTTAGAAGATCATAGAGTTTCGCCAAAGCTTTCAACAGAGCTTCATTATGAAGGTGGTGTGCAGGCTTTCGTTAAAGAATTGGATAAAGCAAAAAATGCGCTACATCCAACAATTGCATTAATTGGAGAATCGGATGAAGTGATGGTTGATATAGCCATGCAGTGGAATGATAGCTATCACGAAAACACATTGTGTTTCACAAATAATATTCGCCAGCGTGATGGTGGTACCCACTTAGCTGGTTTTAGAGCTGCACTTACTCGTACTGTAAACACATATGCCAACCTACTTGGCGTTAGTAAAAAAGAAAAAATAGATCTCACTGCAGAAGATATGCGCGAAGGCTTGACCTGCGTACTTTCTGTAAAAGTGCCAGATCCGAAGTTCGCATCGCAAACAAAAGATAAATTGGTAAATAACGAAGTAAGAACAGCGGTTGAAGCTGTGGTGGCAGATAAATTAGGGCAGTGGTTTGAAACGCATCCAAATGAAACAAAATCTGTTGTTGGTAAAATAGTTGAGGCAGCAATTGCGCGTGAGGCGGCACGAAAAGCTCGTGATCTTACCCGTAAAAAAACTGGCTTGGATATGTCCAACCTGCCGGGTAAACTTGCGAGCTGTCAGGAAAAAAATCCTGAACTTTGTGAAGTATTCATAGTAGAGGGTGAATCTGCTGGTGGTTCTGCAAAACAAGGTAGAGATAGAAGAGTTCAAGCGATTCTTCCATTGAAAGGAAAAATCCTAAACGTAGAACGTGCTCGTTTTGATAAAATGCTTGGTTCTGCTGAGATTGGAACTTTAATTACTGCACTAGGTACAGGCATTGGTAATGAGGAGTTTAATTTAGAAAAACTTCGCTATCACAAAGTCATTATCATGACTGATGCGGACGTAGATGGTTCACACATCAGAACACTACTTCTGACATTCTTCTATAGATATATGCCAGACCTGATTAAAGCTGGTCATTTATATATTGCACAACCGCCATTGTATAAAGTGAAGAAAGGCCAAACCGAAGTTTATCTGAAAAACGAAGAGGCTCTGCAGGATCATTTGATCAACGCTTCACTTGAAGGAACTGTTGTTGTTGCTGGTGGGCAGCAGCGTGCTGGTAATGATTTGCTAACTATGTTCCAGCAAGTTAATAGCTTTGTAAATGAACTTAAAAATGCTGCAAAAACGTTGCCAGAAAATATTCTAGAAGTGGCTGTGATTTCTGGGTTGTTTAGCAGCAAAGATAGTAACAAAGATTTGCAATCAGTTGCCGATAGAATGGTAAGTATATTTAAAAATATGGAAACTGGTCCACAAACAACTTGGTCACACAAAGTTGATGGAGAATATATTTCTCTCATTAGGACAGAAAGAGGTGTTACAGAAACACACACACTAAGCAGCTCTTCTATCCCACAGTGGGAAGCCAATAAACTAGAAACTTTAGTGAAGAATATTAGAGAATTGTTTGTAAAACCAATTTCCGTAGAGAGAAAAGAAACGAAAGTGGTTTGCACTTCACCATCCGACTTTGTAAATAAACTTTTTGAAATGGTGAAAAAAGGATTATACATCCAACGCTTCAAAGGTTTGGGTGAGATGAACGCAGATCAGCTATGGGAGACAACGCTAAATCCTGATGTGAGAACTCTTCTGCAAGTTAAAATTGATGATTTCAATGAAGCTGAGCAAGTGTTTTCAGTACTCATGGGTGATGTTGTTGAACCGCGCAGGCAGTTCATTCAAGAAAACGCTCTGAAAGTTGAAAACTTAGATGCTTAATCACTGCTATTAGCTTATTATTTGTGCAAATAAAAACTAAGCTCTTCCGCAGGGAGTATCAAAGTATCTTGTCGCTATAAAATTTGCAATAAAGGGAATTATAATTGCAGAGCTTATTACACTATGAATCTTGCTCGGCATTTTATTATTTAAATAATGTGCTAAAAGAGGAGTTGTAAATCCTATAAACGCACCGGAACATGCGCTAATTAAGGCATTCGAAACAAGACTATTAAAACTTTTTAACAAGTGGTTTTGGCAACAAGTATAGATAAAAGCTTGAGATGTTAAAATGGAATAGCTAGTGCACATACCAAAAATAGCAATTGCAGTAAAAACTCTATTATTGACAACTTTACTGTTAGCCATAGATGATGCGCTAGCTTTGAATAAATCTTTAGGCCTAATGCCTTCATGCGCCATTATATTAAGAGAAACTCCATAAAGCCCTTTGATTATTGCATTATAAAGAGGAGTTTTGGCATTACTATCTTTGACAGTTAAACTTTCCACCCCTTCTTTATATTCTAAAAATTTATTTACCATTCCAACATTGCCAGTTTCAATAGCTAGCTGAATAGGTGTTCTCATTTTATTGTCGGTTAAAAGTAATGATCTTACTCCAGCATATGTTTTAAGTATATCATCTGCCATTTGCTCATTACCTAGCATTACAGCGTGATGTAATAAAGTTTTTCCTTCTTGATCCCTGCAAAGAACCCAGCAGAGATTTAGATCGTTTTCATTATAGCCAACTTGCTGTAAATTTTGAGTAAAGTTATAAGTTGATTGTGATTGTTGATTTATAAAAATATCAACTTCTGATTTAAAAGATGCGTTATTGCTCTGTAATTTGGCTAGACTTAACTCTTCATGAGTAAAATAGCCAAATATCATACCCAATGTTTTTGAATCTCTTGAGTAATCATAATCAGGCATACCACTAGAAAGCATAGGCAGGATTTTTTTAATATTTGCTGCATGAAGTTTGAAACCTTCTTGAAACAAGAACATAGACATTCTATGTGCTTGATTTTCTAGAGAGTAATCTAAAAAAGTAGTATCAAATTCATCCGTGATTTGTAAGGCGCTAATTTTATCTTTATAAAATGGAAGCAATGTTTTTACCATTTCAGCATCACCAACCTTTAACGCTAATTCTATTGGCAGCTCTTCACCATTTCTTCTGCTTTCCAACAAACTTGGATCCAATCTAACCAAAGCTTCTACTACTTTCGATCTATTGAATGGTAACTTAGGCAGTTCTTGCCCATCAAAAAAAGTTAAATACTGAAGAAACCCAAGTTCACGTTCGTCCCAAACATTTAAAGCAACCCCATTTTTAACATGCTGCTCAATACTCTTTATAACTAAATCTGTATTAATATGTAATTGTGCATCATCAAGATCTTGCGATGTATTACCTGCCATTAGCAATTTAGCAATTGGATGCTCTAAAAAATTCTCTATTTGCTTCATAAGTACTACAGGCTTCTTTTATTAGTTATACATCGGATTGTAAACTGTTTTTATTAAGCTAATATTAAGGTTCTATTACATTTATATTAAATTAAGCACTGAAAGTTGAAAACTTGGATGCTTAGTGTGATTAGGTATTTATCTAACTTTAACTGAAGTTCCCGCAGTTTTATTGCGTTCTTGCTCAACTCTTTTTTTGAACTCTTTGTTTACTTCTTGATCTATATCTGAAGCCTCGATTCTTTTGGCGATGGATTCTATTAGCTCATCTACAGATAACTCAGCCTTTTTGGATACAAAAATTTTCAAATAATTGTCTGATTCAGTTTCCTCAAAGTTAAAGCCCATGCTTTTGCCTGTTTCAATTAATTTTTGGAAGTCAAGATTGTTGTTTTGAGCAACTTTTAGCTGTATACCATCTTCAATAACATCAAAGGTTGCATTTGGCAAAATTGAGCCAAGCAAATTTTCTAAAACAACTTTTGTTGCAACGTAATGTGAATTTTTAATTGATTCAATGCATTGACCCAGTGCTGCGTAGTCATCGCTTGTTACATCTTTTAATGAGATTCTCAAGGCTTGGGTCATTTTGTCAGGCTGAACTAATTCAGCATTGAAATTTTTAGGTAAGCTCTCAATCATATAATTAACTTGAGAAAAGTTTGAAGTATCGCAGTTTAGAAGGAGTTGATGGCCGTCATTAATTAAAGTATTAGAGTCTAGAAACTCAAATCCTGTGCCTGCCGGCAACAGATCTTTTAATTCGCGATTTAACACCATCCCAAATTTACTGGTAAATTCTTTTTTAGATTCAAATTCGTGTTTGGCTTTTAAAGCCTCGAACATATTTGTTCCTTTATCTAAGGCATTTAATTGTCTTTCAGATAAATCTTCTTTTAAATCTTGCTCGCTTACATATCCATTTTTAATTAAACCATCTCTTAAATTCCTGCACACTTGCATCTGGTGTAAGATGTTTGCAGTTAAATATTCGGTAAGCTCGTTTGGATCTTGAGTATTATTCATAGAAAATGCATATGTAGTGGCAATTACATTGAAATCCATGCCAAGGTAGTAAAGATCGTAAACTCTTTGAGATATAATATTTCTAATTTCGTCTTCGGATATTTGTGTTATTTCATCAAGAGCTTTTACAAATTTGACTGGGTCAAACATTGAGTTTATTGAATCATAATCATAATTCAGCTGTTTCAAATATCGTGTGATATTTTCCAAATGCCCAATTTCTTGGTTATCATAAGAATATAGTTCGTTATCAAACCTATGCATGCATCTGCCGTGGTCAATTTTTTTTGCTAATAGCTTGTCTACTCCATCTTCTAGAGTAATTTTACTAACGCCAACGTTCCCGGGATGGCCATCTATTTCGCCAAGCGCAATAACCGCAGCAAATACTCTCTCGAACCCAATTACTTTATCTACTTCGATAGTATAATTCATAGTTGTGGCGTCTGAATTTGTTTTTCAGACAAATTAGAAAATTCTTCAAAAAACATGGATCGCAAACCTATTTCTTTTGATGCGCCATCAAATTTTATTGATCTTTTGTTTAGTCTACTGGTGTTGATCTCTGTTTCAGGAATAACTAATGATATGTTAGGGGCTTGACGTGATCCTAGTATTCTACTAAATAATCCAGCGCTTATATATTCAATCATTAAATCTCTTGTGTTAATATTAGGAGTATCTTTAGATGCCCTTTTTAGCATATAAGTGTGTTGTTGTTCGCCACTTCGTAATGATGACATTCTATCTTGGGCAACATAGCCTTCTGTAACGCCAGTTGTTTTCTCTGAAGCTTGGATAAATTCTTCTGAAGATCGTATTGCCCTCTTCCTTAATTCTGCCTCAACTGCTGCTTTAGTAGATTTAAAACTTTCACTTTGTTCAATACTTGTTTTGGCTCTAAATTCCTTTAATGCCTTTTTCATTTCATCCGAACTTGCATAGTCTAAAAGCATTTTTCCATTTGAATCTTTGTTGTTGATGACTGCCAGCAACTCAGAGTGCTCAGTAAGAGTCAATTTAATCATTCTAATGTTGTTATTTTTAACGATATTTTGTAGTCTTGTTAAAATTTTTTCATTCGAAGTATTCATTCAGCCCTTCGCGCAATTACTTGGTTGCTACCTTTATTATTTAGAAAAAAGATTAATAATTTGTTAATTTTGCCTTAAGTAAGGGGGATATAGGTGTTTTATTAGAATTCGTACGTAGATAATGAGTAAATTGCTTCGAGATTTAGAGTTGAGAGTTTAGCTTTTCACCTATTATCTCTAAGTTGAAAACTTGGATGCTTAAATCAAGATATTAGCTTGTTATCAATCGGTTAAGTGAGTATAGTTCTGCATAAAAAATTAAGAGTGTTTTATGCTAAATGTTGAACCATCAAGAATAGAATTAGATGTTGCTCGCTATAATACGATTGGAATTCTCACTTCAACTGATCATAAAATAGGAATTCAATATATTTTTGATACTTTTGGCCAGCCTGTAAATTTAGATCGTGATAATGATAATTTTAGGAATGAAGTATATCAAAGAATTGCTGAGTTAATCTCAATTCATCAAAATCTTAAAAAGAATAAAAAATCTAGAATAAAGCCTGACCCAAGAGAATATGCAAGATGTGTAAACCAATTGTTAGAGTCAATAGTTACACCAGACCACCTAAAATATGTAGAAATTGCTTTAGCTGTTGCAGTGAATTATGGTAGCCAATATATCGTCCGCGATATATTTAATGCTTTAGATAAGAAGAAACTTAAGATTGATTTAAAATCATATAATTTTTTACGCATAGGGTGCTATCCACATTATATGGATGAGAAAAGAAACAAAGATTTTGAAAAATGCTCCAATCTTTTACTTATGAGAGGTTGCGATCCTAATTCAAGTGAATACACGCGTTTTGGGGTAGTTAACAGAAATGCTAAAAATCCACTAAAGCAATTTGTTCGTAAAAATGCCATATTCTGTTTGCAGCAATCAACTTCGCCAACAATGTCATTTATGGATGTTGTGAAAAGAAGTCTAAAAATGCAAAATTTTCCTTCATTATCTCAAAGCAGAGTTAAGAGCGGTGTAGATATATTAGTTTGTATTAAACCCAAATCTTCATCATCTTTAACCAGTGCTCCAGCTTGGTCAGATGGTAGAGTGACAATTGAAATTTTAAAGAATGCTGTAAATGTTAATTTGAGCCTTACTAGACTGCAAGAATTCGGTTTTTCTAAGTCAAGATAATAATAGGCAGACAGTAAGAGAGCTCTTAGATGTTCCAGCAGTATATTAGATTGCTATGCTTATTAAGCTAGCTTCTGGCAGCTTGGGATACTGGTGTCTGTGCCTTTGAATCGTCAAGTGAAGCAAAGTATTTTTTACTAATTTGAGTAGCATTTTCAACCAGTGGATTGGTATGTTTTTTAGGCTGTTTAGAATCTACAGTAGCTATATCCCGAGCAATGAAGTTTGAAATAAATGGCCCCATTCCTAAGCTAAGGCATGAGCAAGTAGCGAAAGCAATTGTCAGTGGAATTAATGGTGGTGCAATCACTGCGCATACGCCTGCAGCTACCGCAAATGTAATAAAAACAAGCGCAATCATCACGTAACCAATCTTCTTGTTTTCTAAAAATTTTTTTTGAAATTCTTTTTCTGTGTTTTGTTTGAAGTCTTTAATTGTATCATCTACTAAACTATTGAGGTTATTTAATTGATTTTGTAAGTTAGGCAATAGGTTGATTTGTCCAGACTTTTTGATTTTATCAACTTCGGCCAGCTGTTTTTCTAAAATTGATACGTTAAATAAAGAGTCAAAATCCTGGTGCATTCTATAATCCTTTAACATGTGATATATCGCTGTGTTTTGGTTGTCGGTTAAATCACTAGATTTGATTTTTTTAAGTTGATCTTTGTAAATAGCTATATTTTCAAGATCCTGAGGTGTACTTAGTTGGTTTTTAATTTCGATTATACTTTTGAATAGTTTTATTTTATCTTCTAAAATTTTTTTCTGCTCTGCCAGTTCTTTTGTTGAGTCTACAAGTTCGAAATTTGCCTTCTCTTCATTGAATTTCACAGAATAGGGTGCATTCTGTAATTGGATTAATTTTGTATACGCGACTGCTATTCTGTGTTTAACCTTTGTTTGTTTAGCAGAAGTGTCTGTGTTGTCGGGCTCTATCGATATTGAGTAAAATGCTCTAACTATATCGGCTTCAAATTGCTTTATAATTGCATCTAAATCTCTTGGTGCGCCCCTAGAAGATAGCGTTGCCAATAGTTTCTGTTGCTCAAGCATACTATAACCAATAAGTTTACAACCACAGCGTATAACTCTAATGGTTAAGAATTGGTTAATTTGAATCTACTTTTTCCTAAATTTTTATAAAATATTGAAAATAAATCCGCAAGTTTTCTATACATTCTCCACGGAATCGTCGTCGTCAGCATCATCCATATCCATGCTGTTTGATATGTGAACTAGTTTGTCTAAAGTAGTATCTAAGTGCCGCTCTTTTGAGGCTTGTGCTGCTATTCTGATGCCATCCTCAATAGTTTGTGCTGCGTTGGTAAGTAGTAAGACTTCTGCAGCTTTTCTATAGATGTCATGCTCATTTAAAGTTTCAGTTCCATGTAAAAAAGCTCTAAGACGCGCAGCTTTTTCAGCAGGGCCAATTTTGTGGGGTTCAACGAATGAATTTAAATCTTCTACCTGATATAATTTTTGCCCACTAAGTCGCAATGCTTTGCCATCCTTTTGTACCATTGTGGCAGCATGACATGATGTGTGATTTATTGAATTAACTAATAGTATTGGATCAGTATGATCTTGTTGTTCATATACTATTGCAAGCGGTTCAACTGGTGAAGAACAAGGATATGCAATGTCGAAAAGATTGACGAATTCTAGTTCCTGATTAATTGGGATTATATTTCTGAACATCTTTGGCCTTGGCTGAAAGTCTACTGTTATTCCTGCTTCTTTAAGCGATTCAGCAATTGTTTCAGTATTAGGTTCGAGGTCGATATTTAAAATGTTTCCTAGATGGATTTCGTCAGTACGTTCAAAGCGTAAATATGTAGG
>CAZVFD010000019.1:0-3569 GCA_964625465.1 uncultured Candidatus Midichloriaceae bacterium | reverse complement strand
AGGATTAGGGCTGCAGCCAGCCAAGAATCTACATATTTTGTTGTGCACGATATAAATACTGTGGGTTTTTTAATGTCTGGAATTCTGATTTTAAGGCTTAAAAAATTGATCGCTCCAGCAATTTCTTCGGAGGTGTATCCTTTCATTTTTATTGCTGTAAGAAAGGCGCTACTCTGCGCAGGCGTTGAGCCTCCCAAGGTCATTATTTGCATAGCTCTAGCAACATCCTCAGATGTTAGATTTTGCCTTCCTAGTAGGTTTTGGATGTATCGATTTATTTCGCTCATCATTTCTCATTATAAATTGGAGCACTAATCCATTTATACCACCAAAGAAAATCAAAATGCAACTGAACCATATCCATCCCATCATAGGTCTAACAAAAACGCGCATCATGATTCGCTCTTTGTCATCAATTTCTCCAATTGTAATGTATAGATCGTAAAATAGATGATGATATATGGCTGCTTCGGTTGTTTGCTGTTGTTCTATCATAAATAACCTTGTCTCAGGATATAAATATATCTGCTTGCGATTTGGCAAAATCACTTCAAAAATTCCAACTCGAGAAACGTAGTTTTGACCTTGAATATAATCAATTCCATTAAACTTAACTTTGAAAACTCCGATTGCTATTTCTTCGTTGAATGACATAGGTTTTTCAAAATCTTTTTTCATCTCAGAATTTATAGAAATAGAAATGGTAAGTATGGCTAGACCCATGTGAGCAAGATACATTGAGTAAAAACCAGATTTAAGATTGGGTTTTTTAGAATAAAGTAATGTAGACATATGTAGAGCTAGCCAGAAGCCAAATAGTATTCCTGAAATTGAAACAAAGTTGGAGATTCCAAAATAAATGCAAACAGCACAGGTTAAAGATAGGCTTATTAAAATTGACTTACTATGAGTTTTTAAAATCGTAGAGAGTATTGATTTGTCCCAATTAAGATCGGTTGCTATCGCGCTTAACCCGCATAATATAATCGATATTGGCGCGATTAAAGAATTGAAATAAGGGGCGCCAACTGAAACCTTATTGCCAGTAGTTAATTCTAAAATTAATGGGTAAAGTGTGCCAACTAAAACTACTGTGATTGCTACAATTAGAAATATGTTATTTAGCAAAATGAAAATAGTACGAGAAAAAAAGTAAAAAGTTTTTTCTTCGGACCTAATTTTATGAGCCCTAAATAAATAAAGTAATAATGAAGATCCTATAATTCCAAAGATAATTCCAAGTATAAAAATACCGCGTGTTGGATCTTGTGCAAAAGAATGTACAGACGTTATCATACCTGAACGCACTATGAAAGTTCCCACCAAACTAAGGCTGAAAGTGATTATGGCCAGTAAAAGAGAGAAAATCTTAAGTTGAGCAGTCTTGTCTGTCACAATTGACGTGTGGATAAGTGCCGTTGCTGCTAGCCATGGCATCAAAGAAGCATTTTCTACTGGATCCCAAAACCAATATCCTCCCCAACCAAGCTCGCGATATGCCCACCAGCTACCAAGCCCAATACCACATGTGAGGAATGTCCATGATAAAATCACCCATGGTCTGATCATTCTGGCCCAAAATTGGTCTACTTTTCCATTTAATAATGCTGCTATAGCCGCAGAGAAGGCCACTGAAAAGCCTACATAGCCTAAATATAGCATAGGCGGGTGCATCGCCAACCCAATATCTTGTAGTATAGGATTCAGCCCAAGACCATTATCTGGCGCTGGAAACAGCCTAACAAAAGGGTTTGAAGTGAAGATTACAAAAGACAAAAATATCACCAGTAAAGCTGATTGAATAGCACAGGTAAGGTCAATTAATTTTTTATCGCCGCGTGCGAAATATGAAAATAAAACTGTAAAAAATGAAATTGAAGTGAGCCATAAAAGCATTGAGCCTTCGTGATTTCCCCATGCACCTGAAATTTTATAAATAATGGGTTTACTTGTGTGAGAGTTATAAAAAACGTTTAGTACTGAGAAATCAGATGTAATGTAACAAAAAACTAGGCTAAAAAATGCACAGATGATCAGTGAAAAATTGGCCAGTGATATCTTTTTAATAGTGCTGAAATTAACTTGAAAAAATGGTAAGAAAAACCCAAGCAAACTTGTTGCTAACGCCAAGTATAAACTCAAACTGCCTAATTCTGCTGCCATGCGAAGTAATATATCTCAGTAAATATAAAAATAAAGGATTGATTAACGACTGATAAATTTACCAATTGTTAACCAATTTTATCTATAATTTAATAGTGGATTGTTCATAAGTAGCGATATGGCGAAAACAGCTGGGCATGGTCCTATTAAAGCATCTAACGAGGTCACATCGGTCGTCATCGGACCTGGAGCGGGCGAGTACATCTATGATATGGGAAAAGGCAATGTTGATGAAACAATTGCAAAGTTGCAGCATGATTACCCCAACCTTACCAAGGTAAGTTTAGTTGTAGGTTGGTTTGGCGACACTACTGATGCTGGTAAGATCAATATAGAACCAAAAGTTGAGAGCAAATCGGGTGCGGATTGGAAGGTGGGCGATCAGACCAGAGATACAGCAAGCAAGATTAGTGTAGATGCTAAGGGAAATATAAATTGGGGTGGAACGCCAACTGATGAATCCATCGTAGAGTTGTGTTCACATTTGAAAGCACAAGGAATTGAAGTAACTCTATATCCGATGCTTTTTATTGATGCTGAGGGAAAACCCTGGCGAGGAGATATATCTGCAAAATCCGATGCTGATGTTACGCACTTCTTTAATGAGTATGATGCGTTCATAAAGCACTATGCAGGACTGGAGCACAATGGAGTTAAGTTAAAAGACGTAATAAGTGATTTTATTATTGGTTCTGAATTTGAGAAGCTTACATCTTACCATAATTCTAAGTTTGAATTTAAAGCTGTTGAAGGTTTTAAAGATTTAGCTGCAGATGTTAGAGCGCTTGTTGGTAACGATGTAAAGCTGACTTATGCTGCAAATTGGACGGAATATCACCATACGAGTGGTGGTTGGTATCACATGGATGCCCTTTGGGCAGATAAAAATATCGATTATATAGGCCTAGACGCGTATTTTAGAATTACAGATAATAAAACAAGCGCGCCAATTACTTCGCAATCAGTCAAAGAAGGATGGAGTAGTGGTATTGATTACGACTATTATCTTAAAGGTGATGAGTACATGCCACTCGATGAGAGATATGCAGTTAAAAATTTCGAATGGTTTTGGAAAAATAAACACGTAAATCCAAATGGGCAAGAAACAGAATGGAACCCTAAAATGAAGCCTATAGTGTTTACTGAAGCTGGTTTCACAGCTGTAGATAAAACAACGAACGAACCATATAAATATTCTGATCCAACTACAAAAGGAGCCTCCCTACCAGATGGATCGCATGGTCACATTGACCCTAAAATACAATATGACGCTGTCGTTGGTACAATAGAATTCATTAAAGAGTTGCAAGCAAACCCTGATAATGAAGGAATGATAGCAGAGATAACTTGGTACAATGTAGATCCTAAGGGTCATGGGTCTGATTGGGCTCATAATCATGAGTTAA
>CAZVFD010000018.1:4880-26086 GCA_964625465.1 uncultured Candidatus Midichloriaceae bacterium | reverse complement strand
ACATAGTGTTCGCAGTGACGGTATACTTTGTCATTGCGAGCGCAGCGCGGCAATCCAGTGCTTTGCTTTCTTAGTAAAAGATGTGATGAATATAATCGACGAGATCAATACTGAAAAAGGAAAAGTAAGATCTGGACTGCTTCACATAGTGTTCGCAGTGACGGTATACTTTGTCATTGCGAGCGCAGCGCGGCAATCTAGCGCTTTGGTTGCTGAGATTAATAGATAACAAATTAGAACTAAATTTTTCTTGAATCTGCAGCTTCTTTTCCTTTTGTCGATCCTGCTGCTTCTACCTTCTTAGCAACTGTACCAGGAATAGCTATTCCACTTCTAGCCCCACCTTCAGGAGTGCGGGTTAATGAGGTAGAACTGCTATTAACAACCCCATGTTTGGTTTTTAACTCATCTACTTTGTTATCGCTAGCAGCCTTCAGCATCGACCTTGCTTTATGTAATTGGGCTTCAAGTTCAACAGCCTGTTCACATAGAGCATCAAACTCTTTGGAGTAAGCTGTACCATTTGCAATACATGCAGACATTTTATCAGCCACTTGTTTAGATTGCAGCTGTAAATCTTCAATACTTTTTACTGGCTTGGCATTGTTTCTTCTTTCCATTACTTTTGCTCTAGCTCTTGCCACAGCAGATCTGTTATCACCAGATACACCCCCACCTACTACAATCGGCTCTTTCGTAGAAGGTAAAGCAGTTGGCTTATCAACAGTTGTTGCTGTTGTTACTTTAGGTTCAACAACACTACTTAAAACACTTGTACTATTGCTTTCGTTTGGTTTTGAAGTATTTTGTTCTTTTGGCTTTTCTTGCGACTGATGTAGAAAATTCTCACCCAAGAATGAATAAAACTCTTCCCAATTTTGATCTCTCACCAAAATGTGTGAATCTTCAAGATTTCTGGACTCAGAACATGCCTTATGAATTGAGGCAGCATTGTATGCTGCTGATAGCCCGCAACAATTTGCATATTGTTGTTTTTGGGATATATCTCTAAAATCCTTAATTCCTAAAATATCACAAACTTTTTTTGCATAGTCTTTTGCCTCTCTATTGCCTTTGCCTAGTGAATCCATATATACGGCTCTATCCTCAACAAAAGCAATCAAAGTATGGTGACCTCCAATTGTAATATTTAAGAAAATAGGTTTAGTTTTATCAAAGGCTTTATAGTTATCTTCCAAAAATGTAAAAGCTACAACATCTGCAAATTTAACATCGGCTCTTAGGTCTAGAGTAATTAAAAATTGTAAAGACTCATTGTCTTTAAGAACTCCCATACTACGAGCAATATTGTTTGCTGTAGGTTCAATTTTATCAGATGCAATTTGCTTATATAAATCATAACCACTATTATTTTTGCTATTAGTTGCAGTACTAATTGGGTCACCACCAAGCAGTGTATTTATTTTTCTTTCTAGCGCCGCAAGCTCGTCTTTATCTTTAGTACTTTCTTGCAAAGCAAATAGTCTTTCTACATCGGTACTTTCTTCCCAACTATATTTAACAACTTTGCTCGATGTGGCTGTTGATTTAACTTCTTGCCCTTGATTGTGAAGCGCATCAATTTTATTCAATAGTTCAGCGAGTTCTTTTTCAGAAAGTTTATTCACCTCCGCAAAGTGTGCTTGAAGCTTTTCTTCTAATTTTTTTAGCTCGTCTTTCATATCCCAATTCCCTTATGAACTATATGAATTGTACCTTGGTTATTATTAACAGGAGGTTAATTTTAACTGTTTTTTTATAACTCTAAATTCTGGATTACCACGCCAGTGCTTTGTATCTCAAGCCATGACGTGGTTTTCTAGTATTACGAATTTATTAGTCTTAACCAAACATATATGGTGTGTTAACATACAACTCACGGCCAACACAGCCTAAAATAGCGCCAGAAATACTAGCTGCTAAGGCAATTTTTGGTGTTAGATCTGGTGAGAACAACTCATATAAAGCTGCTGCTGTTGTAGCAACTGCCGCTACTGACATTGAAGCTGACTTAACATAACCCCTCTCAACGAATTGAGAAATTCTAGCACCTTGATATACTTGAGATGCTAAAGCCGCACCCACAGTACCATACCAACCAAAAGTTGATTGGAATACTTGCGCTAGTAATTCATTTGTAGGGCTGTATTTAACAAGACCACTAAAAAGAATTGCTGCAGCACTTTCGATATTTGTTTTTTTAAGATCTGCCGCAACCGCTCTGGCTTGTGCTGCCTGTTTAGCAACTCTTGCTATCACTAAATCTGCATCTTCTTGATTTAAAATATCACATCGACCAACTAATTCATTTATGTCTATAGCTTGTCTAGCAAGTTCTGCAGCATCAGCAGCGGCGGCAGCTGCATAAGCTGCTTTATAGGCTTTTTCTTCCGCCAATTTTTGTGGAGTAGCGCGAAAGCCCTGCCTTGCAACAATAGCTTGCGCCATAGTTTTAATCACCTCTTTTGCTTCTTCTTTCTCCTGCTCTTTCCTTTCCCTCGCAGCTCTTCTTTCTGCAGCACTAGGTTTTGCTGGTGTTGTATCTGCTACATTGGTAGCATGTTGCACTGTTGCAAGTAAATCTTGTAGATCCGCAAGCTCAGCTTGTTTTGCCGCAATCGCAGCTTCTAAACCTTTATTATTCTTCATATACCCTCTTTTTATCTGTTTATTATAAGAAAACATGGTTATTATACTGTAAATTCAAAGCTTTTGCGATTTAAATTATGTTAAATATTTGTTACAAGATTAAAAAACCTTTTTTCCATCGTCCGAATTTAGTTTTTTAGGCATAAAAGAGGGAATTGATGAATATATGAAGCGGTGAAGAATACAAACAAGTTTCGGGGGATTTTAGTGCAATTTTTAAGTGACTTATACTACATGTTCTGTCATGCTGAACTCGTTTCAGCATCTCTATTATACTATAGCTAAAAATTAGCACTTAGATCCCGAAACAAGTTCGGGATGACAAAATGTGTGGCTTACAGTCATCCAATTCATCCTAATTTTAGTTAACGATCTATTGATTTAGTGAGACGCTGAACCAAGTGCAGCATGACATCAAGAAATCCTATGTAATTAAAATAAATCGGCGATCCACACGTTCTAACATTATTTAGTTGAATTTGGCTTCAGCACTTTCTCGAGGTAATAAGCCACAAGATAAACAACCACGCCCGCAAAAAGCACGTCGCTTAGGAAATGGTCACCTTCCATTACCCTCCCTAACCCTATTACCAAACCAAGAACAACTGATGCAATCATCATTATCGTACGTCTTCTACCTTGCATTAGAAACGCTAAAGAAAAAAACATAAACCCAACTGATGCATGTCCTGAAACGAACGAACAATTACTAGCGCACTGATCAGAAACTTGAAATGCTGCCGTAAACTTCTTCTGCCCACCAAACTCAACAACTTCATTTGGTCTAGCGCGATTTATATTATCTTTTATCACATTGTGAACTATAAGCCCTGGCCCCAGTAAACATACAAGTGTTACATATATAATCTTGATATAGTGCTTAGGCTTTATTGACTTTTTATGGTAAAGCGTTTTGAGTCCCAACACTAAAGCCACAATAACAAAGATACAGCTAACAACAGGCACAGCTCTATGTATAATCTTTACAACAGGATTCATATCCAAAAAGAATCCCTCGCTACTTTTGTAAAACAAAGCTGAAAATTTAATATCAATCTGGGGAAATGAATAGAAAATAATCCCTAATATTAAAGCAAAAACAAACACTATTATTTCATGCTGAAGATTCTTAATATTTAACATTTAATATCCCTTAAAATTTTTGATCATAATTAAACTCAATCTTCTTTCTAGACCTTCATAAGGCTGATAATATAAACACCCTATCTCCTCAGCCGAGCTACCATAACTAGTTAATGAAACAGCTTTGTAGTAATTAGTAATCATGATTACGTTTTTACCTACCGCAGTATTCAAATTAGTTGTTAAATCGTAGTGATCTTTTATTTGATGTGACGGGTTCCATTTAAAAATATCAAACGCATGTGGCTTTGTATAATATACAAGCGTACTCAAATTCATCCTATCTTCAGTAGCCCATACTGCATTTGGGTACAGCATTCTATAGGTATCAAGTTGCTTACCTAACTCGTTACCACCGCGAACTCTTCTAAACAGATCATTCTTCTTGGACAATGTAATATCAAAATTTTGAATCACCAATGCATAGCACAAAAGCATCATTCCCAGAACTAAATGCAGCATGAAACTAAATTTCAAAATTTTTAATTTCTTATTAGAAATTAGGTAATTCACAACTATAAGTATCGCAGCAATATACGCTGGAGCTGCCCAATTAGCATGTGCTCTAGACACAAAAGACAAACCTGCAATTACAACAAAGAACACCACAAAAAAAGATAGAGGTATTGCATACTTTTTTACATCAACTTTCTTAAAAGAGTAAAGCAATGAAGCGAACAACACTGGGCCAAAAACTGCAAACTGACTGATGAAAAATACTGCAAAGTTATACAGCGAGAATTGGGATTCCTCCCTGCCCTTTGCCAAATCTAGAGTATGGTTTAAACTCGCCATAGAGTTATTGTAATTCCACCACAAGTTTGGCAGCCATAGCATCAAAGCAATGAAGCCGCCTAACCAAATTTTATAAGATGAAATACTTTTTAATAACTTTCCAACAATTAATTGGTGCAGCAGTACAGAGAATAAAAACAAACCCATACTATATTTTGATAGCATACCAAGCCCTGCAGAAACGCCAATCAACATCCACCATTTTATGTCATCAGACTTAAATGCTTTGATATAACAAAGTAAACTCAATGACCAAAATAGTAATAAAAACGGATCAGTTGAGATCAATGCAGATGAAACAAAAACCGCTGGAAGCGTGATATACGTAAGTGCTGACCAAAAGGCTGTTTTTTTATCAAACAACTCCAAAGCAATCTGGTATATTACCAATGATACAAATAAATGAACTACTGGAGATAAAAATCTAACGCCAAACTCTGAATCACCAAAGACACCAGTTGAAAGAAAGATGAACCAAGCAACCACTGGTGGTTTTGAATAATAACCAAAGCTTAAGTTATTGGACCAAATCCAATACTGAGCCTCATCTCCATAAAGCTCATGACCAGATAAGTACAACCACAGCAGCCGAGCAAAAGTGATTAGCGCTAAAAATGCAAGCAATTGATTTGTTTCACTTTTGAGCGCTTTAATTTGCACAAAACTATTTTTTAGAGATTGCTTTTACTTTTTTAGTTAAGCGGCTAACTTTTCTCGAAGCTGTATTTTTATTAAGAGTGCCTTTTGAAGCTGCTTTCATGATTTCAGACTCAGCCCCTCTTAGCGCCTGAATCGCATCTGCAGATTTTCCAGCAGCAATAAGCTCTTCTACTTTTTTAACAACTGTTTTCAACTTACTGAAAATGCTTGTATTTTTCGCTTTATTTACCAAAGATCTTTTGTGGGCTTTAATCGCCGACTTATGTGTAGCCATCTGTCCTATTATAAAAAAATTTATTAGTTAGGTAATCTAATGAAAAATACATGTTTAGTCAAGTATTAATCCCATAGACACAACTAAAATCTAAATTTTAATTGCATTTAAAACCCATGCCAAATATACATTCATACGCATAATAAGAAAAGTACCAACTATGAGAAGTCCAGAAGCCCAAAGAATCGTCGACGAAGCAATTTTAGAATTTTACAGCACTAACCTCGCCCCTTTACTTACTATTATAGAGCAAACTATGAATGAAATTAGTTTTTTATTTTTCCATGCTTCTGGTGCCATCCCTGATACTTTCGTACCTGCAGCTAACATCGCGAACAGTCCTTTTCGCCTTCCTGAGCGGCCACAGTCGGAGCGTACTTTATATGAAATGGTTTAAACTTTTAATTCACTCATAGATTGCTCAAGCTCAAAGAAGCTTGGCTGATATTTTGTAGGCACATTTCCTCTGCCAATTTCTACTGAAACTTGAGGTGCGTTACCTTTTAAATGAGCGATTATTATATCTCTAATAATCATGTAAAACTGCCCATCCTGCTCGTGAAAAGCTTTTGCCTTAGATGCCATAGGCCCTACCAAACAATAAGCTAAGAACACCCCTAAGAATGTACCTACAAGAGCGCCCCCGATCATTCCACCAAGAATTGTAGGGGGCTTATCGATACTTGCCATTGTTTTAATTACCCCGAGTACCGCCGCTACGATCCCGATCGCAGGCAAACCATCCGCCATACCTTGCAGTGCACCAGATGGGGCTAATGCTTCATGATGGTGCTTATCTAAAATCCGCTGCATAGCATCTTCTACTTGGTAAGGATCCTCCAAACTCATGGTCATCATGCGCAAAGTATCGCATATAAAATCTGTTGCAAAATGATCCCCTGCAATCTTAGGAAACTGAGTAAAAATTGAGCTTTCTGCAGGATTTTCAATATGTGCCTCAATAGCCAGCAACCCTTTGGACTTGATTGTCTTGGTAACCATAAACATCAAGCATAGTAAGTCTTTGTAATCTTGCTTCGACCATTTAGTACCTTTAAAGCATTTGGCAATGTCTTTTAATGCAGATTTAGCAACATCTCCTTTATTCCCCACTAGAAATGCACCAATTGATGCACCAAAAATCATTGGTAATTCGTGAGGCAAAGCATGTAATATAACTTCAATTTTTCCGCCTGAATGTATATAAACACCAAACACCATCACAAATATAATAACTATCCCGATAATAGGTAACATTTAGGCCTCTACCACGTCTTAAAAAATTAAAAGAAACTTGCCTTGTTTCAAAATATAAGTTAATTATAAGAGTGTCATTAATTACTCAAATTTGTCAAGTTAACCTTACTAATGAAATATCATGATAATAGCCTACACACTAAGCTCTGGGAAGAATCTAAAGCTCAATAAAGTTGAGCTCACAGCAGATGACACCTTGCCTAAAAATGTAGTTTGGGTTGATTTGATAGAACCAACCATTGAAGAAGAGAAATTAGTTGAAAGCACCCTAAAAATTGATGCCCCGACCCGCGAGGAGATGGATAAAATTGAGGTTTTGAGCCCATTTTATAAGGAAGATGACTCATATTTTATGACCATAACCGCAATACATAAAGCGGATAAAGATTATCCAGAAGGCACAGCGATTACCTTCATCTTAAACACAAGATGTTTAGTAACGCTAAGGTATTCTAAACCAAAAGCATTTAATTATTTTTCTGCAAGAGCAGTGAGGAATCCCAACCTAAGCGCCACACCTGACCTAGCTTTAGAAGGTATTTTAGAAGCGATTGTTAACGGACTAGCAGATATTCTTGAGAAAACAGGAAATGATATAGACCAGCTACTTGTTGATGTATTTGAAAAACCAAAAGGGATGGGCTCTGATTCAACAAAAAGAGATAAGCAATCTGAATACGAAGAAGATGGGCTTTCAAACAACTATTATAACACATTAATCAAGCGCGTAGGCAGAACTGGGAATTTAATCTCAAAGATTAGAGAAAGCCTTGTGAGCATTAATAGAATGCTTATATTTTTCGGCCAAATTGAAGATGGCAAATATATGGCTCGCAAAGAACATAGAATTCGCTTCCGTAATTTAGCTCGTGAAATCCATTCATTAACCGAGTACGCGAATTTCTTATCACAAAGAAATAGCTTTATGCTAGACGCAACACTGGGCATGATCAATGTTGAACAAAACATGATAATCAAAGTATTTACAGTAGCTGCCGCAGTATTCCTGCCGCCAACTTTAATAGCCAGCGTTTATGGTATGAATTTTAAGTTTATGCCTGAGATTGAATGGATATTTGGCTACCCTTTTTCACTAATCCTAATGGTTTTATCAGCTGTACTGCCATATTACTTCTTCAAACGGAAAGGTTGGTTATAACCTAGAAATGTGCTATAATGTCCTTAATAGTTAGGGATTAGCCATGACAGAAGTAAAGCTTCCAAGCAGAATTTTATCAGTTGATGACCTTTCGGCTAATCAACAGTTCTTGCTTGCTGCTTATAGAGGAAACACCCCTCTGATTCACCAACTATTAGAAACAAATTTTACTGAAGACTTTGACCCCAACTGTTATGATGACAATGGATTCACGGCAATTCACGCTGCCTCTGCAAGAGGTTTCAAGGAAATTGTAGTAGCACTTGCTAATAGCGAACGTATTAACACTAATACTCTAGATAAAATGGCGCGCCACCCAATTGAAATAGCCTGGAAAAGTGGCCATAAAGAAATTGTGGGTATCTTATACGAAAAACTTCCAGCCAAAGGAATGGAATTAACAGGCGGAAAAGAGCGCGAAGAATTCATCAGAATGCTTTTTGATTCTTCATATGACATCATGGGAAAGTGCATAGACCTAACCAAGCTAAAAGAAATCTCTGTAAAACCAATCAAATTTGACGAAAGATATTCTAGCTTAACTTGATATAAATGTCCTAGACATCAGATATATATTTTGTTATAAAAGTACCACTCCTACACGGGGGGTTAGCTCAGTTGGTTAGAGCACTCCGCTCATAACGGATTGGTCGTGAGTTCAAGTCTCTCACCCCCTACCATTCACTTTGGTGTACTTTAATATGAATAAGAATCAATTGAATGAAATCTTCAGACGGTTTACAGAAAATAAACCGAATCCGCGCATCGAACTTGACTACACTTCTCCTTACACTCTGTTAATTGCAGTAGTATTATCAGCGCAATCTACAGACAAGGGGGTAAACAAAGCAACCCCTGCTCTATTTGAAGTTGCAGACACTCCTCAGAAAA
This sequence comes from uncultured Candidatus Midichloriaceae bacterium, assembly GCA_964625465.1. GTDB lineage: Bacteria > Pseudomonadota > Alphaproteobacteria > Rickettsiales > Midichloriaceae > CAZLFQ01. The sequence goes on along the minus strand of CAZVFD010000018.1, from coordinate 17,258 downwards.
TGGTTGAACTTGGGCTAGATAAATTAAAATCTTACATCAAGACCATCGGTTTATATAACGCAAAAGGAAAAAACATTATAGCACTTAGCCAAATGTTAATTGATAAATATAACGGCGAAGTCCCAGCCAATTTTGAAGAGTTACAAAAACTACCTGGAGTCGGTAGAAAATCTGCAAAAGTTATGCTGCACTCAATCTGGAATCATCCGGTAATTGCCGTTGACACACATGTCTTTCGAGTCAGCAACCGCATTGGCTTATGCAACGAAAAAAATCCACTTAAAACTGAACTAGCTCTTGAAAAAACTATTCCTATGAAGTGGAAGGACAAAGCTCACCACTGGCTAGTGCTGCATGGTCGTTATGTTTGCAAAGCACGCAAACCAGAGTGTGATAGATGCTTAATTAATGACCTTTGTAACTACTATGCTCAGAATAAACAATAGTACTCAAATAACGTTTGCTTGTACAATTATACTTTAACACTTGGTAATTTTAGTATATAAGTTCTTCTGAAACGCAGGAGTGTAGCTCAATGGTAGAGCACCGGTCTCCAAAACCGGGGGTTGTGGGTTCGAGTCCTATCGCTCCTGCCAGTTTTCAAATTTATAGTATTGCACTACATTGAGTTGACGAATCGACAAGGTAGTATTCATCAAGCGGATTACAGGTATTTTCCCCAGCTTTATAAGATTCTAAATAACTGCTGATATCTTTCTTATATCCTTCACAAGCGACATATATATTGTTTCCTAATGTAACAGCACCAGCATTAGCAAATGTGATTTTGATCACCGCATCCAATGTCTTTTTTTCGATTGAATAAATAGACTCTAAGCTTTCAATTATGGGACCAGCGAACCAATCATCAAATTGGGTTCCGTTAAAAAGAAACTTACTTGCCTCATATGCAGCGTTATTCAAAGCTGTGGTAGATAGCTCTCCTTTACCCAAATAATCTTTTACACCACCTGCGCCAAACCCAACTCCTATTGCAGCCCATTTATAATCGGCAGGGAGTAATTCACGCGCAACATCCCTCACCATATAGATTGACGTCGCCAATAAAATTTTAAAAGGTTGTTCCGCAATTGCCTTACGTCCACCAAAGCCTACATTCATAAGCGCATCAAAACATATCGCTTTTTGAAAAGCCCCGAGAAACAGAGATGGTAATTTTGACCAAGTACTTTGATTATTTTCTAATTGAGCTGACATACACCTAATTTATGAGTACAAAGCAAAATTATACCATAAATTCAAAAGCACTTTGTTAAAGTTTTATTAAATTTAATGCGCTTTTGCCCAGTTTTTGCCAGAACTTACATCTACACTTAGAGGAACGTTTAATTTTAGCACATTCTCCATGACATACTTAATCTTCTTAGAAACTTCCTCAACCTTGGCTTCTGGAACTTCGAATAACAATTCATCGTGAATCTGTAGTGTCATATACTGCTTCACATCATCTGGTAGGCTAACCATCGCCTTCTTAATAATATCCGCTGCCGTCCCCTGTAATGGCGCATTAATAGCCGCACGCTCAGCGTTACCACGAATGGCAAAGTTTTTATCATTAATGCCATTTACATAACACCTGCGGCCAAACAAAGTCTTTATATAGCCATGATTACGAGCGTAATGAATTGCTGAATCCATGAATTCTTTGATACCAGGATATTGCTTAAAATATGCATCGATATAATTCTTAGCATCACCTCGCGATATACCCAGCCTCTTTGACAATCCAAAAGCGCTGATACCGTAAATAATACCAAAGTTAATAGTCTTGGCTTGCCTACGTAGGTTTGAGTCAACTTTATCAACTGGCACGCCAAACATTTGGCTAGCAGTAATTGCGTGAATATCATCGCCATGAATGAATGCATCCTGCAGTTGCTTCATGTTTGCAGTGTGGGCGAGTAGACGCAGCTCTATCTGTGAATAATCAGCAGAGATTAGAAGATTCCCGGGTTCAGCAATAAATGCCTCACGAATTCTGTGCCCTTCATCGGTACGAATTGGAATATTTTGCAAATTAGGATCTATTGAAGAAAGCCTACCAGTAGTAGTTGCAGTCATCACAAAATTAGTATGTACCCTACCCGTTTTTGGATTTACGCATTTTGGGAGCGCTTCAATATAAGTACTAAGTAATTTTGAGTATTGTCGCCACTCAATAATTAAACCTGCGATCTCATGGCCTTGCTCTTCTAGAAGCTCTAGGACTTCAGCACCAGTTGAAAGTTTTCCTGTTTTAGATTTTTGTTCTAGTTTAATTCCCAAATCTTGGAATAAAATTTCGCCCAACTGTTTTGGCGAACCTATATTGAATTCTCTTCCAGCTATCTTATAAATTCTGGCAGCAATATCTGCAACTTTCCCATAGAATTCTTTAGCCAAATTGCGCAAATATTCTAAATCTATTTTCACACCCTTAGCTTCAATCTGAGCTAGGCAACCTATCATCTTCTTCTCAAGATTTTCATATAGACTGAGAAGCTTATTTTGCACTAACTGATTATAAATAATTTTATAAATCTGCCTAATGCCGTAAGCGCTTGGCACGGCCTCCTCACCTAGATATATTTTGGTGAGCTCGCTTAATGTATATTTATGCTTTCCTGTATCTAGAGCATAAGACATTATTGCTATGTCATCATATGCTTTAAGAGTAGATTTTTTTAATAAATCTTTGGCATTGATCGTTACTTTGCGAATTGATTCGTCCGACAAAATTCCAGATAAAACTTGCAAAACGTTACTTAGAGAACATTCATCTTCGCTAGGCATATCAAACAATGTTTCTTGTACTCTCTCTGGGGATAATTTTACATAATAATTATTATCACCAAAGGATAATTCTAATTTTTCCTCATCACAAAAAAAACCTAACTCACCAGTATTTTCCATGTTTGTGATAAGATTCTTTATTTCATCCAAGCTCTTAAGCTCACGAGAAACCAATGTATTTTCTTTTTTCTCAACATGCGTATTGTGCGCGCCAATTTTTGCTAACAGATTTTTAAAACCCTGTTGCGCTAAGAAGTCAGCTAATTTTGTTTTATCTAGTTCTTTTACTTTTAAATCATCAAGCGCTACGTCTAAATCTACTTTCTCATCCAGCGATATCAATTTCTTTGATAGATATGCTTTTTCTTTGCCTTCAATAAGCATTTGCCTACGGCGCTCTTGTTTTATTTTATCAAGATTTTGATATATACCATCGAGCGAACCAAACTCATTAATAAGCTCGGCTGCAGTTTTTATACCTATCCCCTTCACACCTGGAATATGATCCGAGCTATCGCCAATTAACGAGAGTATGTCCAACACCTGATTTGGCTTTACACCAAACTTCGCAACCACTTCAGCATCGGCAATATTTTTATCTTTCATAGCATCATACATTGATATGCCTTCTTCGATAAGCTGCATCAAATCTTTATCCGAAGAAACTATCTTAACTTCGATTCCTTGGCTTTTTGCGAGCTTGGCATATGTAGCAATCAAATCATCAGCCTCAAACCCAGGTTTTTCCAAAACCTTTACATTGAATGCTTCAACGACGTCGCGGATTATTGGGAATTGTAGAATTAACTCTTGCGGCGGCTCTGGGCGATTAGATTTATAGTCAGGAAAAATATCATGGCGGAAAGTTTTTTGCCCTGCGTCTAACACAACCGCCAACATATCAGCTTCATGATTTGCCAAAAACTTAAACAGCATATTTGTAAAGCCATAGACTGCACCTATTGGCAACCCGTCTGCACGCGAAAGTGGCGGCATTGAGTGAAACGCTCTAAACACAAACCCATAACCATCTACTAGGTATAATTTCATTTTTTCTCTTTTTACAGTCTTGATAAATATATAGCCGATAAGATAGCAACTTAAAAGAAAAGTTATATATTAACTTGCTCTGCAAATTGAAAAATGATAGCTATGCAACCGCAACCAATAATTGAGGTCACTTATGACAAATTTACAAAATGCCCTACCGCAAATAGAACAAGAATTTAAAGCAAATTTTCCAAATGCAAACTTTGCTACAGTTCTTGATATACAAAAATATAACCAGATTAGTGGTTTTATAGGCGGGAAATTTGCAGGTCTTATCCCTGAAGACGCTGACGAATCATTCTTTGCTAACTTATTGCCAAATCTAGCTGCGTCCTCACCCACGTTATATTCTTTCGCAAAAGCCAGCTGTATTATCGATGCAATTTCTTATAAAAACACCTATAGCATCAACGGCGGTGAAAAACAATTAGACGAAGGAATAATTGGAATTAATCAGCCAAAATATGATACGTACTCTGTATCAGTAGACTATGGCTCTGGCGAATCATTAAAAGTTTCCGATAAAAGCACAGCTGCAGAGTGGCAGGCATATCTTGAGAGTAGTTTTACAGTATGCGCCAAGCAGTTCCATATAACTTCATCATTTGATGCAGAAATCGAGCAATTCAAAACAGAAATACCTGGCAAGATTTTAGCTTCTTTAGAAACCTCAGTTCATAGTGAGCTGTAGTCGTTCTTTGTCATCCCCGAGAAATCGGGGATCTAGACTTTCTAAAACTGGATTCCCACTTTCTTCTCTATCTACATCACCAGAATCTGTTTTAAGTTGCTAAATTAGCCAGATATAGGTATAAAAAATATAGAATGTTATTTTGAGTTTTTAGATGGCGATTGAAATTTTAATGCCCGCATTATCCCCTACAATGACCGAGGGAAATCTGGCTAAGTGGCTAAAAAAAGAAGGAGACAAGGTAAAGCCTGGTGATGTATTAGCGGAAATTGAAACTGATAAAGCTACAATGGAAGTTGAAGCTGTAGATGCTGGAACGCTTGGAAAAATAGTGGTTCAAGCCAAAACCGAAGGCGTAAAAGTCAATCAATTAATAGCTGTGCTTTTAGAAGCTAATGAAGCTAAATCCGCAGTTGATGAAGTATTAAAAAAACATCAAGGTGTTGCAGCAATCGCAGCTCCAGCAAAACAAGAAGTTGTTACTAAAGTTGAACAGCCTAAAGCAGTGAATGCGCCAGCGGCTATTACGCAATCTTCAAGCAGAGTATTTGCAAGCCCGCTAGCTAAAAGAATTGCAGAACAGCAAGGAATCGACCTTTCTTCTATAAAAGGCTCAGGCCCACATGGCAGGATTGTAAAGGATGATGTGCTTTCACAAAAGTCATCATCATTCGCCAATACAAATTTCCAAACTGGCAGATCTTCCGAACAATACCGCTTAGTTCCAAACAGCAACATGCGTAAAGTTATTGCCAAACGCTTGGTAGAATCAAAGCAAACAGTTCCGCATTTCTATTTAACTGTTGACTGTCAATTAGATGAACTTTTAAAAGTTCGTGAGCAAATCAATGCAAAAGCTCCAAAAAATGGTGACAAGGCGGCTTATAAAATTTCGGTGAATGATTTTATAATTAAAGCATCAGCTCAAGCATTAAGAGCGCTTCCAAAAGCAAATGCTTCTTGGAGCGACGAAGGAATTATGATTTACAACAACGTAGATATTTCTGTAGCTGTAGCAATTGAAGATGGCTTAATTACACCAATTATCAAAAATGCAGATCAAAAATCTCTGGCGCAAATATCAGCAGAAATGAAAGATCTAGCTGCGCGTGCCAAATCAAACTCTTTAAAGCCTGAAGAATTCCAAGGTGGAGGGTTCAGCATCTCAAATTTGGGCATGTATGGAATTAAACAATTCAATGCGATCATCAATCCACCTCAAGCATGTATTTTAGCAGTTGGCGTTGGTGAAGAAAAACCAGTTGTGCGTAATGGCAAATTAGAAATTGCAACGGTTATGACTGTGACTATTTCTTGTGATCATAGAGTTATTGATGGAGCATTAGGTGCAGAGTTAATTCAGGCATTTAAGAATTTCATTGAGCAACCTGCTATGATGCTGGTTTAAGAAGGTTTTTTATGGTCATTGCGAGTGCAACGAAGCAATCTGATAAGCTATGTCATCCCGAGCTTGTTTCGGGATCTAGATGCTGAAACAAGTTCAGCATGACATGGTTGGAATTGGATCGCCACGCTTCGCTCGCGATGACGACTAAGTAATTAGAGGAAGTGATGAAAGAATTTGACGTAATAGTAATAGGAGCTGGTCCAGGTGGATATGTAGCAGCGATTCGCGCTTCACAACTAGGTCTAAAAGCTGCGGTAGTTGAAAGAGAAAACCTTGGTGGTATTTGCTTGAACTGGGGTTGTATTCCTACAAAAGCATTGCTGCGTTCTGCAGAGGTTTATCACACCATGCAGCATTCATCTGATTATGGAATTAAGTGCGAAAAAGTTAGTTTTGATTTCCAATCTATCATTGAGCGCTCAAGAGGCGTTTCTAAAAAGCTTTCAGGTGGTATTGGCCATTTGATGAAGAAAAATAAAATTACTGTTATCAATGGCACAGCTAAATTATTAGGTAACGGCAAGCTTGCAGTTGATAAAGAAGAATACAAAGCAAAGCACATTATTATTGCAACTGGCGCTAGAGCTCGCGAACTTCCAACACTAAAGCCAGATGGTAAAAATATTTGGACTTATCGTGAAGCAATGACGCCAAAAGAGCTTCCAAAATCACTCATAGTTGTTGGTAGTGGTGCAATAGGTATTGAATTTGCAAGCTTCTATAACATGCTTGGATCTGAAGTTACAGTTGTTGAAATCATGCCAAGAATACTGAGTGCAGAAGACGAAGAGATTGCAGCAATCGCACATAAATCATTTGAAAAGCGCGGCATTAAAATTCTAACTGGCACAGAAGTGTTAGAGGCTAAAACATCTGGAAATAAAGTATCGGTTAAAGTTAAAGGCAAAGACGGCAAGGAATCTGTTCTTGTAGTTGAAAAAGTTATTTCAGCAGTAGGTGTTGTAGCAAATGTTGAAAATCTTGGCTTAGAAAAAACTAAAGTTAAATTAGAAAAAGGCTTCATTAAAACCAATGAATATTGTGCAACAGATGAAGTTGGCGTTTATGCAATTGGCGATGTAACGTCACCACCTTGGCTTGCACATAAGGCGAGCCACGAAGGAATCATTTGCGTGGAGAAGATTGCTGGTAAAAATGCTCATCCAATGAAACGTGAGAATATCCCAGGATGTACATATTGCTACCCACAAATTGCAAGCGTTGGTCTAACTGAGGCGAAGGCTAAAGAAAAAGGCCTGAAAATAAAAGTTGGCCGCTTCCCGTTCATGGCTAACGGTAAAGCTATTGCTTTAGGCGAAACCGAAGGAATGATCAAAACTATATTTGATGAAAAAACAGGAGAACTACTAGGCGCACACATGATTGGCGCAGAAGTGACTGAACTAATTCAAGGGTTTGTCATTGGTAAAACCATGGAATGTACTGAAGCTGATTTAATGCACACAATATTCCCTCACCCAACATTATCAGAGATGATGCATGAGTCAGTCTTGGATGCATTTGGAAGAGTAATACATTTTTAGTTTGTGTAATTAATGACCAAACCAGTGGAATTAATTGTAAGTGACTTGCCTATTCTATACCAAGATGCACTCACGTTTATGCAAAACAGAGTTCAAAAAATTTTATCTGGTGAAGAGAACCAATTACTATGGCTACTTCAACATCAATCTGTTTACACAGCTGGCACAAGCGCCAACGAAAATGAGCTATTAGATAAAAATAAATTTCCTGTGCATCAAACTGGCAGAGGAGGCAAATTTACTTATCATGGACCAGGTCAGCGTGTAGCTTATTTAATGCTAGATCTAAAAAAACTTCATAACAACGAACCAGACCTAAAATTATTTGTAAGACAAATTGAAGATTGGGTAATATCGAGCTTAGATAAAGTAGGTATTAAGGCTCATACAACTAAAGAGCATATTGGGGTTTGGGTAAATCATAATGGTAGGGAAGAAAAAATTGCCGCATTAGGCATTCGCGTGCAGAAATGGGTTAGCTTTCATGGTGTTGCGATCAATGTCTCTACAAACTTGGATGATTTTAAAGGCATAATTCCCTGCGGGATTGAAGATAAAGGAGTGACTTCGCTTCATGCACTTGGCATAAATATTGAAATGAAAGAATTTGATAAGATTTTGATCCAGCAATTTCAAGAAGTTTTCAAAGTTTCTTGTGTATAGGCTAATCATGTTATAATCTTGTTCCGTAAGCCCTATACGAAGCATTCACCACATATGCCATACACTTTTAGTTTATATCTAGGTCGACAGTTTTTTTACTACTTCTTCACAATACTGCTTGTAGTTTCATCAATAGTATTTCTATTTGACGTAATTGAACTAATCCGGATTCTTCACGCCAAACCCGCTACTTTTACAATAATTTTTCAAATGGCAATGTTAAAAAACCTTAGCCATGTACAAAGAATAATTCCATTTACAGTATTAATAGCTTCATGCGTCATGTATGCAAAAATGACAAAGAACAATGAGCTTATCATCGCCAGAGCTATTGGACTATCATCGATACAATTTTTAACACCATCCCTTGTTGCCATTTTATTATTTGGATTAGTTAATATAGCCATTATCAACCCAGTCACTGTTTATCTACTTACCAAATACGAAAAAATTGAAGCTTTATATTTGAAAGGACAAGCTAGCCTACTAGCACTATCGCCAACTGGTTTATGGGTAAAGCAGATTGATATAAATGATCAACAAAGCATCCTGCATGCACTTCGAGTTGCTCAAGAAGACCAAGAGATTTTTGATATAACTTTCTACATGATCGATCAGCACGGCAAATTTGAAAAGCGCATAGATGCTGCTAACGCCAAACTTCATGATGGCTTTTGGGAAGTTAAAAATGCCGTTATTACTAGCGAAAAGCATAACATAGCACGACAAGAAAGTATGAACATTCTCACTAATTTGTCTTTTAAACAAATCCAAGAAAGCGTGATTCCACCAGAAACCATCTCATTTTGGAAACTGCCACGATTTATAGAAATAGCAGAAACGTCAGGCTTGTCCGCTGTAAAACACCGTCTCTACTTTTATAAGACCCTAATCTCTCCTCTATATATGCTAGCCATGGTTCTAATAGGCGCAGCTTTTGCAATGTCATTACCCAGACAAGGACGAGCTGGCAAACAGATGATGTTAGGAGTTTTGGTTGGATTCTTTATATATTTTGTATCGGACATGATATTTGCTTTTGGTCTAGCTAGCAAATTACCAGTTATAATTGCCGCTTTTTCACCAACTATTTTGTGTATTATTTTTGGGATTTACTTACAGCTTCACCAAGAAGATGTTTAACGACACAGATAAACTGTTGTAAGTCATGCTGAACTTGTTTCGCTTCGCAGGCCTTCGGCTCAGCATCTTAAAAAAGTTAGATCCCGAACTAAATTCGGGATGACTACGTCCCTCACCATGCAGTCATAGAATATGAAGCTTTTACAACTATAACTGGACACTTAGAAATTTACTGTATAGCAATAGCCAGACCAGAGCTTTTGGTTAGCATGTTTCTGGTTTTCCATCTCAAAACATCGTCAAAATAGCTGCTATTTTCTGTTGGAAAATAGTGTTCATCAACGAATGTATAATCATCGTTACAATTCTGAGATTCAACCGTTGATCCACAAGCTTTAAGCTGCACACCATTCATATCATAAGCCCCATATCCCTTAGCACCATGACTAATTAAAATATATGATACGTCACTTGATATATTAATTGGATTGGCATTTTTATCTTGAATAACAATAGGTCCAGTTCCTGACGGAGCATAGCTCTTGAAAGTAGTTAAAGTTGTCGCCAAATTTTTTACTACTACATATGTAAATCTATTTCTCCAACCATCATAGATGTAACTCCTATCGATACCTAATGCCGTTACTGGAATTGCACCTATTCTGACAGATACACCGCCATTGGTCACATCGGCAGTACCAGATGCTGAAACCGCGGTACAATCTGTAGCAGTGCCCAAACTGGCATTTGTTAGAGCAAGAGTTCTAGATGCTGGACATGGTAGAGCACCATTTGCTTGAACATATTTTCTTAAAGATTCTTCTATAAATGCAAGCTTTTGGTTTGTAGCATTTTCCATATCTTCTTTACTCATCTTGACAAAAAAACCTAAGAAGCCTACGTAAAGAAAACTCGATATGACCATAGTGATAGCTAATTCCATCAAACTAAAACCTTGGTTATATCTCACCATCTACAACCCCCACTTTGACTTTAAATACGACTCTACATTCTGGCGTTCTTTAGTACTTAGCGGGCGATCATAAAGAACAATTTCTGCTATCTCTCCATAAAAGTTTGTCGGCCCACCCGAAACACAGGACTCCGCAATTTTCATGCAGGTACTTGAAGAAGACAATGCTACAAAAGAGCTATTTGAAGTCACCAAAGTTCCATTGACGTATAATGACGCCTCAGGCGAACCTCCATCATTAAACAACCACGTAGCATAAAGGTTACTGCTATATGTGGTGCCTGTATATAATGATGAATCCTGCCTATACCAAAAATTTGTACCCGTCATATTTAAGTTCATCCCAAATCTTGAGGATGTTGAGTAGTAATCTATAATGTAATTGGCTCCAGAAGTTGCATTTTGCCTGCCAACAAAAAATGCAGTTAAATTACTTCTGTTGATTGTATAAGGGTTTACCTGACCTACAAGTTGGAAACCATTTTTATTGCTAAAGGTAATTGCTTGTTTACCATTAAACCCAGTTGCAGAATATACTGGTTTATTTGAACCTGCAGGTTGAAATATAAATCCGTAATACGACTTATCTCGCCATTCTGAAACATTATTTGAGCCATCTTTTGTGATTTTCGTTAAATCGCTAGCATCTAACCATAATGACAAACCATATACAGAACTTGGTGTAAACCCTACTGGTAAATTCACACAATCTGTCAACGCACCACCAGAATATGATATCACCCCAGTATTTGTACGCCATCTAAAAAAGTCATCATAGTAAGTCGATGTACTATAATTATGAGGAGAATCTACAAAAACTTCATCCTTATCACAATTTTCGAAATCCAGACCTGAGCTGCCGCAACTAATATTTGCCACACCAGAATCAGCATGCGTTCCTTTTCGGTTCTTCCCACCACTCCACAATGCATAAGCGACAAAAGTATTTGCACCCAATTGATTGATTTTCGTGCCACTAGCATCATTAATTGTAAATGGGTCTGCGACAGTTAAACTTGTATTATAGAAGGTAGTCGAATTAACTCCCAAACCTTTTACAATACCGTAATTTATTCTCATATCCCATGAATCATATACATAATCCTCTGGTAAATTAAGGCTTTTGAACGGTACCATGCCTAATCTTATGGACATAGATGTTGGAGTTAGATCAGTCACCCCAGATGGAGCAGCAGCGCTGCAATCTGTTGATACTCCGTATGTTGAAGCACTTCTAGCAATAGTTACTTCAGCAGGGCAAGGAATATAACCATTTTGATGGTAGAAGGCATATATAGCTTTTTCAATTTTATCTAACTTGGAGTTAATTTGAGTAATTTCATCACCTCTAAGTGAGGATGGCAATGTTGCAACTATACTACCAAATGCGGCAGAAATTATAAGCATCGCAATTGCGATTTCCACCAAAGATAGACCAGATCTATTAATTTGTTTCTTCATAACAATTAATAGCTTAGCACCACTCTATTGTTTGTAAAGTATCTAAGAATTAGATGATTGCTTTGTAAGCCATATTGGATTCTTGATCTTTTCTTGAAGAAATGCGACATGCGCCTCTACTAATTCAGGTGAAACCTCCCTATTTCGCAATGGTCGATCTTTTCTAATATAATCCACTACAGCCGTACTGTTATTAGCAAAATCTAAAGTTGATTGATTATTTCCAGTCAACAAAAGATAAACCTGGGCAAGCAGTTCAGCATCAATCAAAGCACCATGTTTGTCCCTAGTCTCAAGACTTACATTGAATTTACGACAAAGCGCATCCAATGAAGCTGGAGCCCCAGGAAAACGCTTGCGCGCCAGTGTCAGAGTATCTGTAACTCTCCCAGCTTGAATTGGAGAATGACCTGTGTAGCTGAGTTCTTTATTGATAAAACCAAGGTCAAAACCCGCATTATGAATGATAATATTATGATTACCTATAAATGCTAGAAAGTCCTTTGTTATAGATTTGAATAATGGCTTATCTTTCAAAAAATCCGTAGAAATTCCATGTATTCTAAATGCCTCATCTGGCACATCTCTTTCTGGATTGACATATGCATGGAAAAATTTTCCCGTTCTAACCTTATTTAGGATCTCAACACAGCCAATTTCAACAATCCTATCACCAGTATTGTGATTTAAACCAGTGGTTTCTGTATCAATT
>CAZVFD010000018.1:2405-4870 GCA_964625465.1 uncultured Candidatus Midichloriaceae bacterium | reverse complement strand
CCCGTCCCATTATCCTTGACACTAATATAACTTTCTCCTCCGTTATGAAGCATCATCCAGATAGAGGAAGCTTGGGCATCTATAGCATTTTCCAGTAATTCCTTAATTTGGGTGAATACGGCTCTTTTTGAGCAATTGGTGTCAATTATGAAATCCGCTCTTTTTTGGCGAACTAGATTAGAAACCTGTTTGCCTATAATAGCATTGAATTTACCTTCAGTCATTCCTTTTCGCTTCATGACTCTTTCTTTTTGCGTTTTTTGATCTACAACCGACGCAACAACATAATCATAATAATCTTCCCTATTGTTTTCGAATAATAGAGGCACCTCAAAAACAACTGAATATTTTTTATTTTCAGCAGCAAACTTTTGCTGAGCTTTTCTAACTAGAGGATGAAGAATTTTTTCAAGCTTAACTAAGTTCGATTTGTCTTGCAAAATTATTTTTGAAAGTTTAGTCCTACTTATACCCTTTATACCCACTACACTTGGAAAAATATTTGCTATTTTTATATACCCCTCATTTCCTTTTTTCATCAATTCGTGAACAGCTTTATCTGTGTCAAATATCTTGAAGCCTAAACTTTCAAAACACTTAAGTATGAATGACTTGCCAGAACCGATTCCCCCAGTAAGCCCAATAACCACCCCAGTCGTAGGATGAAATGGTTTTCTATTTTTTTTTATTCTTCGTTTAAGCACAACAAATTTAAAAAGTTATCTAACAAACACTAATTCATATTTAGTCAAATTTCTAAGCTTTTATTCACTACTCTTCAGCTTATTGGACATTCAGTACAAATTTAACAAAACATTAACATAAGCTTAACATTACTTTAACAAACGTATTGTATTATTACTTTTAGAAGTCGAAATAACAAAACTTAGGTTATTAAATGAAAACAGTATTTAAAAAGACAATGGCAACTCCTGGCTGGCAAGAAGCTGAAAATTTAGCTAAAGACCAACAGGAGGCACAAGAAAAAAAAGCTAAACAAGCTTTTGAGGAGTATACAAAATCTCAAAAAGGCACACAAGATAAAACAGAAAAAGAACCATTAGAAGTAATCTTGGCTAAAATTTTCGCTAAACTTGAGAAGCTTAATGCTGAAAATGAAAAACTTCAAAAAGACTATAGCGACCTTAAAGCTAATTCTGATAGTGATCTACAGAAGATTATGACAATATTTTGCGAAACTATAGATGCGCTTGGTGGAACTCACGAGCTATGTGAAGAAATCAACAGTCAAGGCGATACGCAGATATAATAATTAAGTAACACTAAACAAGGGGACAGAAACAATGACAAGAAAATTTAAAATGATGACCAGAGAAGAAATAGATGCAAAATTCGCAACCGTTTCTGACTCTTTTAAAAAAATTAAAGAAGCGCGTATAGCAAAAGAGAAAGCTCAGGCTGAAACAGACAGTAGGCAAGATGCTGATCTTCATACCACTAAAGCTGCGCAAGCTACAAAAGATAAAGAGCAAGATGATGCTGCTCAAGCTGCTAAAGGAGCTCAAGCTGCTAAAGATAAAGAGCAAGATGATGCTGATCAAGCTGCTAAAGGAGCTCAAGCTACAAAAGATAAAGCTCAAGATGATGCTGCTCAAGCTACTAAAGGAGCTCAAGCTGCAAAAGATAAAGAGCAAGATGCTCGTCATGAATCTTTTGAAAATTCTCAAAAATTCAGAGATGCATGGCAAGATGATGATCTTAAAACTGCTAAAGCTGATCAAGCAAAAACAGATAAAAAGCAAGATGCTCGTCATGAATCCTTTGAAAATTCTCAAAAATTCAGAGATGCATGGCAAGATGACGACATTATCAACGTTGAAAATGCCACTCACTCTGCGCATGAAAATTTGGAAATATTAGCTAATAAAACATTAGATGCTTTTAATGCCCTACCTGATGTTTTGGCTAATCATTCTTATTTCTCTAATATGAACATAGTTATACAAGGATTAGTTGAAACATTACATCATGTAAGCAACCAAGTATTCGGCAGCTCCGATGCGGATTTACAAGGCTTAAAAAAAGATACTTTAGTAAGTGAAAACACTACTGAACCAACATCTGGTAACGATGTAATCTAAGTCTAGCTGACATATTTTAAAAAAGCCCAATTTAGTTGGGCTTTTTTTGTACTCATTTTCTACTTATTTCAAGTTTGTTGCATGGATAACCTTTCAACAAGCGAAAAAACTTGTCATCCCCGAGAAATCGGGGATCCAGACTTTCTTAAAATCTAGATTCCCGCCTACGCGGGAATGACATAAAATTTGCAGTATTCATTATCAATTACTCACTTGCAGAGATTTGAACTTGATGTTTTTCTTATCCATGCAACAACTCCTCTTATTTCTCAGAATCACCAACTTTCAATGCGGCAATGAATGCAGATTGCGGGATTTCTACTGACCCGAATTGACGCATTCTCTTCTTACCTTTTTTCTGTT
>CAZVFD010000018.1:0-2395 GCA_964625465.1 uncultured Candidatus Midichloriaceae bacterium | reverse complement strand
AACAGCTTTCTCTTACGCGAGATATCACCACCATAACATTTCGCAGTAACATCTTTTCTCATTGCGCTTATAGTTTCACGCGCGATGATCTTGCCACCAATAGCAGCCTGAATAGGTATCGCAAACATATGTCTTGGAATCAAATCTTTAAGCCTATTACAAACCTCCCTGCCCCTTGATTCCGCCCTCGATTTATGAATCACCATAGCTAGCGCATCCACAGGATCGTTATTAACCAATATCATTACCTTGGCTAGATCACTTGTAAGGTATTCGTCTATATTCCAATCAAAGCTTGCATACCCTTTCGAACAAGATTTCAAGCGATCATAAAAATCATAAACAATTTCATTCAGAGGCAGTTTATAGATAAGCATTACGCGATTACCGATATAATTCATATCGACTTGCTTACCGCGTTTTTCTGTACACAATGCTAGCACTGAGCCCAAATACTCATCAGGCACTAAGATAGTTGCTTTAATCCATGGCTCTTCCATGAAATCAATCTGAGTCGGATCTGGCATATCCGCTGGATTATGCAGCTCCATCACCTGACCGCTCCTCAAGTGTATTTTATAAATAACGCTCGGTGCGGTGGTAATTAGATCAAGATTAAATTCTCGCTCTAGTCTTTCTTGGATAATTTCTAAATGCAACAATCCTAAGAAACCGCATCTAAAACCAAAACCTAAGGCGTTTGAGCTTTCTGGTTCAAATTCAAAACTTGCATCATTTAACCTAAGCTTCGCTAGGCTTTCTTTAAGATGATTAAATTCTCCAGCATCAGTTGGATACAACCCGCAAAACACAACTGGTTTAGACGGCTTAAACCCTTTTAATGCCTCATCGCACGGGTTCTTATCTTCAGTAATAGTATCACCCACATTACAATCAGCAACTTGCTTGATATTAGCCGTGATAAAACCCACCTCTCCTGCTTTTAACAGATCAACATTAATTTTTTTCGGTGTAAAAATACCAACATTTTCAACGTTGTGTAAAGATCCCGAAGACATCATGCGAATCTTCATACCCTTTTTGATTGAACCGTCAATAAGCCTAATCAAAATTACAACACCTAAATATGGATCGTACCAACTATCAACAAGTAAAGCTTTAAGTGGCTTTGAATCTTCCCCTTTAGGCGAAGGAAGCATGGTCACAATTCCTTCCAAAACATTTTCAATTCCCAAACCAGTTTTAGCAGAAATCTCTATTGAATTCTGAGTATCTAATCCAATCACATCTTCAATCTGCTTTTTAACACGTTCTGGATCAGCCGCAGGTAAGTCTATTTTATTTAGTACTGGTATAATTTCATGATTATTATCAATAGCTTGGTAGACGTTTGCTAGAGTTTGCGCCTCTACACCTTGACTTGCATCTACAACCAAAATTGACCCTTCACACGCGGCTAAAGATCTGCTCACTTCATATGCAAAATCAACGTGTCCAGGTGTATCAATTAAGTTTAGGGTATATTCTTTCCCATCTTTCGCTTTGTATTTTAGCCTTACAGTCTGCGCTTTAATCGTAATGCCACGCTCTTTTTCAATGTCCATAGAATCAAGTACTTGCGAGGTCATTTCGCGTTTTTCGAGACCACCGCAATATTCAATCAATCTATCTGCTAAAGTAGATTTTCCATGATCAATGTGCGCTACAATTGAGAAGTTTCTTATTTTTGATATATAATCTTGCATGTCGTATAGCTATAAGTGCCGTAATTTCCTTTGCCGCATGTTATATCGATAGAAGCTGTAAGTCAATTTATCTTGAGAAAGAATACTTAATGATTCATCCCAAGCTCTATTCAGAATAAATTTCAAGACACAGCCTCTCTATTCATCTATATTGCTGCCAAAACTTTGGTTAATTATATGATACCTTATATTACCTTAGCGACATCAGCTATAGCTGCATATACTACATATAAAAAAGATTTCAGATCAGAACTCCAAATTAAGACCTTTCATTTTAATATGGGGCAAGCAATTGCACGACATACTCTAAATACGGTCGAAAAAGCCATAACCCATTATAGTGGTATTGAGCATCCAGAATTAGTAAAACTGGTGTACAATTCTCTCATGAACTTAGATGATTTACCAACTTCCTTCCCAATAACAGATAAAATACAAATGCTCAGAGAGAGCTTTAGTCATTGGAATTGGTTATATTTGACTATTTCGGGAGTTGCGGACTATGGAATTAGCAAGGCATTAGATAATTTAATGTTTTCTTATCCAGAATATGCAAAATTATTCTTACTATTAGGGGCGGATTTTAATGCAAAAGATAAGGATGGGAACACGCCTTTTGTAGTGGCTTTTAATCGAAGAGATTTCAACTTAGTAAAAATACTAATTGAAGCTGGGGCAAATGTTAGTGC
>CAZVFD010000017.1:12512-27052 GCA_964625465.1 uncultured Candidatus Midichloriaceae bacterium | reverse complement strand
GTAAACTCATGATCAACACCTTCGATGTTGATGGAAGTAATAGCCGCACCTTGCAAAGAAGAAAGCAAAATTCTACGAATCGAATTAGCAAGTGTAACACCAAATCCTCTTTCTAGAGGCTCAATTTTGAAGACAGCTGTTCTTTCATCAACTTGCTCAAAAGAGTAGTCAGAAGGCTTAATCAAACTTGCCCAATTTGCAGCAATAATATTTCTCGCCCCTTCTTGTCTAACTTCTTGTTCAATCTTTTTTAGTTTTTCCGACATACTTGCACCCAATAAATTTTTAAATTAGTTCCAAAAAAAGTAAATTACACTCTTCTTCTTTTTGGAGGCCTGCAACCGTTGTGTGCTACAGGGGTTATATCTTTAATAGACGTAACTGTAACTTCAGGAATAGAAAGCGCTCTAATCGCTGACTCTCTACCAGTACCCGGACCGCTTACTCTTACTGTAAGAGTCTTCAAACCAAATTCTTTAGCTTTATTTATAACTTTTGACGCTGTAACTTGAGCAGCAAAAGGGGTAGATTTTTTTGATCCTTTAAAACCATTTGCACCAGCTGAAGAAGAAGCAATAACTTCACCTTGAGCGTCGGTAATTGTTACAAAAGTATTATTGAATGTAGCATTAATATGAGCAATGCCAACTGGAACAATTTTTCTTTTTTTCTTTGTTGTACTTGTAGATTTCATTTTATCTCGCTTATTTTGTTACCATTTTCTTGCCGGCAATTGGAATCGCTTTACCTTTTCTTGTTCTAGCATTTGTATGAGTTCTTTGTCCTCTTACAGGGAGCTTTCTAATATGCCTCAAACCTCTATAGCACTTAATGCTTTTAAGAGCTGTAATATTAGAACCAATATCCCTACGAAGCTCACCTTCAACTTTATATCCACCATCAATTACTTCACGTAAAAGCTTAACTTCATCTTCACTTAGAGTATTAACTCTTTTCTCAGTGCTTAGGTTTGCTTTTTTACAAATTTCAAATGATGTCTTTTTTCCAATACCAAAAACATAGGTAAGACCTACCCATAACTTCTTGTTCGTTGGAATATTTACACCTGCTATACGAGCCACATTTACCTCAAATCAAAATAATAAATTAAATTTGTGAACCAGAATGATACCTAAATATGCCTTTAAGTCAAGGCTATAATAAGGTCATTCATCACAAATTTCTAAGCCTCACCAGCAGCTTTGTTAAAACCACTGTTAAAACCCTTTACCAATGCACGCACAGATGCATTGATTTGTTCTATCGTCCCTGTTCCGTTAACCTCGCTAAGAAAACCATTTTTCTTATAGTATTCAATTAACGGAGCAGTTTTTTCATTATAAACATCAATCCTTACTTTAACAGCTTCAGGCTTATCGTCCTCACGAAAAACAAATTCACTTGAGCCACACTTGTCGCAAACTCCTGCTACAATAGGCTTTTTAAA
The DNA here is from genome assembly GCA_964625465.1 of uncultured Candidatus Midichloriaceae bacterium. Lineage (GTDB taxonomy): Bacteria > Pseudomonadota > Alphaproteobacteria > Rickettsiales > Midichloriaceae > CAZLFQ01. Next base: position 25,605 of record CAZVFD010000017.1, on the reverse strand, counting down.
CTCTTTGTGATACCCTGCATTGCACGCTTTGCATGTGTATCTGCCACTAATCCTCTTAACTAACTCTTCTGTTGGCACGGCAAAGTTTATAACCATAAAACTCTGATTATCCAAGCTTTTGATCAAACTATCAAAGGCCTCAGCTTGAGGGATGGTTCTTGGGAAACCATCTAATATAAAACCATTAACACAGTCATTTTTGCTAATCCTATTTTTTACAAGATCAACCATTATTGAATCAGATACAAGCTTACCTTTATTAATGGTTTCTTTAATTTCTTTTCCTAGCGCAGTGTCTGCTGCAACTTCTGCACGAACCATTTCTCCAGTAGAAAGCTTAGGTATGTTAAACTCTTCAGCCATAATATCAGCTTGAGTACCCTTGCCTGCCCCCGGCGCACCTAAAAGTACCAACCTCATTACTGACGACCTCTAAGTTTTGCTTTCTTTAATAAACCCTCATATTGGGTACTTAATAGGTGTGTTTGCACTTGGGTAAACAAATCTATAACGACGTTAACTACTATTAATAAGCTCGTACCACCTAAATAAAATGGAATGGCATATTGAGACATTAATATTTCAGGCAAAACGCATACAACTATCATATAAGCAGCACCGATAACTGTAATTCTTGTTAGAACATAATCAAGATACTCAGCAGTATGTGGACCTGGCCTGCGACCAAGAATTACTCCACCATTTTTTCTTAAGTTCTCTGAGGTCTCTTCTGGATTAAACACTACAGAGGTGTAAAAGAAACAGAAGAAAGCAATCAAACTCGCATAGAGAATAACATATAATGGCTTGCCATGAGATAGATATAAGGCAACCATTTGTTTCCAACCTCCAACTTCCCCACCTTGGCTAAACCCTGCAATAGTAAGAGGAAATAGCAATAGAGAACTTGCGAAAATAGCTGGTATAACTCCTGAAGTATTTAGCTTTAATGGAAGATGTGTTGAATCTCCGCCAAATACCTTATTTCCCATCTGACGTTTTGGATAGTTAACTAAGATTCTTCTTTGAGCCTTTTCCATAAAAACTATAAACAAAATCAAAGAACAACAGATCACAACTATGAGTAGAATAAACAGAGTCGATAAAGCACCGGTTCTGCCCATTTCGAACAAACCTGCTATGGCAGAAGGAAGACCAGCCACGATTCCTGCAAATATGATTAGTGAGCTACCATTACCAATACCACGCGTATTAATTTGCTCAGCTATCCACATCACCAAAACAGTACCTCCTGTTAGGGTCAGCATTGTGATAATTCTAAAGAAAATCCCAGGGGAACTCACTAAAAGTCCTTGCGATGTCTGAGTTGCCTCAGCGCCAACAGCTATTCCATAGCCTTGAACAAGAGCAAGAATAACGGTAAGATACCTTGTATATTGATTGATTTTTTTTCTACCCTGTTCGCCTTCTTTTTTGAGTGCAGCAATGTCGGATGATATAACAGTCATTAACTGCATTATAATAGAAGCAGTAATATACGGCATGATGTTTAGTGCAAAAAGAGACATACGTCCCAAAGCACCACCTGTGAGCATGTTAAACATGCCTAGAACGCCACCAGCCTGATCATTATTGAGTTGAGCAAGAGCAGAGGCATTAATACCAGGAAGAGGAACATATGTGCCAATTCTATAGACAATCAACATCATTATGACAAACCAAATCTTACTCTTAAGTTCAGAAGCCCTTCCAAAAGTTGAAAAGCTTAGATTTGATGCCATTCTTTCTGCAGTTGTTGTCATATATGATCAAACTATAAATTACTTATTTTTTAGTCGTCTTTTTAGCAGCAGGTTTCTTTTCTGTAGTTTTTGCTTTTGCTGGTGCTTTCTTTGCTGCTGGTTTAGCAGCAGTTTTTTTCTCTTTATTATCAGAAGAAACTTCCTTAGTAACTTCTTTTTTCGCAGACTTAGACTTTGGAGCGGTTTCTACGCTAGCTGGAGCTAAGAATTTAACTATTTCTACAGAAGAACCTGATTTTTTAAGTGCTTCTTCAGCTTGTTTTGAAACTGCATGTACTTGAATGTTAATTTTTGTTTTCAATTCACCAGAACCAAGTAACTTCACTTTAGATGTTCTACCTTTTAAAAGGCCACATGCTCTGAGATCTTCAACAGAAATATTTGCCTTTAATTTTCCAGACTTAATAAATGTTTCAATCGAATCGAAGTTAATAACTTCAACAATCTCATTATTCAAAGAATTGAAACCTCTTTTTGGCAATCTTCTGTGCAAAGGCATTTGACCGCCTTCGAAGCCATTAAGTGCTACGCCCGTACGTGCTGTTTGACCTTTACCACCGCGTGCTGAGGTTTTTCCTTTACCAGAACCTATACCTCGACCTAGTCTCTTATACTTACGTCTTGCGCCAAAATTATCTTTTATTACGTTTAACATGCTTTACCTACTTAACTTCTCTAACTAAATGTCTTACTTTTGCAGCCATTCCTCTTACTGAAGGAGTATCTTCCAATTCTGAAGTACTGTGCAACTTACCAAGACCCATACCAACTAAAGTTTGCTTTTGCGCCTTAATCTTGCCAGCAGAACTTGCAAATTGGTAAAACTTAATTTTACCTGATGCTTTTGGAGCTTTTTTAACTTCTTTTGCCATGATTCCTACTACTTCTTATCTTTCTTTACAACTTTCTTTTTGGTCGCAACAACATTTTGCTCTGCAACTTCAACGTCGCTGCCTACAGCAACTTTTTCTCTTCTGCCTACTATTTCTCCAACCTTTTTACCACGCTTCTCAGCTGTAAATCTCGGAGATCTTGTAAGTGTTAGGGCATTCAATGTAGCTTTAATCAAGTTATGAGGATTTGTAGAACCAATAGATTTAGCAACAACGTCCTTGATTCCCAAAGCTTCACAAACCGCTCTAACCGCACCACCAGCAATGATACCAGTACCAGCTGGAGCAGATCTCATAATAACTCTACCAGCTCCAAATCTACCGATTACATCATGATGAAGTGTTCTGCCATCTCTCAATGGAACTTTGATCATATTTCTTTTAGCTTCGTTGGTTGCTTTTTCGTTCGCATCCATAACTTCAGCTGCTTTTCCTAGTCCAACACCAATTCTGCCTTTTCTGTCACCAGTAACTACTATAACACCGAAGCTGAATCTTCTACCGCCTTTCACAACTTTGGTAGTTCTAGCAACATCAACTATTTTTTTATAAATTTCTAAATTTTCAGACATGTATAACCTTTAAAATTTCAAACCAGCTTTTCTTGCAGCTTCAGCTACTGCCTTAACTCTACCATGGAATAAGTATCCACCACGGTCGAAAACTACATCTTTTGCTTTTTCTTTTAGCGCTCTTTCGGCAATCAACTTTCCTACTTCTTCAGCAGCTGCTATTGTAGAAGATTTAATTTTCTTAGAGAAATCTTTCTCTTTCGTAGATGCAGATACAACTGTCACAGCTTTAAGATCATCAATAATCTGAGCATATATATGCTGATTAGATCTATATACTGTTAGCCTTAGCTTGCCAAAAGATTTTTTCTTAAGGGCTCTCCTAACTCTCTGCTTTCTTCTATCAAAATTATCACTATACATAAAAACCTAACTATTTCTTTTTACCTTCTTTACGGCGAATTGCTTCACCTTCGTACTTAATACCTTTTCCTTTATAAGGCTCAGGTCTTCTTAGCCCTCTAATATTAGATGCAACTTGACCTACTAGCTGTTTATCAGAACCAGTTATTTCTAATTGCGTAGGTTTGAGACACTTAATTGAAACACCCGCAGGAATTTCATACACTATATCGTGACTAAAACCAAGGGTTAATCTTAAAAGTTTTCCATCGGTCTCAGCTTTGAAACCAACTCCGGTCAATTCAAGAACTACTCTAAATCCTTCTGATACACCTAGGATCATATTTGCAGCAAGTTTTCTATTTAAGCCGCAAAGAGCTTTTGCATTTGCTGCTGAACTTGTTGTGAAAAATTCAATGATCTCGCCTTTGACTTCCACAGATACCTCTGAAGGAACTTTAAGTTGAAGGTTACCTTTCGCGCCAGATACTGCTAAAACATTATCTGCGAGGGAAACTTTAACATCTTTTTTTATTGCTACTGGAAGCTTTTTAATTTTAGCCATTTTAATCTCTTATTACCAACATTCACCAATTAATTCACCGCCTAAATTTCTTGCTTTAGCTTCATGATCTGAAAATACACCCTGAGGTGTTGTAAAAATAAGAATGCCTAAACCACCCTGTGCCTTTGGCATTGTTTTAACACCACTAAAAACTCTGCGACCAGACTTAGAAATTCTTCCTAAGTGATTGATAACAGGCATCGCTTCATGATATTTCAAATCAATTTTTAAAAACTTAGCTCCGTTTGTATGAGCAAGCTCTTCACTTGCCTCAACGTAACCTTCTCTTACAAGCACATCTACAACCGCTTTTACAAGATTAGAAGAAGGGACAACAACATAACCATGCCCTGCTCTCTGTGCATTTTTAATTCGTGCAAACGCGTCTGCTATTCTATCTGTTAATGACATAGTAAATTACCAACTTGATTTTGTTACGCCTGGTAGTAAACCTCTACCAGCCAAATATCTTATACAAATCCTTGAAACTTTGAATTTTCTGAAGAAGCCTCTTGCTCTTCCAGTTAACTCACAACGATTTCTAACTCTAACTGCCGCGCCGTTTCTTGGCATTTTAGCAAGCTTTAGCTGCGCTGCAAATCTCTCATCAAGAGGGATGGATTTATTCATAATGATATCTTTAAGCACTTTACGCTTCTGCATATCACGAGCTACCATTCTCTTTCTTCTATTGTTTTTTTCTACTGAACTTTTTTTTGCCATATCTTATTACAAGTTATTGATTAAAAGGGAAGTTAAACTCTTTTAAGAGAGCCAAACCTTCTTCGTTAGTATTTGCAGATGTCACGAACACAATATTCATTCCTTGATTTCTGTCAACTTTTTCTGAGTTTACTTCAGGGAAGATCACATGTTCTTTAAGACCCATCGAATAATTGCCTTTTTTGTCAAATTGCTTTGGGCTAAGACCTCTAAAGTCTTTAACCATTGGCAAAGCGATATTAACAAAACGATCTAAGAAGTGATACATCATATGCTTTCTTAGCGTGACTTTAAGTCCTAGAGGCATACCTTCTCTAATTTTGAAAGTCGCAATCGCTTTTTTTGCTTTAGTAACAACCGGTTTTTGACCAGTAATTGCAAACAGCTCATCAGCAACTCTATCAATAGCTTTGCTATCAGATGCCGCTTCTTTAACAGTCATAGTAATTACGATCTGCTTTAGCTTAGGAACAGCAAGTTTATTTTTATAACCAAACTTCTTGGAGAGGTTATCTACTATTTTTTTCTCGTATAAATCCTGTAATCTACTTTTCATAACTACTTCACATTATCAATTACTTCGCCAGACTTTTTGGCGATTCTAACTTTCTTTCCATCTGCCAAAACTTTAAAGCCGACTCTTGTCGGTTGGTCTGTTTTTGGATCTAATATGGCTACATTTGAAACTGCAATTGGCATTTCTTTAGAAACAATTCCACCGTTAGGATTTGTTCTAGAAGGTTTAGTATGTCTTTTAACAACATTGATACCACCAACAACCAATTTTCTTTCAGCTGTTATAACTTTTGCAACCTGACCTTTCTTACCTTTATCTTTTCCAGTAAGAACGATTACATTGTCTCCTTTTCTAATTTTTACTTTATTTTGCGACATAACTATAATACCTCTGGAGCTAACGAAATAATTCTCATAAAGTGAGATCTCAACTCTCTCGGAACTGGTCCGAACACACGAGTTCCAATTGGCTCACCTTGCTTATCAATCAAAACAACAGCATTCTTATTAAACTTTATGAAGCTACCATCTTTTCTTTTAAGTTCTTTTCTTGTTCTAACAATTACAGCTCTGTGAACATCACCTTTTTTAACTTTTCCTTTAGGAATAGCATCTTGAATCGACACTACAATAATGTCTCCAGTATTCGCAATTGTTCTGAATGAACCGCCTAACACTTTAACACACTTAACAGTTTTAGCGCCTGAATTGTCAGCAACGTCTAACTTTGTTAACATTTGTACCATATTAATTTCTCCTCTATGCAGCTTTGGCTGAAGTTAAAACTACAAAGCGCTTATTTTTAGAAATTGGGCGAGACTCTTGAATCTCTACTTTATCTCCAACTTTGCATGTATTTAACTCATCGTGAGCAGCATACTTCTTTGTTCTCTTAACTATTTTGTGATACCTAGGGTGCTTCACAGATCTTACGACTTCGACCGACACAGTCTTATCGCCACTGTTTTTAATTACTACACCACTCAAAACTTTTTTTGCCATACTTAATTACTTCTCACCTTTTACTTTCTTCTGGTTAACAAGAGTCTTAATTAGAGCAATTCCTCTTCTAATATATCTAACTCTCGAAAAATTTTTCAATTCACCAGTAACCTTTTGAAAACGAAGATTCATAGCCTCTTTTTTAAGCTTTGTCAACTCTGTATTCAACTCGTTAATAGTTTTAACTCTTAAATCCGCAGCTTTCATACCAATTACCTTAATCAATCCTTTTAACAAATTTTGTCTTAACTGGTAACTTAGCAGCTGCTTTTTCAAAAGCTTCTTTAGCTACAGCTTCATCTACACCATCAAGCTCAAACATAATTCTTCCTGGCTTTACTCTGCATACGAAAAACTCAGGGTTACCTTTACCACTTCCCATCCTCACCTCTGCAGGCTTTCTTGATACAGGAATATCTGGGAACACTCTAATCCATAACTTTCCTGATCTCTTCATTGATCTTGCAATAGAGCGACGAGCAGCTTCAATCTGTCTCGCAGTAACTCTTTCTGGTTCTAATGCTTTCAAACCAAATGAGCCGAATTCTACAGAAAAACCACCTTTAGCATTTCCATGAATTCTACCTTTAAAGGCTTTTCTAAATTTTGTCTTTTTAGGCGCTAACATCTCAATTACCCATTAACTACTTTATTTTTTTGCTCAACTTGCTTTGCTTCAGGCTTCACATCACCTTTGTAAATCCAAACCTTAACACCTATCAAACCATACGTTGTATGGGCTTCAGCTGTACCATAATCAATATCAGCTCGTAGTGTATGTAATGGAACTTGACCTTCTCTATACCATTCCATACGTGCAATTTCAGCTCCACCTAAGCGGCCAGAAACGTTTACTCTGATACCTTTTGCACCCATTCTCATTGCAGTCTGTACAGCTCTTTTTGCAGCTTTTCTAAACGCAATTCTTTTTTCTAACTGCTGAGCAATGCTTTCCGCAACAAGTTTAGAGTCAATCTCAGGCTTTTTAACTTCGACAATATTAATTGCTGTTTCAGCGCCTGAAATCTGTTCAACTTGTTTCTTCAATTTCTCAATATCACCGCCTTTTTTACCAATAACCATTCCTGGACGAGCAGCATGTATCTCTACAGTGACTTTATTTGCTGGTCTTTTAATTACCGTTCTGCTGATGCCAGCATTTGGTAAAGTTCTTTGAACCAAAGACCTAATTTTAATATCTTGATGAAGTTTTTCAGCGTAACCTTTACTTGCGAACCAAACAGAATCCCAAGTTCTAACGATTCCTACTCTTAACCCCGTTGGACTAACTTTCTGACCCATAAATTACCTTTGCTCATCTAAATAAATTGTCACATTGCTGAAAGGCTTTTTAATGCCTGAAGCTCTACCTCTTCCTCTTGCATGGAATCTTCTTAACACAAACGCTCTGCCAACAGTTATTCTATCAACATATAAATTGTCAATATCTCTACTGTGATTGTTTTCAGCGTTTGCAATTGCAGAATTCAAAATATGATAAATATCTTTTGCAGCTCTTTTATTGCTAAACTTAAGCTGAAGCAATGCATCAAAAGCTTTCATTCCTTTAATCATATTAGCTACAAGATTAACCTTCTGAACACTACCCTTGATGGCTGTTCCTTTGGCAATCACTTTGTTGTTATTTTTAGCTTTCATTGTATTACTCATTTACTGCTTTTCTGTTTGCTCCATGGCCTCTAAAAGTCCTTGTAGGGGAAAACTCACCAAACTTATGTCCTACCATCATCTCGGTCACTTGCACTGGCAAATATGCTTTACCATTATAAACTGCAAAAGTTAAACCTACGAACTGAGGTAATATTGTAGACCTTCTAGACGTAATTTTAATTACTGCAGACTTCTTAGAAGCTTGAACTTTCTCAACCTGCTTAATTACTGACGCATCCACAAAAGGGCCTTTCCATACTGATCTTGCCATCTTAATCTCCTACTTTACTTTTGATACCTTCTACGAACTATAAGCTTAGATGTACGCTTATTAGTTCTTGTACGTTTACCTTTTGTTGATTTACCCCAAGGTGTAACCGGATGTCTACCACCCGATGTCTTACCTTCACCACCACCATGTGGGTGATCAATAGGGTTCATCGCAACACCTCTCACCGAAGGCCTAATGCCTTTCCATCTAGAACGGCCAGCCTTACCAATAATTGTATTTTGCTGATCAGGATTTGAAACAGAACCAATTGTAGCTCTGCACTCAGCACTAACCATTCTTACTTCACCAGATCGAAGTTTTAAAAGTGCCATACTAGCATCTTTACCAACTAACTGGACATATGCCCCAGCAGACCTTGCAAGCTGTGCACCTGCTCTAGGTTTAAGCTCAATATTATGAACTATTGTACCAACTGGAATACTTCTCAATGGTAGGCAATTACCAACTTTAATATCTGCCTGCTCACCAGACTCGATCTTATCACCAACCGCTAACTTTTGAGGAGCGATTATATATGCTAATTCACCATCCGAATACTTTACTAAAGCAATGAAAGCTGTACGATTAGGATCGTATTCAATCCTTTCAACTACTGCAGTTACATTATCTTTTTGTCTCAAGAAATCAATAACACGGTACTTCTTCTTATGACCACCACCTTTCCTAAAAGATGTCAGTCTTCCAGCGTTGTTTCTGCCACCAGATTTCTTCTTACCAGCTACTAGGCTTTTCTCAGGCTCACCTTTCCACAAAGAACTTCTATCAATCAATACAAGTTGTCTTTGGCCTGGAGTTGTTGGACTAAAACTTTTCAATGCCATAGTTATGCTCCAGCACTAATTTCAATTGTTTTTCCTTTTTTAAGAGTGACAATGGCTTGCTTATAGCCAGTTGTTCTTCCTTTTGTGCCCTTAAATACTTTTGCCTTACCTCTACGATTAAGTATATTGACAGAAGAAACTTCTGTTTCGAATACTTTCTCAACGGCTTGCTTTACAAGTTTCTTATCTGCACAAGAACTTACTTCAAACAAATACTTACCTTTATCAGCCATACTTGTAGCTTTTTCAGTAAATATTGGTCTAACGATCACATCATATAGTTTTGCATCTAACATGCTAACCTCTTTTCAACTTCTTTGAGCGCATCAACTGTCATCATCAATTTGTCATGTTTTAAGATATCTAAAACATTCAAACCCATAACAGGTAACACATCTACACCTTTTAGATTACGTGATGAAAGTTTAAGTTTTTCATCCACGGTAGAATCAATAATTAACACCGACTTGCTGTCAAAGTTCTTTATTTTCCTTGATAAATCAGATGTCTTGTCTGATTCTACTTTCGCGTTGCTGAGAACTATAAACGATTTCTCTTTTAGTTTCAACGATAAAGCTACTTTTAAACCTAAATTTCTTATCTTTTTATTTAAGCTGTAACCGTGTGATCTCACTACAGGACCAAATACAGTACCACCACCCACGAAAATTGGGGCTTTATACGACCCGTGACGAGCTTGACCAGTACCTTTTTGCTTATACATTTTCTTTGTAGTTGCAGTAACTAATGATCTATCTTTCACCATATGACAGCCAGATCTTGCTCTGTCTCTTTGCCACTGAACAACACGTGCTAAAACATCAGATCTGTACTCTTGGCCGAATATCTCAGCGTTGAGTTCAGTCTTGCCAGCCTCTTTATTATCTAAATTTCTAATTTCTACTTGCATGACTATTTCTATTAATTAGCTGTTTGTTCTTGCTGAGGTTGTTCTGCTACTTTAGGAGCAGCTTCAACCTTAGCTGTTTTGATTAGCGCAGCAGGGAATTGTGCATTGATAGGTAATGCAACTTTAACTGCATCTGATAAGTATAAATAAGACCCTGGTTTACCTGGAACTGATCCGGCTAAAGCAATAAGTCCTAACTCATTATCAATTTGTACAACTTTCACGTTCTGAATTGTGACAACTTCAGTACCCATATGTCCCGCCATTTTCTTTCCTTTGAAAACGCGACCTGGATCTTGTCTCTGACCAGTTGAACCGTGAGATCTATGGCTGACTGACACACCGTGTGACGCCTCTAACCCGCGGAAATTGTGTCTCTTCATTACACCAGCAAAGCCTTTACCAATGTTTACGCCTTGAATGTCAACACATTGACCAACGATAAAATGTTCAACTGAAATTTCTTGACCAGCTTCTACTAAAGCCGAATCAGAAACTCTAAATTCTTTGATTTTACTCTTAGGAGTTACAGAAGCTTTCGCGAAAGTGCCTTTCAATGACTTAGTTGTTCTGCTTGGCTTTCTTTCATCAAAACCTAAGATAACAGCATTGTAACCATCTTTCTCAGTAGTCTTTGAACCAACTACAAAATTTCCTTTAGCTTCTACCAATGTTACAGCCATAGCTGCACCATTTTGGTCAAAAACTTGAGACATCCCAACTTTTTTAGCTATAAGACCTGTTCTTCTTGTATGAATCGACATTACGCAGCCTCATTTAACTTAATTTCAACTTCTACTCCAGAAGGAAGATCTAGCTTCATTAAAGAGTCAACTGTCTGAGGAGATGGCTCAACAAACATTAGTCTTGTATGATATCTAATTTCAAACTGCTCTCTAGACTCAATGTCTACGTGAGTAGATCTGTTAACTGTGAATTTCTGAATTTTTCTTGGCAAAGGAATTGGTCCCCTGATCTTAGCACCAGTTCTTTTAACTGTACCAACTATATCCTTTACTGAATGATCAAGTACTCTGTGATCAAAAGCTCTTAATTTTATTACAATTTCTTGTGACATATTTTCTTCTCTTTTAAATTCTTATGAAGCTTTCGCGATTATTCCTTCAGCAACACTTTGCGGAACTTGATCATAGTGAGAGAACTGCATTGAATACTGTGCTCTACCTTGAGTCATAGATCTTAGTGTGTTGACGTAGCCAAACATTGTAGCAAGAGGAACATTTGCTTTGATAACTTGGGCGTTACCTCTAGCTTCCATTCCTTGAACTTGCCCACGAATACTATTTAAGTGACCAATTACATCACCCATAAATTCATCAGGTGTTATAACTTCAACAGCCATAATTGGTTCTAAAATTTTTGGACCTGCTTTAACCATACCTTCTCTGAAGGCTGCTTTTGCTGCAATCTCGAACGCTAACGCGCTTGAATCTACATCGTGGTACGCACCGTCAAGTAGAGTTGCTTTAAAGTCGATTGCAGGGTAACCAGCTTGAATACCGCTATTTCTGATATCATCGATACCTTTGTCCACAGCAGGAACATATTCTTTCGGAACGTTACCACCGACAACTTTGCTTTCAAACTCGTAACCTTTACCCGGCTCAAGTGGCTCAAATTTAATTTTAACTTTAGCAAATTGACCAGCACCACCAGATTGCTTCTTATGTGTATAATCCATTTCGTAAGACTTTGTAATTGTCTCGCGATATGCAACTTGTGGAGCGCCGACGTTTGCTTCAACTTTAAACTCTCTCTTCATCCTATCAACGATAATTTCAAGATGAAGCTCGCCCATTCCTGCTAGGATTGTTTGGCCAGACTCATGATCAACTTTAACTCTTAAAGATGGATCCTCAGCAACTAGTCGACCAATAGCAACACCCATTTTCTCCTGATCAGCAGTAGATTTAGGCTCTACAGCTACGTGAATCACAGGCTCTGGGAAGATCATTCTGTCTAATACTACTTCTGCATCTTCATCACACAAAGTCTCACCTGTAGTTGTATTTTTAAGACCAGCAAGTGCAACGATATCTCCAGCATAAGCTTCTTTGATGTCTTCACGATTGTTCGCATGCATTAACAACATACGTCCAACGCGCTCTTTGTTATCTTTATTTGTGTTAAGAACACCACTACCACTTTTCAATTGGCCAGCATATATTCTAACGAATGTTAATGAACCAACGAATGGATCATTCATAATTTTAAATGCGAGACCGACAAATTTCTCAGTGTCGCTAACTTTAATTGTAACTTCTGAATCATCTCTTGTGCTATGTCCTTTTGCAGGGGCAATATCAATTGGACTAGGTAGATAGTCTACAACCGCATCAAGTAGAGGCTGAACACCTTTGTTTTTGAATGCAGATCCACAGAAAATTGGCACCATTGCAAATGTAGTTGCAGCTTTACGCACGCAACGCTTGATGTCAGTATTTGAAATTTCTTTGCCATCTAGATAATCTGACATTAATTTATCATCCATCTCAACAGCAGACTCAACCAGCTTTGAACGGTACTCGTTCGCAATCTCTTTCATATCTTCTGGGATTTCTTGTTCAAAGAATTCCGCTCCTAGAGATTCGTCTTTCCACACTATCGCTTTCATTTTTAGCAAGTCTACAACACCTACAAAGTTCTCTTCAGAACCAATAGGAAGTTGCATCACAAGTGGACGCGCACCAAGTCTATCAATAATCATTTTCACGCAACGGAAGAAATCCGCGCCAGTTCTGTCCATTTTGTTTACAAAACAGATACGTGGAACACGATACTTGTCAGCTTGTCTCCAAACGGTCTCAGATTGCGGCTCTACTCCCGCAACACCGTCAAACACTGTAACAGCACCATCAAGTACGCGCAATGAGCGCTCTACTTCGATTGTGAAATCAACGTGTCCAGGTGTATCAATGATGTTAATTCTATAAGATTTATTATCAGAACCTTTCCAAAAGCAGGTTGTCGCAGCAGAAGTAATTGTAATACCTCTTTCCTGC